>METF01000183.1:4722-4924 GCA_001771235.1 Candidatus Zhuqueibacterota bacterium RBG_16_48_16
TCACATTGAACAGCCCCACCGGCAAATAATATGGGGTAAGCAGGACTCAGATAGTAAGCTTTCGCACTTTGAATCGTGAACAGAACGTATATGGCAAGGTAGAGAAAAGCGAATAATCGAAATGGCCTGCCCGCTTTGTTGAACAAAAAATAGCCTAATCCGACGAGCCAGATAATAAATATGGCCGGATTGTTATGCAGAA
>METF01000183.1:5049-5681 GCA_001771235.1 Candidatus Zhuqueibacterota bacterium RBG_16_48_16
CAGCCAGAAATATTTATCTTTCAGATGTTTCCGTTGCTCCGTTAACACCAGGCCCACGAATACGCCGAAACAGAGGAACAGCACGGAAATCTTGTTCTGTAATCCCAAACCGGCAACGAGTCCAAACCACAGCCAGTATTTCGTGTCCCCGGATCTGATGATATGGACCAGAATTAAAAAAGCGGTCAGCCAGAACAACTGGTCCAAAAAATTCATCGAGTAAATATGAAAGTTGAAAAAATTGCCAAGCGGCGCGAAAGAAACGATTGCGGCCAGGATAACGGCCGCCTTTTTGCCGCCAATCTGCCGCGCCAGTAATCCTGTGAGAAATACGAACAAGGCAGCGCCAATCACCGGCAGGATGCGGATAGCAACAATGGAATCACCCAGCGCCAGGCGAATGGCTTTAAGCAAAATAATGGAAAGAGGCGGATGATCGACATAGCCAAAATCAAGATGGTTGCTGCAAGCGATATAGTAAAGCTCATCGCGGAAATAGCCATAGCCTTTGATGGCGATGAGATGCAGAACAAGATCGAGCAAAGCGATGAGAGCGATCATGGCGATGTCGGAAGACCATAATCGTTTCAGCGGTAAAGTGAATCGGGCAGTGGGTGTCCTGACCATAAGGT
>METF01000183.1:5819-8357 GCA_001771235.1 Candidatus Zhuqueibacterota bacterium RBG_16_48_16
GAATAATTATTCTGCCAATCAGAATTCTCAAAGATCACGACTGCTGACACTGCGGGCAAAAGTAACAAGCCCCGCCCAAATACTGGATCTTGACGATTTTCGTGCCGCATTCCGGACAGGGCTGACCGGCGGCGTTTTTGTCCATCAGACGGATGTATTTTCCCCGATCATTATAAAGATCGGTCTCGTCATAACGGCCGCCCTTTTCAATCACTTCATGAATTGTCTTCAGGATGGCATCGTACAAGGTTTGTCTTTGATCCCGGCTGAGCTTTTCGACGGGATGCTTGGGGCTCAGCCGGGCGCGAAAAAGGATGTCCTGGGCAATAGAGTTGCCCAGGCCGGGAATGAGCTGGTCCTGGGTCAAAAGTCCCTTGGCGCTCTTTTTCTCCGGGAGCGAATCGATGAGATCATTGAAATAATCAAAGGTAAAACCCGGGTCGAGGGGAGTCGTTTTCATGTCCTTCACATATTTGTTCAGCTCGGCTCCCTGTTGATACAGCTCGTAAGCTCCCCACATTTGGGTCGTCGCGCTAAAGGCGGTATCGTCCTCAAAGGTGATCAGCAGATGATATTTTTTCGGCAACTCTTCCCCGGCGGGATGATAGAGCATTTTTCCGCCAATCTCGCCAAAAAGCAGCAGGTAGCCCGGATCGAGCTGAACGGTCATCCATCTCCCCTTGGGTGTGGCCTCTCCGATAATTTCCCCCTGCGTTAATTTTTCGAATTCATCGTGTTTTCGGTTATACCAGACAAACTTGTGGGGTGAATTGCCCAGCGACCCCTTTTTGATCGTCTTGCCTTTTAGCGTTTCATTGATCTGTTTGGAAAGATGAACAATTTCGGGTAACTCGAACATGTTGTGCCTCCTTCTCACTGTTTACTGACCACTACTCTGCCCACGAAACACACGAAACGAATGAAAATAATACTAAACGATTTCCAGTACAACCGTGAAAGTCTTTTTAAACCATAAGTCAATCTTTCGCTGTAGTACCAGTTTTCCCGTCTTATTGATTCCTTTCGTTTGTTTTGTGTGTTTAGTGGGCTGAATAATTGTGTTTGCTGCTGCCATCTGACTCATGGCAATTTGCAGTTGATCTTTCCCCTTTTGCCAGAGATGAAACTACTAGCCAAAGGCGATGGGAGAAAAACCAGGCGCTACATCCCCAGACTGTTCTGCATCGATTTCGCCCAGCCGAAATCGGGATTGATTTCAAGTGTTTCCGTGACCAGCTTCTTCGCTTCGTCTTTTTGGCCGTGCTCCAATTGCCAGTTGGCCATCATCATCAGCGCGTCTTCGAATCCCCAATCCGGCAGCAACGGATCTTCGAGTTTTTCCCCGCGAAAAGCAGCGATGGCTTTTCCCATCTCTTCCGCACCTTTCGTTTTGCTGCCGCCGTACTGCTCCGGGGAGTAATATGTGGATATGGCCTGCAGCATGAGAACGCGCGGATTGCCCGGTGAAGATTTTTTTGCATTACCCATGGCTATCCAGGCCTGCGGGCCCAACGTCATGGCCAGTGCAGGATCGAGGCCGATTTTTTGGCCGTAAAGCGACGAGACCAGGGCCTGGGCATCGGCCAATTCATTATTTAATTGGATCGCCTTTTCCAGATGCGCGATCCCGTCGTCCAGGTATTGCTCCGCTTTTTCATTATGGCTTTCGAAATATTTTGTCGCCAGGCGATAGTCCGCAAAGCCGATATAGTAGTGAATCAAATCCAGCTTTTGCTCCTGCATCAGCAGCCGCTCGAAAAGGGAGCGGGCTTTTATGAATGCCTCATCTTCGTAGCTGTTCGATGCGGCCTTGAGCTGCTCTTTGCCCTCGACAATAAATTTCTCGACTTTGCCCTGGGCGAATGCCATCGAAACGAATAAGAGAGCCAAAAAAGTATTCCTGATCATTTCTCCTCCAATTCTTTAAACGTAAATTGAACGACTTTTATCTGGTAGGGTTCGGAGCTCAAGCTTTAGCTTGCTTGGGGCGGGGGCATGCTAAAGCGTGAACACCGAATATAACACCTGCCAGTGCATCAATTTCTGGCTGAATCGCTCAAAAATAGGCTAAAACAACCCGGCTGACTGAAAGGACATGGTGCAGCCGAAATAAATAAAGCGCGAAAAATTGGTCGTTCGCGGTTTTCGTGAAGAATAATCAATCGAATAATCATAATCCAGCACATTTTTGCGGTTCAGCAGATTCGACAATCCGGCATAGAAAACAATATAATTGCTTCCCTTCAATGGTATATAATAGGTGCCACTTATGTCCACGCGATGGTAAGCGGGCAGCCGTTCCGAATTCACATCTCCTTCGATGGGGTGGTAATAGTCGAACAACGGATCTTTTACCGCATCCACAACAGGCGTGATGGGCCTGCCCGTCGCTATCCGCCAGGTCGCGCCCGCATTCAACTGCGCGGACAGATTCACTTTGGTCACCACAGTCAAATTATGGGTAATGTCATAAGAGGAAGGCGCATACTCGTAATGATAACCTTCGGTAACGGCGTCTTCCGAAACCGCAAAGACCGC
>METF01000183.1:8367-14882 GCA_001771235.1 Candidatus Zhuqueibacterota bacterium RBG_16_48_16
TGATATCTTTTCGTCTGCATTAAGCTGTAAGAAATCCAGCCGTTCAGCGGATCGCGAAACAGCTCGCCAAATTTGAAAAACAGATCGGCACCGCTGGCATAGCCATAGCCTTTGTTCACATAACCATTGTCGACATCTTTTATCAGCAGGTCGTCGTAATCTTTGTAATAAGCCTCGAACCTGATTTGGTATCGGTCCTTCTGATAATCATATCCCAAAATCACATGCTGCGCTTTCATGGCCTCCAAATTGGGATTGCCGGGGCCGGGAGCGTACTGAAAAGGCGTGGCAAACTGGTGGAAGACGCCCCAGGACGCGCGAACGCTGTTGTTTTTTGAAAGGGAATACATGAGCGACGCCCGAGGATCCCAGACAAGCTTTTCTGCCAAATTGTGATGATCGCCGCGCAGGCCGATATTCAGAGCCAGGTTTCTGCCCAGGTTGTAAATAGACTCTGCATAAAAACCGGTTCGCCGGGCGCCGAATTTTGCATCGATCTCATGGAATTCGGCATTAGGATCCAGCAGCAGGTCGTACACGGGAACGACGCCTTCGAATCGATTGACGGTATATTCCACCTCGGCGCCGAAATTCCAGTGCATTTTTCGGTTTAACCGTACTTCATGGTCTGTTCTGAGCTTGTAGGTGGTGTCCCATTGGCTCAAATCCAGTATGCCAAGAGCCATGTCCGACTTGAACTGGTTCAGGGACAGGCTGGTCCTGGCCAGCCAGTTTTTAGCCGGCAATTCCGACCATTGCATGTTGTACAACTGGTTTTGTCCACCGCCGGTAAAGACCCCGTCGAACGAAGGCTGATCGAGCCTGACGCCGACTTTATCGCGGCTGCCAAAGGTGAAAAATTTCAATTGGCCGGTAGCGGAATACCTGTAGGTCAGGCCGAGATTGCCGTCGGTTGTGCTGGGCAGGACGGTAAATTCCTCTTTGCTTTGGTTGATCCGGAACATGAGGTCAGTGGCGATATAATTACCCGAGAAACGGACGCCAAGCTTGCCGGGAACCAGCACCCGCGCCGCGCCGGCTGAGACACCGGCCAGCCCAGCGTTAAAGTTGTAGAGATTCTGCTCCGGCATGCCCAGGCTTTCCATGGCCAACACGGCGGACAATGCGTTTCCATATTTTGCCGAAAACCCGCCGCTGGAGAAAAACGTGCCGCTCACCAAAAAGGGAGCGATCGTGCCAAAGACGCCGCCCGTCGGGGATTCCCATCGATAAGGATGCACCACCGTCGCCTGGTCCAAAATCGAGACTGTTTCGGTGAAATCGCCGCCGCGCACAAACAGGCCGGAGCCTTCATCGAGCCTGGAAACGCCGGGATAGGTTTGAATGGCCTGGTATATATCCCCGGCCGCGCCCGGCGTTGTGAGCACGTCCATGCTCCGCAGGGTGACGCCCTTTTCGTCACCGGAAGTAAACGCACTTGCCGTAACCGACGTGCCTTCGGTTTCAAGAACGGTCGGCTCCATTTTGATGGCAAAAGAAACCGTCTCGCCCTGTCCGAGGGTCACACGTCTTTCCCAGGTCTCATATCCCATAAACATAGCGACCAGCACCTGCCCTCCCGTCAGTGATGTGTTAAATTCGAAATAGCCTGTGGAATCACTGACGACGCCTTCAAAGCTGTCCTTGAAAAAGACATTGACAAAGGGCATCGGCGCATTATTATGATCGGTGATCGTCCCTGAGATTTTCGTTTTATCCTGCCCAAGGGAATGGGAAAAAAGCGCAAAGAGCAAGCTCATTTGAATAAGCAAGAATCGTTTCATAATTTTAGTCCCGGGGTTTTTACAGCGCGATTGTTTTCCGCTGATTGCATCAAGGGATTCATGAATTTCTGAGAATACCTACAAGACGGAATTTCGCACTATCGGTTTCAATGCCGGCGTGATTTTTTGTTCGGAAGGAATTGGTTAGGGAAAAAAGGAGAGAAAAAGAGAAATGAACAAGATTCAAACAATCGTCGCAAACAACCATAACGGCACCAGGATAACCCCTCGATCATCAAACATCCGTCGATCAAAAAGATCTTTCGTAACCAGCAGTCCTTTATTCAAATCGAAATCTTCCATGAACATCAGCAAGTGATCATAATCCCGCCGGCGCAGTTGGTTCTGGTATTTGACTTCAATGGGAATCAAATCTCCGTTCATCTCGATGATAAAATCGACTTCCTGTCCACGGTAGCTCTTGAAAAAATATTCGCGGAAGCGATGCTTGTTGTTCTCTCCATATTTACCAAGGGTAATGTGAACAAAGTTCTCCGCTTCGCCTCCCAGGTCGGGATGATTGAGCAGATTTAGCGAATCCTGCCCGGCAAGGTGATTACGAATTCCCAGGTCTTCAAAGTATATTTTTCGATCCTTTACCAGGGATTTTCTTTTATTCGAAAAAAAGGGAGCCACGAATTGGAATATAAATGCCTCTTCACCCAGTGTGAGATATTTTCGTATTGTCTCAGTGCTTAATTGCGTCCGAGTAGCCAATTCGGAAATATTGACCACGTTGCCAACTTGAAAGCTCAGCAATCGCAACAATTTTTCAAAATCCAGGAATTTTGCCACGCGTAACGTTTCGATGATGTCTTTTCGCATGAATGTGTCAATATACTCTGCCAATCGCATCTGTCGCTGGGAATCGGTTTGTGATAAATGAATCCGCGGCATGCTGCCAAATACCAGGTGCTGGTTGAGATGTAAGAGTATTTCCGATTTGTGGGGAAGTGTTGCAGCGTGGTGTTGCTGGATGGTTTCCCAATCCTGCAAATTCGCTAGAGTACAGGCAGGTATATGCGGCATAACTTCGCCTAATGAAAAGGGGGTAACCGTAAAACTGATGGTTCGCCCCCGCAGGCTTTCCGAAATGGAAGCCGACGCCTGCAAAATCGACGAGCCGGAGAGGATGAATTTCATATTAGGAAAAAGATCAAAGTATTCTTTGACCTGGGTGCTGAATTGCCGCAGTTTTTGAATTTCATCCAGGAAGAGATAGATTCGCTGGCCATGTTTTTCCAGAGGTTGCCCCAGGAATTTCTCAATAGTCTGCTTCAATACATACGGATGCTCACTGAATCGCTGCTGGAGGGTGAGATTATCAAGTAGAAAATAAAATACATTTTCCGGTTTCACTCCCCGTTGAAGGAGCTGATCGATCAAATGGTATTGAATGGTCGTCTTGCCGGTCTGACGGGCACCTTTGATGACAATGATCTCCGGCTCGTCCAGCCAGGCCTCGATCAGCGGCAGGATTTTTCTCGGTAATATTTTTCCCGCCAGGGCCGGTTGGCCTCGCTTCCAGGGATTCTGTAATGAAATAATGTCTTCCATAAAGCCTACTTTATAAATTTCCTGTAAAATTTGACAACACTATTATAACAATTTCACATAAAAGATCAAGCTGTTTTCTCAGTGAAGCCCCGGTCATGTGGAATATCCGTGATTACGAGAAGCTGGTTTATAGCGTCCGAAACATTTCGCCGCATATCGAGTCCTCCAACCTGGTTCTCCAACGACGAGGCAAAGACGATTGCCAAATGTGCGACGCACTTTTTGAAATGATTAAGTTTCGCTTTTAGAAATATACCTCTCACCAAAGCCCGATCATATATCTTCCAGGAAGCCTGGAGCTTCCGGGAAGATGCCGTTTACCTCATCGATGCAAGCTTGATCTCTTTAACGTACTTGCCCGCCTCCATTCGGCAGAAATACACGCCGGCGGCCACGAGCAGGTAAAACCATTGGCCACATAAAACAAGTGCGAAAAATTTTCCAACCACTGAAGAATTTTCAGATTTCTGATAATCCGCCCGCAAAAAAACAGATACCTCACCTCCGTCGCAAGCCCAATCCCGTATTCTGTCCCAAGAAAAACTCCTGAATTATGGCATGACAATTGATAAGGCCTATTGACTGCGCTCCAGACCGGGTGTGTGAAAATATGCTCGTCATGTCACATTTAAGTAATCGATCGCAGGGATGTGTTGTTTAAGATTTTGTAAACAGGACGACAGAGATTTGCAGGATTTATCTCTTGGAACTTTTTAGTCTGTAGTTCAGCCTTCAGGCTGGTTAGCAAGCTAAAGCTTGAACTACAAACTGAGAGGCCGAATCCCATGCATCATCGGAAGCGACCAGCAAAGGGAGAAGGAGCATACATGGCAAGTTTTTTCAATTCAGCGATTGATCTGTTGGGGCTGCAGGAGGAAATAAAGCCTTCGTATGGACCTTGCATTAAATGGCGATTCGTGAAAAGAGTCTGCCTTTTTATGTTCATCGTGCTCATGAGCACATCAGCAAGTGCCAGTAGGTTGGAGCCTTTTGGGTTGCAGGGAATGAATATCACGGCGCTGGCGGTCACGCCCATTCCGCAGGGAATTCCCATGGGCAGCTATCTCTATGCGGGCACCGATGCAGGGGGTGTTTTCCGGCGGAATCTCTCATCGCCGGATTCAGGATGGGTGCCGATTGGACTGGAAGGCAAAAAAGTAACATCTTTGTGTGTTTATCATTGGGGTGTCGGCCCGGCGGATTATAACACCCTTTTTGCCGGCGTTGAGCCAAATCGGTCGGCGGGCGATTCGACGCTCTTGTACCGATACGAACCGGAAGGAAAATGGCAGCCTGCGGACAGTGGGATGATCCGGCTGTCAACACCAGGCATTACCGCCATGGCCGGATTTTCCTATTCCGGCCATGAGCCGCCTCAGCCTCTCTTTGCCGGAACACCCGGGCACGTCGCACGGATTTATCGGTCGATGAATACCGGCCGGTATTGGCAAGAGGTTTTCTCGGCGTCCGGAACGTTCGATGACATACAGGCCAATCAGTCCGGCGGTCATGTCTGGGCAGGCGGAGGGGGCAGCGGAGACGCCGCAGCCGCATGGATGGCTAAATCGATTGATAGCGGCGGCACTTGGACAGCGACTGGACCAAGCAACGCCTCGAACGCTGTACGTGCCATTGCTATTCATCCTGACAACGTCGAGATAGTCTTTGCAGGCATTGAAGGCGCAGTAATCAGGACAGGGGACGGCGGCGTAACCTGGGATGCAACCGGGCTTGAAGATGAGGATGTGACTTTTATCGGTCTTGCCATTGATTCGGCTGATCCGAGGCATATTTATGCGGCTGGCGTGATAAGGGGCTTCTCGAAGGTCTTTCCGCTTTGGGAAAGCTTTGATTCCGGTGCGACCTGGCAGCAGATTGAAACACGGCAGTTTATCTCCGCCATGACCACCATCGGGGCGGATCCGGCGTCAGGCAACGTACTGTTCATTGCCACACAAGGCACCGGCGTCTGGCGCTTCCAAAGCGGGTCTTTCCCGCCCAAAGTGATCCGCGTGCCCCAGGACGTGCCGACGATTCAGAACGCCATCGACTCTACCGCCGACGGCGATACCGTGTTGGTCAGCCCGGGTGTCTATATGGAGAATATCGATTTCCACGGTCAGAATGTGGTTGTGAAAAGTCTCGCGGGGCCGGCGGAGACGATCATCGATGGGGGCCAAAAGGGCAGCGTGGTCAAGTTTATTTCCGGCGAGGATTCGACAGCGATTCTTCACGGATTTACTCTGCGCAATGGCTCCGGCACGGCAGCAGACGATGGTAATGTTTATGGCGGCGGCCTATGGTGCTTTTCATCATCACCCACCCTCAGCCGAAACGTAATCCGGCAGAACATGGTGTTGGCCGGATGCGGCGGGCTTGGCGGAGGAATCGCTGTCACAGGTAACGGGGCGCCTGTTATCAAAAATAATAGTCTGCACAGCAATATTGCCACTTCTGTTTGTGACGCCCTGGTCAACTATGGCGGCGGGATTTACGTGTCGGGCACCTCAAAAGCACGGCTGAGCGAGAATACCATTTCACACAATTCGGCAGATTTTGGTGGCGGGATCGCCGTTATGGATTCCGCCCGCCCGATCCTCCGGCAAAATATCATCAGCCAGAATTTTCGCGGCGGCATTGTCGTTTCCCAGGCGGCCCAACCGATCATTGGTGGTTTCCCCGGCGAGGGCAATGACATCACAGGTAATGATGGGGTGGATATTGAAAGGCGGTCGCCTGATCCGGGCCAGGATGAGAAGATCAATGCCCAATACAACCATTTCAGCATTTGCCCGCCAACAGAGGAACAGGTCTCTCCCCTTGCTGAATTCGACACGGCTCACTGCCAGTCCCTGACCGTTGCAACCTATTTCCCGCTGGAGCCTGGCAACCAATGGACGTTTGGCGGGAGCGGCACGTTCACGGAAACGATCATTGATACATTTACCCTCGGCAAAGAGTACTTTTTTTATCGTTTCGATCAGTTTCGCGGCATCGAGGGATTGGCCATGCGCCTGACCGAGGACAACAAGCTCGGATATCGACTGGATACGATGAGCGCCATTGAAAACACCTGGGTGGATTTCGCCGCGGACATTGGCGAGCAGTGGACGGTTTCCACGGGCGCGGGAACCTGGACCGTAAATCTGGAAAGCAAGACCGACACGGTCACCG
>METF01000184.1 GCA_001771235.1 Candidatus Zhuqueibacterota bacterium RBG_16_48_16
TGTTTTGACCGGACCAATTGGCACGGCTGTCGAAGGAAAAGAGCTGACGACTCCGAACTCTTTTACGCTGGGTCAGAATTATCCAAATCCGTTCAACCCGTCCACGAGCATCAGCTACTCACTGGCAAAGCTGAGCAATGTTAATTTGGCAGTATTCGATTTGCTTGGCAATGAGGTTGCACAGTTGGTGAACGAGGTTCAACCTGCCGGAAAGCATACGATTCAATTCGACGGCTCAAAACTGGCGAGTGGTGTTTACTTTTACAGACTGAACACCGGTTCCGAGCTCATCACCAGGAAGATGATGCTGCTCAAGTAAACCGGAACACCAAAGTTCAAACCGAAACCCTCTCGATATTTGTCTTTCGATCGGTAAAGAGAACAAATATCCTTGTGGGTTCGGAGATGACTGCTCTTTTATGGAAAAGGCCACCTCCAAAAGCGGAAAACAATTTCCGCTGCCGGAAGTGGCCTCCCGTAAAAGGGATTCACTTCCCCGCTACACCGGCAACTACTTCCCCTCTTAAAGAAAATAAATCCGACGGCTCCGATTAACGGTTAATTCACAGTTATTCACTCGCCTCACTTCTTCATATCTGCTATCTTTGGGCGTTAACTTGCATAATTATTCATGAATTGGCTGAATGTCTACAAATCTTCATAAATGGTTTACAGCCATAGCATGGACATCTTGCCCACTCTTCTCTATGTCTTACCTTTCAGGAGGAAATTAATATGAGCCAACATGTCCGCCCCGTCATTGCAATTGTTTTTCTCATAGGAATGTGTTTTTCCTCTTTGTTATGGGCGGGGACTACCGGAAAAATAGCTGGCCTGATTGTAGACCAGGAAAACTCGGAGCCACTCCCCGGTGCCAATGTGGTTGTCCTTGAAACGGAATTGGGCGCTGCCGCTGATGTAAACGGCCACTATACTATTTTGCATCTCCCGCCGGGCATTTACGATATCCAGGTTTCCATGATGGGCTACAAAAAAGTTACGGTGATAAATGTTCGGGTTCTCATCGATCAGACGGCTCGAGTGGATGTAACCCTGGAAATGGAAGCGCTGGAGGGGGAAACGGTGACGGTGGTCGCCGAGAAAAATATCATCAAACAGGATGTGGCTACGAGTGTTGTATCGTTCACACCACAGGAAGTCGAAGAATTGCCTGTTTCAAATATTGAGAATGTCATCGGACTGCAAGCCGGTATTCAAGGGGGTCTGCAGATTCGCGGTGGAGGGCCGGATGAAGCCCTTTTCCTGATGGATGGCGTGACCCTTCGTGACCCTCGCAACAACAACCCGGTGTCGAGCATCGCGCTCAGCTCGGTTAAGGAGATATCCGTTGAGCGCGGCGGATTTAATGCTGAGTATGGACAGGTGCGTTCCGGCATTGTCAATGTTGTCACCAGGGAAGGTGGCAAGGCGGGGTACAATGGCAGAATTGAATTCAAATACAGCCCGCCTGCTGCCAAGCATTTCGGTATATCGCCCTTTGACCCGAATTCCAACTGGCTGCGCCCTTATTATGATGATGCCGTATGCTGGACCGGGACTGCGGCAGGAGAACCTTATGAAGATGTCAACGGCAACGCTGTTTGGGATACTGGCGAGCCGTTCGATGATCTCAATGGCAACGGTATGAGAAGCTATTGGGATACCTATGACCAGCGTCAGTATGCCAGTTTTGAGGGCTGGAATGCGGTCTCGGAACGATTGATGAACGATAGCGATCCCACCAACGATTTATCTCCTCTCGGCGCCCAGCGCAAGTTCATGTGGGAGACTCGCAAGCAGCCGCCTACGGACAAGCCGGATTATGATATCGATGCCGGCTTTGGCGGACCGGTGCCGATCATAAGCGAGAACCTGGGCGGACTTCGATTTTTCACAGCTTACCGCCGGCATAGGGAGTTGCTGCTCGTGCCTTTGACCAGGGACGATTATGTCGACTATGACTGGAATTTAAAAGTCACATCAGACATTTCGCCCTCGATGAAACTGCTCGTCACCGGCCTGACGGGGAAGCAATTCACTATGCAGCAAAACTGGTCCTATGGATATATGCGCTTTCCAGGAACTATTGCCAGTGTAGTAGGGGAGCGGCTCAACGGTCTTTTTGCCACAGGCGAGTTCAGCCTGGCCGATATCAGCCACCAAAGCGTCGCCGCAAAGTTGACCCATACACTCAATCGTAAGTCGTTTTACGAAGTTTCTTTTGAACATTTCAAGCGTGATTATGAAGCTTATCCCAATTACAGAAGAGATAAGACGGAAAAGTACGAAATCCTGCCCGGCTATTTTGTCGATGAAGCGCCTTTCGGATATGATAATGAGGATGAAGTCGGCATCAGCGGAATGCTTTTTGGCGGCTTTACCAGCAAGCGCCGCGATAATACCAAATCCTCGTCCACCACACTGAAATTCGACATGACCAGCCAGGTGAATTTCAGCAACCTGGTAAAAGGCGGGGTCGAAATTCTCTATAACGATCTGAATTTTGATTATGGAGTCATTGCCAACTATTCTGACACGAATTACGAAGAACGTGTTCAATTGCATGTTTTCCCGGCGCGCGCCGCCATGTATCTTCAGGACAAGCTCGAGACCAAAGGCTTTATCATGAATCTTGGCATGCGTCTCGATTATTCCAATTCCAATACGGACTGGTGGGCCGTGGATCCGTATGACCGATATTTCTTTACCTCCAAGTATGATGAGAGCAGGGAATTTGCAAAAGAGCCATCCCAAGCCCAATGGCAATTAAGCCCGCGTTTGGGAATTTCGCATCCCATTACCGAAAACTCCAAGCTCTATTTTAATTACGGCCACTTTAAGCAAATACCCTCATACGAAACCCTGTTCAGAGTTGGCCGTGCGGTCGACCAGCGAATGACCATATTCGGTAATCCGAACCTGATTCTGGCCAAGACGATTTCCTATGAGCTGGGCTACGACCATTCGATTTTTAATGATTACCTGGTTCAGTTGACGGCCTTTTATCATGATATCTTTGACCAACAGAATACGACACAGTATAGCTCTGTCGGAGGCTCTGTTTACAACAGAACGACCAGCAACAGCTACGAAGACATTCGCGGTTTTGAGCTATCCCTGCGGAAAAACCGCGGGCAGTGGTGGACCTTCTTTGGCAATTATACCTACCAGGTGAGCACCTTCGGCCACTTTGGCCGGGCGGAGGTTTATGAGGACCCTAAAAAACAAAGTGATTATGATGAATCTACCGTCTTTCTTTATCAGGAGCGGCCGACACCGCGTCCTTATGCCCGCTTCAATCTTTCGCTGTACACACCGGAAACTTTTGGTCCCAGGGCGTCCGGTCTTCATCCTCTTGGCGGTTACATGGCAAACCTGCTGCTCAATTGGCAAGCCGGCCAATGGGTCACACGGAATCCGAAAGGGATCACCTCCATTGCCAATAACGTTCAGCAGACGGACATTTTTGATGTGGTGTTGAGATTGAGCAAGACGATTAATATTAACAAATTCCGCATTCAGGCATTTGTGGATATTGAGAATCTGTTCAACCACCGCCGAATGTCGCTGGCTAATTTTGGCGGCAAGCCCGGCGATTCCGAATTTTATTATGACAGTCTCCACCTGCCCGAAAGTAAGGCGTATGATAATATTCCTGGAGATGACAGGATCGGCGCATATCGAAAAGAAGGTGTGGATTATCAGCCCATGTTTCCGCGCGGCATGATTGACTATGAAGTGGATACGGGCGATCCGGATGTAATTTATTATGACAAGAGCAGCAAACGTTACGTCGAGTATGTCGATGAGGCCTGGGTGGATGTTGAAAAGGGCCGGCTCAATCAAATTCTTGAAGACAAGGCATACATCGACATGCCGAACCAGGATTCGTTCACCTTTTTGAATCCGCGGCAAATCTTTTTCGGTCTGCGTCTATCATTTGATTGGAATTAGGCTAAAACGAACAGAGGCTTAAAAATGAAAATACTGAAAAACACAAGCTGGCTGTTTTTATTGTTAACGCTTATTGTAATGAGTGGCGTCCAAAACGCCCATGCCCAGGCCATCGGTGCCTCGGGCGAGCTGAAATGGCTGCGTGTCAGCTCGCTGCACACCTATTTCTCCGAACAAGGCTCTGAGTCGGAAACAGGCGGCACCGAGAGAAGAAATGTCACGGTCAACTGGCCGGGAGAGTATGGTATCAGCCAGTCGACCATGCGCGCCAAAGGCATGTTTCTGGGCAGCAAAGATTATTACGATGCCAAAATCGACAGGACATTTCCTTACTATGTCGTCAATGCCGGCCCCAAGCCAAACGAATACCCCCAGCGGCCGGTGTTCGATGCGGTGGAATTCAAGCTTGTCGGCAAGCTCGATCATCCCCTTGTTTCCGTGGATGATGAGCTGGCCACTATTAACACGCTTTATGACGTGCTGGATGATCTTGATGAAAATTTGATTGCGGATCGCATGATTCTGGTGACAAACCATTCCGCTATGGGAGCCACCGTCACTAAAAAAGTATACGCCTTTACCCAGCAATATCACAATAATTATTATGTCTACGATTACGTCATCAAGAATACGGGCATCATCGACAACGAAGGCACGGTCAATCAGCAAACTTTGAAGGATTTCTGGTTTTGCCTCTCCTATCGCTATGCCTTGTCGGGCGAATCGGTAAGGGACGACGCGGGCGGCAACCGGCTGGGTTGGGGAATCGATAATTCATCCTGGGGCCGGAACGTGGTCAATGACGTTGTCGGCACCAATCCGTCAGCCCCGGATTTTAACGATCCCAATTCGCTTCTTTATATGCTGAGAGCCAATTTTGCCTGGTATGGTCCCCATTCGCAGCGTCCGCTGAACATCGAGGATGACTGGGGCTGCCCGAATCAGGACGAAGACGGCCTTATGGCAGCGGCCAAGTTTGTCGGCCATACGGTGCTGCATGCGGACAAGTCGTCCCAGGATCCTTCCGACGACCTCACTCAGCCGCGAACCACCCAATACATCGATACCGACTCGGACGTGGCGCAAAGAGCCAGCTCGCAATATGATGAGCCGCTTATGGCCAGGCGATACCAAATGATGTCCCAGGGACATGCTGCAAAATCGCAGGCTCAGGAGATTGCGGAATCCGGCACACCGGCCAATGAATGGGGACCGGGCATCGGCGGCACCACCTCCGTCCAGGGTTTTGGCCCCTATACCCTTGAGCCCGGCGATAGTATTCATATCATCATTGCCGGCGGTGTGGCTGGCCTTAGCCGTGAAAAAAATCGAGAGGTGGGAGGCAGCTGGCTTAGATACTATAACGGAACCGGCACACCGGAGCTGATCATGCCCGACGGCTCGAGAACCACGGATCATACGGCCTACAAGAAAGCGTGGGTGTTGACATGCAAGGATTCGATGCTCCAGACTTTTCAGCGTATACACAGAAACTACAACTCTGATTATATAACCCCCCAGCCGCCCGATCCTCCGAACACCTTCACCGTACATTCCGGCGGTGATCGGATTCGCCTGAGCTGGGCCGATAATGCCGTAGACGACCCTGGCTTTGATGGCTATGTGATTTATCGCTCCGAAAGCACGGTGATAGATCCACTGACGGTATACAAAAAGATTTTTGAATGCGATCAATCCAATGTCGTACACGCCTGGGATGATACGACGGCAGCGCGAGGATTTAATTATTACTACTATATCCAGTCCAAAGATGACGGATCGACCAACGACATCAAGCCTGGCACGCCGCTGCTGAGCAGCTTGTTCTGGACGTTGACCAGCGTACCGGCGTTTTTACGGCGGCCGGCGGTGGAAGATAGCCTGGAAGCCATACGCGTCGTGCCGAATCCTTACGATATCCGTTCGCGAGTATTTCAATTTGGCGAAAAATCCCATTACGACCGCATTGCTTTTTACGGTCTTCCACCCGAATGCACGGTCAAGATATTCACCGAGCGCGGCGATCTGATCTGGGAAAAGGTACATGATGATGGCTCCGGCGATGAGCTGTGGGATTCGTTGACTTCGTCCGGGCAAATCGTGGTGAGCGGTATCTATATTGCCTATTTCGAGACGCCGACCGGCGAAGCCGTGTACCGTAAATTCGTGATCATTAGATAAGGGTAAGAGACATGAAAATGCGAAATAGATATATGACAGCGAGGCTTCTTTTCGTTCTATTGGCTTCGGCTTCGGCGTATGCCCAGAACGAAAAGCTGGCGCAAAGCGGTTTTCAGTTTTTGAGCGTGGTGTCCGATGCCCGGGCTGCGGCCATGGCCGATGCCATGACCAGCCTGCAGGTGGGATCGAGCGCGTTGTTTTTCAACCCCGCGGGCATGGCGAGTATGGAGAATTTCATGGACGTGACCGTGAGCACCAACAAGTGGATCGCCGACATCCAGCACAACACCGCCAGCCTGGCGATCAGTCCGGCGCGCGGCAATTACGGCGTCATCGGCTTCAGCCTGCAGAGTGTGGATTACGGTGATTTTTACGGTACGCGGGTGGACAAGTCGACGGCTTTGGGTTATGTGGATACGGAGATATTTAACTTGACGGCCTTTGCCATGGGAATGGGCTACGCCAAGCAATTGACCGACCGGTTCAGCGTCGGCGGCCAGGTGCGGTGGGTGAACCAGGATTTGGGCCAGAGCGTGGTTCCGGAGTTTGGCAGCAAGCTGGACAGCACGGGGGTGGCGGTGCCGGATACCAGCGAGAAGGACATCAGCAGCGATTTGACGCCGCTGGCGTTTGATTTTGGCACGCAGTTTCGGACGGATTTCAAGAGTCTGGTGTTTGGCATGTCGGTGCGGAATTTCAGCAAAGAGATCAAGTACGTGGAGGAGGGATTTCAGTTGCCGTTGGTGTTCAATCTTGGGATATCGATGAACGTGATGGATTTTTGGGGTGAGGCGCCGATGGAGCAGGCGCTGTATGTGAGTGTTGACGCGAGCCATTATCGATCGCATGCTGAGCAGATCAAGGTGGGATTGGATTATCGAATGCTGAACGTTCTTTCCTTACGCGGCGGCTATGTATCGAACAATGATGAGAGTGGCTTTTCATTCGGCTTAGGGTTATCGTCTTTTGGCTTGACGTTTGATTATGCCTATACGCCGTTTGGAGTCTTTGACAATGTGCAGCGGATGA
>METF01000185.1:0-370 GCA_001771235.1 Candidatus Zhuqueibacterota bacterium RBG_16_48_16
TTTCACATTATAATATTTCACATCTTCCATCGGATTCGGTATCAGTCCATTTTGAAAAGCGCGTTTCATATCGGTAATTGCGTCCTCAACAGTATACTTGTATTGCCAGCCAAGCCGCTTGTTCAGTTTTTCGGATGAGGTATAATAGGATCGGTTGTCATCCGAAGGTGTGATCCTGATGGCAACGCCGTTGCCCAATACCCGTTTGACCGTATCGGCTATTTGGATCATTTTCATGTTCATGCAATTCGCATTAAAAACGTCGCCGTTGATCAATTCCGCCGGGGCATCAACCAGCTTGATATACAGATCCGTCAGGTCCTGGATATGTATGTTGGGCCGCTTTTGCTCGCCGCCGAAAACGGTCATG
>METF01000185.1:426-3789 GCA_001771235.1 Candidatus Zhuqueibacterota bacterium RBG_16_48_16
GCATGCGCGGCGAATAGCCGCAAACCGTTGCCGGACGAACGGATACCGTCACAAAATCACCGGACGAAGCGCCTTTGATAATCTTTTCTGTTTCCGCTTTGTATTTGGCGTAATAAGTAATCGGCTCAAGGGGCAATTCTTCCGTCACCTGCTCCTCTTCTTTTATGCCATAGACGCTGCTCGATGAGGCATTGATAAATCGCCTGGCGCCGCTGTTTTTTGCGATCTGGACCAGCTCGATCACGGCGTCCATGTTCACCTGTTTGGTTAATTCAGGATCAAGGTCGCAACTGGGATCATTGGAAATGGCGGCCAGATGGATCACGGCATCCATGCCTTCACAAGCCTTTTCAAGGATCAATGGATCGCGAATATCGCCCTCGATTATTTCCAGATTGGCATGGCGTCCGACCTCGGCCAATGCGTCTTTGCCAAACCAAAAGGTATCGAGCACCCGGACCTGACATCCACGCAAAAGCAGCTTGGGAACCAGAACCGCGCCTACATACCCGGCGCCTCCTGTAACCAATATCTTGTTCATCTATTAACCTCTCACCGTTTCGATCACCGTTTGAGCCACATAGTCAATTTCTTCCTGCTTTAGATCAGGATAAAAAGGCAGACTCAGCGTCGAGCCGCCGATTCGCTCGGCATGAGGAAAATCTCCTTCCCGATAGCCGTAATTTTTCCTGTAAAATGAAAGCAAATGAAGCGGATTATAATTGACGGTGCAGTGAACGCCTTTCTCCTTCAAAGCCATCAGTATCTGATTCCTTACTTTATTATCAACCCAAAATGTAAAAAGGTGAAGCCCGCTCCTGCAATTTTTCAATATTTTTGGCGTTTGAATTCCGGCGCCAGATAAAGCAGCCTGATAGTGCCGATAAATTTCCTGCCGTCGTTTCCACAGGGTCTCGATTTTTCGCAGTTGCGGTAGCAGCATGGCCGCCTGAAAGTTGGTGAGCTTGTGATTCAAGCCGACGATCTCCACATCCCAGCTCAGACCTGCCTTTTTATAACGCTGATCCGCCGACCGCGTCTGTCCGTGAGAGCGCATCATGCGGCATTTTTCATAAACCGCCTCGGATTTGGTGATCAACATCCCGCCTTCGCCGGAGGTGATATTTTTTGTAGCGAAGAAACTGAAGCACGCCGTATCCCCTGACTGGCCTGGCTGAATCCCGTCAAAATTGCCTTCGATGCAATGGGCGGAATCTTCAATAATAAAGAGGTTATTCTTTTTAGCGATAAAAGCCAATGCCTCCACGTCCGCCATTTGTCCGTACAAATGAACGGGAATGATGGCTTTGGTTTTCGGCGTAATATGTTTCCTGATTTCCTGAATGTCGATCAGGCCGGTATCCGCTTCTACATCCACAAAAACGGGTCTGGCTCCAACGCTCACGATAGAATTCGCCGTTGCGACAAATGTCAAGGGCGTGGTAATCACTTCGTCACCGGGGCCGATTCCTAAAGCTTTCAAGCTCAGAAACAGCGCATCAGTGCACGTATGCAACGCCAAAGCGTAAGGAGTATTGAGGTATTTAGCAAACTCGGCCTCCAGTTCTTCGACAACTTTTCCCATTGCAATATAAGGTGTTTCCAAGACCTTCAGGACGGCTTGCTTTGCTTCATCGTCAATATTATGTTTAAAAAATTCTATCTGCATGTTTTTCTCTTTTTATTTTTTGCGCAGCACCCACACTTTTTGAATTCCAATATCTCCAATAGCGGGAAGGTAGGAAAACACTTGATTGATTTTTGAAGAAAACGATGGCTCTTTATTTGGCTGAAATAGTTTTAACCAGAACGGCTGCAATATACGCGAGCCAAAATAGTATGTGCTGCTGAAGCTTATTTCTTTACGCAGGGTGAAATTGTCTTTGATGAAATAGTAAAGCTCATCGTTTCTCACATAACGATTATACCACGGCTTTCCCAGTGCCTCCAGTCCAAAGCGGCGTCGAAGGACATTCAAGCGGCGCCATGCGTCCTCATTCGCCTCGGACAATAAAAGCGTGCCATGAGGCTTTAAAACTCGATGCAGGCGATTCAGGCCCAGGAGCTGGTTCTCCCGGTTTACCAGATTGATCAATACACGTTTACAGATGATAACATCAAAGGTACCAAGATGCTGCAAAGGCGTTAGCAGATCATGAACGTGAAACCGAACCTGGCCCTTTAGTCGTCCATTTTCACTTTCATATATTTTTTGGGCGATATGGATCATTGCCTGCGAAAAATCTATACCGGTAAATTCGGCGTTCTTTTTCTTTGCCAACGCCAGGGACGTATATCCATTTCCACATCCACAATCCAAAACACGCATGCCGTCATGAATGAATTGTGAAAGAAGCCTGATCTCCTTTTCCATGAGAAAAATGTCATTGAAAGTGGCCTTGGGGCTGTCCAGGTATGTCTTTGCCTGCGCATCCCAATGTGATTTTATCTTGTCCATCGATATGAAATCGACGGCATCGCTATAGAGCATGGATATTTTGTTCCTTTAGAATTTCATCAAAAAACTGTTCCAATCTATGAATCTGCCTGGAAATCGATAGAGTTTCTCTTGCAGCCTTTACCGCGTCAACAAGAGTTTTATAATTCTGCTGATTGAGAAATTGATGCAGGTTGGAAATTTCGTCCCATTTCATGTTAAAGCCAACCGACCAATCAGTAATGAGCGAAGATATATATTCATTTTCCGTGTCAACAATCATCGGGATGCCCGCCTCGAGATAGGTAAATATTTTATTGGTCGAAGCCAGCTTGCGCCAGGTATCGGGCATGATGGCATAGCGATAGTCAAAGACATTCCAGCCATAGTCATATTGGGCAATCTCGGGGCACAGTTTGTCATAAGGCAGCCCTGAATGGAAATGGAAATACGGGTTCCTGGCGGCAAAATCAAAATACTCTTTATAGTAATCATCGTTGCTGCCGAGATGAGGCGAATAGTAAATGTGAAAATGGATTTCCTGCGCCGCGATCTTTTGGGCGGTTTCTAAAAAGTGCACCTCGCCGTTAAATCGCCTGTCCGTGCCGGGCGGCTCGACCAGGCCCGTATAAACGATGTGAATTTTTCCATCCCTCTGTGAGAGCTTTTCCGGCGGCTTTTTGACAAAAAACGGCTCCCAGCAAAACGGATGAAAATGCAAAACCGAGCCCTTGAGGGCGTAAACGGGACGGATGAATTCCTCGATTTCATTTTCGTGTCCCTTGTGGATAATGCCATCCGCATTTTCAAAACTGAACTGTTCAGCTTCTACTTCCAATGGAACAGAAAAATGAGGCGGCCGGCTGAATTTGTAAATATCATAAGCATGAAAAATCACCGGGGCGTCGGAAAAGATCACAGCCAAA
>METF01000185.1:3819-9646 GCA_001771235.1 Candidatus Zhuqueibacterota bacterium RBG_16_48_16
ATCAAATCCGGTTTAATAGCCAGGAGAAAATGAGCCAGCTCGACAAGATTTCGATAGCCGATGATCTCATCAAAAAACCGGGTATAAAATCCGCCCACATTCCCGGCCATACTCTGGGCACAAAGCAGCCGCACCGAATACCCGCCCGTTCGCCGCAAGGCATCAGACATCTTGGCCAGCTCGACTCTTGGCGCACCGGCCACGATCAACAATTCTCTTTTTTGCGGGTCTTTTCCGAACGAGGTTTGCGCCTTCCATCGCTCAATCGATGTTGAGATTTGCGCGGTTTTTGCTGATTCGGCTTTCAATTCATAGACAAGGGAAGTCAAATGCCGGAACTTGCCCAATGATTTGTTACGCAAGGCCGCTTCAATTTTTTGCTGCATCAAATCCAGACGGGGAATTTTTATATTTTTGCCAGCATCGCCGTTGCGTGGATTCGACGCAATAGCGTTTTCAGAATATTCTACCTCTGCGTTATCCAATTTTCCATTCTTCTGCTTTTCAAAAACGCCATATTGTGTGGATTTCATAAAGGATGTTTGAATAGAATCCGGTTTATCTGATTGAAAGTTATCCGCAAAAATCTGTCGCATCCGCTCCCGAAATGTGTGGCGATTCTGTGCCTCGACGTATCCCTGATGGGCAATCCCTTCCCGCTCTTCGTCATGTTCCAGATAATAAGCAATCAACTTTTCCACATTTTTTTCATTAAAATAGACCAGGTGTTTCCTGTCTTCAAAAAGACGGGAATCTTGAGGAATCTCGTTGGTCAGGAGAAAAGAGCCGCATCCCAGCGTCTCGAACACTCGTTGCTGGATGCCGGTGGGACCGATGCCCAGGTTGATTACGATCTTACATTCATTGAGAATGCGGACCATGTCTTCCATAAAAGCGCGGGCGACAAGTAAATTAAACCTCTGAGACAGCTTTTCGAAAAAAGGTTTTCGATTGGGATGGATGTTGCCTACAAATCCGACATCATGCTTTTTTTCCGCATATATTTTTCGATGGAGCGCCGGGCTCATGGCCAACGGCAGCCAGCGGACATCCTGCATCCTCAATTGGCGATAGGCTTCAATGGCCGATCGATCAAAAGTATAGACCGCGTCAAAAGCGTGGCCGTTATACTTCAAATCTCGCGGCGCATGTTCGGTGGAAAAAATGTCATCCTGGTACCAGAGCAGGGTCTTGCCGGGGTATTGCCGGATAAGCTCCGGGGCGATACCCGATCCTTTGCAAACCAGCATGAGGTGCGCCGGCCGCAAAAACTTTTCAGCAAATCCTTCCTTTTCCAGGCGGTAATCCGTCTCGATGACCTCGACGCCTTCCAGTTCCAGGGCACGCCGGATTTCGTTTTCCATGCCCCAGGGGTAATTGGCTTTGCCTGCCCCAACCAAATGAAAGCGCAGGGCTTCTTTCACTTCGCCCCGGACAATCATTTTACGATTGTCTTCCGTCACGATACGACATTCGCAATAGTCTTTCCCGATCAGCCCCTGCGCGCCGGATCGATCAACGCCCACCTGAACAGGGCGTTGGCGGTCGTTCATTACCATTGCATAAACCTGGTCCGGCCGCATGAGCTTCATGCACCGCCAATCATGGCAGGCCGCCCATCGTTCCGTGTACTGGCAAGGACCGCAAGGTAAATTTGCATGTATGGTCTTTACATTATTTCCCAACGGACGATTCTTGGAAATGAGCGTCGGCCCGAACAGCACATAGGTCGGAATCCCCATGGCTGCGGCCAGGTGAGCAGGGCCGCTGTCGTTTCCGATAAAAAAGTCACACTTTTTTAGCACGTCAGCCGTTTCCTGCACAGAGAGTCTTCCCAGGCAATTTGTGATTTCAGAAGGCCAGTTTTCCTGAAGGAATCGTTCTGCTTCTCTTTCCCCGCCAACAAGCAGGACATGGCAGCCATTGCCGATCAGTTGCTCTGCCAGCGCTACATAATGCGGCCAGCGTTTTCTCTCCCACGCACCGTTATTAAGCGTGGTATCCGATAACGCCACGATCTTTTTGTTTTTGGGCAACTCAATTGCGGCAGGCGAAACCTGGCAATGAGGTGCCGGCCTGCTTTCCTTAAAACCAAAATGCCGGGCGATTTGAAAGTCGCTATCGGTTTCATGCTGGCCGGGATCCAGCTTTAACTTGATCCATTTTGAGCAGTGTTGCGGCATCCATCGCTGGTTTTTTAGCGAAAACTG
Organism: Candidatus Zhuqueibacterota bacterium RBG_16_48_16; assembly: GCA_001771235.1. Lineage (GTDB taxonomy): Bacteria > Zhuqueibacterota > Zhuqueibacteria > Residuimicrobiales > Sediminimicrobiaceae > Sediminimicrobium. The sequence goes on from METF01000185.1 coordinate 6,030, forward strand.
CCGTGACCAAATAGTTGAAAATCCCACGTCGTAAACATCATCGTCCGGCGATTGCAGAATTTTATCGACAACCTCCCACCCTTTGATAACCTGGACGGAAGGCTCGCGGCCAAAAACCGTTACGTGGCAATCCGGACAGGCCATCTTTAACGCCTTCAAAGCCGGGGTCAGCATGACCATATTGCCAATGCCTTCCTCCATGACGATCAAAATTTTTTGCGCCTTTCTATTTTCCTTCTTCATTTCAGACTCTCAATTTTTGAAATGGCGTCAAAAGTTGTGTTCCTGAAAACAGCAGCCTCGCAATTCTAATACAAGCTGCTCATCCTTCTGGGTATCTCACGTCGCTATTTCGCAGGCTGACATCATCTCCATTCTGGCGAATGTCTTTTTAATGCTATCATCCGCAATACCCGATTCCATGGCTTTTTTCAAAACTTTAAAAGCAAGTTTTATCAAACCCTTTTGCAGATACAATCCGGCAAGGTTTTTGAAATAGATCGGCTCTTGCCCATCAATTTCTAAGGCCCTTTCAAAAGCCTTTATTGCGGCATCCGGATTCCCCAATTCTCTATAGCTATTGCCGATATTATTCCACGCCTTGCCTTGATATCCATACGTATCGATAAGCAAGCCTTCCAGACCTGGAGTTTCCTCGCCGGATCCCCTCATTTCGAGATATTTGTTAAAATATTCAATCGCCTGCCGATGCTTTTTCATCTTTACCATAACGCCGCCTAAAATGAACAGGAAATCCAGGTGACATGGATTTCCCGCCAGACCTTCGAGGCTGGCTTGTTTGGCTTTTTTCAGGTCGCCGGTAATAAAACGAGCATAGGCCAGATCATTCAGGATCATCTGCTTGTCGAAAAGATTGATGTTATCGCTAACAAGCGCTTTTTCCGCCTCGGCTATGACCTTTTGATAATCTCTCTGCAGCCGGTAATTTCGCACCAGGTTTGCCCTGGCATAGGTGTTTTGCGGCTCGGCTTTAACTTGTTTAAGCAGCAGGGCTTCGGATCTTTTATATTTCCGCGTCATCTCCTCCGGGCTCAGGTTGTAACCGTGATGATAAATGCGAATAGGCGCTACAGACGCAACGCCATCGAGCACAGGGTTATTATGAACTATACCCCGGTAATGAACTTTGCCTTTGCGAAACAGCCTGATGTTTCGATGATGGCACGTCCCGTTCGGCGTAAAATTGATATTTGAAAACAGATACGCATCGACATCGGTTTTTCGTATGCAGCGAGTAACAATGGGAATATCCTCTTGCGCCAATTCTTCGTCTGCGTCAAGGATGAAAATCCAATCTCCTGTCGCGTACTTGAGCGACAAATTTCTAGCTTTGCTGAAATCGCCCTCCCAGGGGTGTTGGTATACCCTGGCGCCGTACTCCTGTGCGATTTTCATCGTATTATCAGTCGAGCCTGTATCAACGACGATCATTTCATTCACGACACGCCGAACGCTCTTCAGGCATTGCCCCAGGAATCGCTCCTCGTTTTTGACGATCATGCATAAGGATATGAATGGATTCATCTGATTCCAATGTTGGTGAATTTTCTGCGCCATTTGCCTAAAAAATTTATAAAGCGTTCAAGAGATGATAGATTGACGGAATTCATGCGCTCTCCGGGTTGCATTTCGCAGTGAGTTAAGCAAGGGCTATGCCATTAAACCGAAAACGACGCCATCATCACTCTTGTCCGTTTTTCGATTAAATGGCTAGGATTGATTTTTAATATTGTTCAAGCTGTTGTTTTTACAGGCACGAATTACGTGTTATTTTATACCAGGAATGAAAAGCACTGAATGGTAAAAAGCGGGGCTGTTTAATGGAAAATCATGAGGAGGGAAAAGTGGTAATTTTTCTTGGTTGTGGGGAAAATTTTCCCTGGTTGGGGAATTATTGAAAAGCATCTGACAACTTTTTCCACTCGTAAATATTTCTTGACTTTTTCCCTAATTTTTTGAATTATTTACTGTTAACAGCGCCGACGATAACATCGTCGGTTTGACGCCCCTGGTCAGCGGGGGCGTTTCCATTTGACTAAAAAGTATGGAAATAAAAGCTCTTAAACGCCAACAGTTATTAAAAATTTGAATGGATACCGCTTTTTCTTTTTTAGTCTTGATCGAAATGAACCTATACATATACATGTTGAAAAAGATTATAAGCATGCTAAATCTTGGTTGAATCCTATAATAGTACTAGCCAAATCAAGAAGATTCAAAGATCATGAACTTACAGAAATAAGAAAACTGATAGAAAATAATATTAAGATAATAAGGAGAAAATGGTATGAGCACTTTGGCCGTGAAAATTGAATCACTAGCGAATGATGTATTTTTTACAGACAATTCTATTCATGTTGTTCTGGTCGATGGCCGCGAAATATCGGCGCCTTTAGAATGGTTTCCGAGGTTAAGAGATGCAAATGATAAGCAAAGAAGAAATTGGCGTCTTATAGGAGAAGGCGTCGGTATTCATTGGGAAGATATTGACGAAGATATAGAAACTGAAAGTCTGCTGGTTGGAAAGTGAGTTGATATTCAATTGCAGCAGATTTGTTTCGCTATGCTCTGTTAACTGTTGAATTAAATCGCAGGTAATTCCCGCCGGATACATTCCACAACCCGAGCCTGCTCCTCTTCTGATATATCCGCATAAAGCGGCAACGCAATGGATAATCGATCTGCCGCCAACGACATGGGGAAATCCGAATTCCGTAAAGCATACTTTTTTTTGTAATAACCAAGCGTATGCACCGCGTGCGTCCCCTGCCGGACAGAAATCCCGTCTCGCTCCAGATTGCTCATCAGTTTATTTCGTCGCCGGTTCCAGTCGTCCAGTGTCATTTCGTCTAAATCGCCAATTTCTGACAAATCCGAGAGCCCCGGGGCGAATAAACAGACAAAAGATTGAAAAGCATGCTGATAGCCCTGGGGAACAGCGGGAGTCTTGAATTCCGGCATGTCTTTTAAAAGCTCCACATAACTCCCGGCCGCCGCTTCCCTTGCCTTTAAGATTTTTTCCAGTTTTTGCATTTGCGCGACGCCGAGCGCTCCCTGCAGATCTGTCATTCGGTAATTATAACCCAACTCATCATATTCCGGCAATAACGATCCCCCTTCTTTCAGATGCCGCTCCAGATCGGTCCGGCCCGCGCCGTGATTTCGCATCCGCCGGATTTTTTCCGCTATTATATCGTTGTTTGTCACAACCATCCCTCCTTCACCGGTTGTTATCACCTTTCGCGGATGAAAACTCAAACATCCGGCAAGGGCTTCGGCGCCGGCGTGGCGCCCCATTCTTTTAGCGCCCAATCCACAGGCAGCGTCCTCTACCACTATCATGTCGTGCTCTCGGGCAATGGAATTGATCTTTTCCATATCGGCGCACAAGCCAAATAGAGAGACCGGCAAAATACATTTGGGAGAATCCTGTGAATGAATATGCCTGGTCTGCAAATTTTTCAGGATTTCGCCCGGATTTATAGTAAACGTTGCCGGATCAATATCGACAAAAACCGGCCTTGCCCCGGTGTATTCAACGGCGTTTGCCGTGGCGACAAAAGTAAAAGACGGCACCAGAACGCAGTCCCCCGGCC
>METF01000185.1:9669-9871 GCA_001771235.1 Candidatus Zhuqueibacterota bacterium RBG_16_48_16
AGGTGCAGAGCAGTCGTGCAGGAGGTTACCGCGACGGCATAACCGACACCAACGAATTCCCGAACAAGCCTTTCGAATTCAGCGACGTTTGGCCCCTGAACGATCCAGCCGGAATCAAGAACGCTGCTTAATGCGGTTTTTTCTTCAACATCAAAAAACGGTTTGGTAATGGGGATTTTTATCGGTTGGTCTATGGTAATAC
>METF01000185.1:9945-12906 GCA_001771235.1 Candidatus Zhuqueibacterota bacterium RBG_16_48_16
ATTTTTTTCGCCAGGCCATCCAGAGCACTCATGAGCAAATTAAATTGCTTATCAGCCGCCTCTTTTGTTTGCACTAAAGAAGCCAAATGCAGGATTCGGCGACTAGAGGAAAGTAGCCTGGCAAGTTTTTCATCGATTCTGTCGAATCTTTCCTTTAGTGAATCATCCATTTCTTCCCGGCCTTTAGGCGTTTCCTTCTAACACTTTAATTCTATCTTCATGATTTTCCAATTGTCTCTCATGACGCCTAAAAGTAGAATCGCCTGATTTTAGTTCTATATAATGATTCTCAATATTTTTTGCCAAGCCATCAATAGCGCTCATTACCAGATCAAATTTTTTATTAGCGTCTTCTTTAGTTTCCAGCAAGGACATCTGATGTTGTTGTTGGAAAACAATTGCCGCTAGATTGTCAAGGCTTTCCTGGGTGGCCAGCTTTTTGATCTCTTCTTTGGTGGCCAGCTTTTTGATCTCTTCTTTGCTGGCAAGCTTGCTTAATAATTCTTGCCGCAAATTATCTATATCCTGGATGGTGGCGGGCCTTTCCTTCATTAAATCATCCATTTCATCCCTCCTATTATGAATCCGAATCATGTTGCATCATTTTGGCTGAATAGTAACCATTTATTCAATTAAATGCAACGGATTTTACGATTTTTCATGAATGTTTTTGGGTATCCACTCGGTCGCCTGGATTTCGATTTGGGGGAATATCGACCTTCGCAACTTATAAAGATTTGGATTTGCCGGCATACAATTCTCCTATCATCCGCTCAGGCAAATAATGGCTTTTCCAGTGATCGCATTTTTTGCACAAATCTTCCAGATCGTTGTGATTTTCCAGGTGAGCGGTTCGAATGTCCTGGTATTTCCAGCTTTTCCATATTTCTTCTATCGATGTTTTGTTTACGTCTCCCAGGTTGCGCGTTCTGTCCCAGTCATGATTGCACAAGGCCGCCCTTCCATCCCAATAGATAACCAGATCGGTAAAGGGTTTTAGACATGGCAGCCGTTTTGGAAAATCTTTGCAATCCGTCTTGTTCAGTTCTCCGAATGAGCCGTTATTTGAATGTTCTTCATAAACCCTGATTCTGTCTGCCTTATCATGCCAATACTTGACAAAATCATTAATGTGTTTGGCGGTCTCTATTGTCCTGACCGTCGAAACCTGAATGACCGGCTTGTCGGCGCCATTGGCCTTTTTATAAGCACAAAAGAATTCGATATTTTTAAGAACCTGGAACAAGTCGCCGCCGAGACGCACCCTGGCGTAAATATCGGCGTTAACAGTGTCAATGCTAAAAGAGATGAAATCAAGCTCAAGGTCGATCAACGCTTTGCCTGTTTCAGGTTTTAAAACCAAGGCGTTAGTGGCCAGTTGAATCGAACGAACACCCTTTCGCCTGGCCAGAGCCATCATGTCAATGAATTGCGGGTGCAGCAACGACTCGCCTCGGAAAAACGGTATCAGGGCAACGTCTTTATGGGAGGTTATTTCATTGATGATTTTCTCATAAAGGCCAAAGGACATGTATCCCTTCTTCGCTGTCATGTACTTTCGCGGGCACATTTCGCAGGCCAAATTGCAGTTGTTGGTCAATTCGACCGTTACCCGTTTAGGAAAATCGCCGGGACCTGACCTTGCCGGGTCGTTTTTTGCATCGGGCCATTTCTGCAATGAGGTTAATCTACTCAACCTTTTCTCCGTCGATGAAAATTCGATTCCACCATTCAAAACTCAACAATGACCATATCAGCAAACGATGATTGCACTTGCCGGAAATATGCTCATCCAGAATCTTTTCAATGTATGGCTGCTGGAAATACCCCCGATCCAAAGCCCGGTCCGATAAGATGATCCCTTTGATGTAGCGAACCAGTTGCTGCATGTACCAGGACTGTTCGGGTGCGCTAAAACCCTGTTTGCGGTTCTCGATGATGTCCTTAGGCAAAAGTCCTTCCATTGCCCGGCGGAGTATATATTTTCCCGAAAGATTGATATCATTGTGCGCGGCAGGAAGCCACCGGTCGTTGAGCAGGTACTTGCAGGGAATTTGGCTGGCAAAATCGACCAGCTCATTGTCCAAAAAAGGAACTCTTGATTCAAGCGAATGAGCCATGCTGAGCTTGTCTTCGATAACCAGGATGCCGTGCAAGAAGGTTTTGGCGTCAAAATATAATAACCGCTTGAGAGCCGGGTTGTCCACATGATTGTTCATGATTTTCTGAAAAGAATCCCAGGGATCGTGATGTTTCATGTGTCGCAGCGCTTCAGCGGAAAAAAAATCTTTTTTATCGTCGCCGTTGATCAGCCTGGACCAGTATTCAAAGGTTTTTCTCTCCAGATCGGAATTGTCCGCGCAGTGCTGCGAAAAAGCATATCGCCAGGGATAGCCGCCCAGTATTTCATCGCCGCCCGCTCCTGCCAACACGACCTTGACAAACTTGCTGGCCAATCGCGCCAGGTAATAGTGCGGATAAGACATACCGACTCGCAAATCCTCAGCATGCCAGATTACCCTTGGCAGCGCCCATTCGAGGTCACCGGCGTGTATGACCATTTGATAGTGCTCGGTGCCGAATTCCCTGGACATCAGCTCGGCTTTTGCCCGCTCATCAAAAAAGTTCTCGATGCTCACGGCTGTTGCAACATCAAAACCGCCGGTAAAGGTCATCAGTCTGGGGATGAACCTGGACGCAAACGCCGTAATTGTCCCGGAATCAAGCCCGCCGCTCAAATAGCTGCCAACCGGAACATCGGAAATGAGCTGTCGCCGAATGACCGCTTTCAAAAGGCAATTCATATTTTCGACATAATATTTTTCGCCATGATCCTGGCTTTCTTTGAAATCAAAATCCCAGAATTGTTTTTTCTCAATCTTTTCGCCCCTGATGAGAAGATAGTGTCCGGGCTCTAATAAATGTACCCCCTTAAAGAGCGTGCTGTCATTAAAGGTATTT
>METF01000186.1:0-131 GCA_001771235.1 Candidatus Zhuqueibacterota bacterium RBG_16_48_16
TTTGCACGAATTAAAATTAATCTCGGTGTACAAATTCGTGAAATTCGTTTGATTTGTGAAAATGCGTGGTTAAAATTTTTTATAGGCTACCTTTTGCCATATTTGTACAAAAATTGACTCTCAAGATACTA
>METF01000186.1:151-6203 GCA_001771235.1 Candidatus Zhuqueibacterota bacterium RBG_16_48_16
CTCGCTGGTACAATTCAAGGATTTTTGCATGATGTGCATCGGGAGCAAATTCGCTTTCTGCTTTTTGCCTGGCCGCTCGCCCCATCATCATAGCCTTTGATGGATCGTGGATCAATTCATTCACTTTTCGAACGAAATGAGGAACATCTTTGGGGTCGAATAAGAATCCTGTCCGGCCTTCGGAAATCAGCTCCGATATGCCGCCGATCCGAGCACCAATAACCGGCTTGCCCAGCGAAAAGGCTTCGTAAATAACCAGCGGAGAATTATCGTACCATTGTGAGGGGACGACCACAAATTTGCCGTTGGCCACGATGCTCTTTAATTCGTCGCCGGATTTATAACCCAACAGCTCAACATTGTCCATCCCTTCACTTTTGATCTGCTTTCTGATCTCCGTTTCAAGCGGACCTGTTCCAACGATACACAGGCGGGCGTCCTTAATCTCTTTCATCGCCTGGAGCAGGAATGCCAAACCCTTTTCGCGCGTTAGCCGGCCGGTAAAAACAAAATAGTCAGAGTCGGAAAACTGCGGGCGATATTCCGCGACCGGCAAGGTATATGGCTGGACGACCATCCGCTCCGCAGGGTAGCCGTATTGCACCAGCTTTTCCGCCAGGAATCTGCTGGGCGATATGAACAGATCGACATTTTTCTTATGGGCTTGCAGAGCAAACTGGACGTACGACTCAACCGCCAGCAGCAGGCTGGCGGGATACGAGTTTTTAAAGCATTTATTCAGCAGTGCATGATAAAAATATCGCCCGGCGCATGCTTCGCATACATGGCCCCTTCCGTTCAAAAAAATATAATTGGGACAAACGAGCTTATAATCGTGCAGCGTCTGGACCACAGGCAAACGGTATTTTTTTAAAACAAATAAAACGGACGGCGAGAGATGATGGTGAACGCTGTGAACGTGAGCGATGTCCGGTTTTACTTTTTCTAAAAGTCGGGCCAGTTGTTGAGCAGCCCTTTGATTATAAACAAACCGTACCAATCCCTTGACGGTAGTGATCGAGCTTTTTCCGTTTTGCAGTCGATCGACCTCCAGATTATCGGCAAAATAAGAGTCGTAGGCGCTTGGATAATTTTTCGGGTGACTCATGGCGAAGGGAATGACCTGGTGGCCGTTCTGCTCCAGGACTTTGGCGAGATTGAAAAAATAACGCTCTGCGCCGCCTTCGACATAATAGAATTTATGAACCATCAATACTTTCATGAGACCACTTATTTTGTCGCGCATACTGAAAGTAACCAGCCGTCGTCTTCCGTTTTATGGTGCAAAGAGTATCGGCATATATTGACCGCTCCCGTCACAACAGCCCGGAGCACTCGCCATAAAGGGAAGCCTGTCTTTAGATGACAGGCAATTTTGATGCTGGTATAGCAACCTTTCAAATAGTACAGTTGTTTATGGAAAACAGGGTGATTGTACGTCCTGTATGCAATTTCTCCGAATCCGTTCGCCTTCAGTAATGCCAGGCAGGAATCGGGGCTGAAATGATACAAATTGCGCGGAACTTCCAATCCACGCCACGCCGCCCGGTTTATTTTTGCATCAAAAGAAGCGATGTTGGGCACTTCGAGCGTCAACATTCCCCCGGGTTTCAGACAGCGAAATAATTCCGCAACAATGCTGCCGAGCTCATGAATATGCTCCAAAACATGGTTCAAGCGGATCTCGTCAAAAAAATTATCTTCAAAGTCGATCCTTCCGGGCTGCGCTTGTCTGACATTCAGGCCGGCGTCTTTGGCAATTCCGATTGCCGCAGCATCGATGTCAACACCATAGACCTCATATCCCTCGTTCATTTTTAAAATCATAAACTCACCGGCGCCGCAGCCATAGTCGAGAAAGCGCTTGCCATTTTTTTGCGTTTGATGAAATGCCATAGCCGGTTTTTGATAGGCATAATATTCGTTGCCATAGTATCGGGCGATCTCATGAAAAGCGGGCCGGGGATTGGTAAAGACGAAACCACAATCCTTACATCTTACAATATCAAATCGTTCCCTGCTTACCCAAATATCCATGGAGGTCATTGTTTTTTCGTAACGATCCGAATCGCAGATCGCACAACGGACGGTCTCCATACTTCTCCTTTTCAGTATCTTCAGGCATATCTTCTTTAATTCGCCACAAAGACAGGAAGACACAAAGGTTCACAAAATTAATCCTCTGTGTTCCTTTGCGACTTTGTGGCTTAGTAGTCCATTTTGTAAGTACATGTTGGGGTTTTTGTTTGTAGTTCAACCTTCAGCTTGATAATTTCAGCCTAAAGGCTGGACTACGAACTCTCTTGCTTTTGCCATAACCTGACAAATAATTCTGAAATGGATTACTTAGTGATGCGCATCAGGAACAACTATCTGCCCTCTCTATTCGCCGGCTGCAATCGGTGTACGTTCAACTGCTGGAAAAAAACAACGAAGAAGATGATGATATAGAGTAAGGAGAAGAGGATCGTGATGTCCACGCCAATCCATCTGCTGAAAGGCATGCCCTTGCCATAGGGTCCGTAAAAGATGTACTCATTCACGTTGAACATCAAGGCGATGACCAGGAAAAGACTCAGCTGGGAGGAATCAACAAAAAAGAGTAAGAGCGCCATAACGGCCGCCATAAAGAGATGGTTTTCGTGAACGCTGGTATTAAAAGTGAAATAGGCCAGATAACCAATGACCGAGTAAATGAGCAAATTCTTAAAGGTGTTCTGGCTTTTGAAAAAAAGAACAAAGCTCCAGCCATAAAAAAAGACAAATGCCAATTTAGGTCCGATGATAATGGGTATCTCCGTGGTTTTCACCGGCATCACCAGCCCATCGACAAGGCCGCCAAATTTATCCGGCGCATACAGGTGTAAAAAGTAGGTCAAGAGCCAGCTCGCATTGAGGGCTTTGCCGCTGAGATAGGTATGCGAAGCACCGCGCAAAAAGCTTCGTATCAATTCCACATTAAAGACCAACAGACATATCGACACAAGCAGCAAGACGGGCAAACCGATCGAGGCCATTATTTTCACTATCCTGCGGCCGGTCAACTCTGAAAAGCTCCTGGCATCGAGGATGTAGAGCATAATAAAAGGCGCCATAATAAGAGGCTGCCATTTGATCAGGCAGGCTATCGTATAGCTCAGCGCAAAAAGGGTATCTTTCCTTTCCTTTAAAGCCCATAGAGAATAAATCAGAAATGGCGCATAATAGATGTCCAGGTAGGCGTGCGCTACGCTGTTAAGCACGAGGCTGCCAAGTAACAGGGAACAGAGCGCCACTCGCCGCGTCCACAGATAAAAAACAACACAGGTCAACAGCAGAAAAAAGAATATGGACAGTTTTAAGGCGATAAAAAGGCTGACATGGAAAAAACGGGAACATTGAACGACTAGAAATAGCAGCGCATTGCTGAGCGGAGGATAGACGGTGCGATTCACCTCGTATCCTTTCACCAGGCCATTTTTCTCCAAACTGTCCATCCAACGCATCCAGACGTTGACATCGGTGACGCCGGGGGAATTGAGCAGGCTTGTGGCAATTAAAAGAAGCAGCAGGAAAATGATGATGTGATATTTTTTGTCCATGTTTTTATGAATTCCGGCTCCTTGCTTGTGTTGGCTGCTGTGTCAGGTGGGATTTTCATTTATCTTCTTTCTGCGCAATGACCAGCAACGACGCACCATAGGGAAAGGAAGCGCGTTTCAAAAACCACCTTTCAGAAACAAATATCTTTGTCAGCAAAATATTGAGAAAACGCGGCACCTCTTTGACATCCGATTCATACATCGATTTGGGCAGGAACAATCGCTTGGCCAATAGAACAAGCACGATTGGGACAAACAGGAATGTATTGAAATAGGTTATCTTGCTTATCTTAAATCCGGCTTGAGTGATCTTTTTTTTGAGCTGCCTGCGGGTATAGCGACGTGCGTGATTGGAAACATAGTCTTCGCCGCTCCACAAAAACTCGTAGGAGGGAACGGCCATGAATATCCTGCCGCCTGCGCTCAGCAAATTTTTGATTTGATTTAGAAACTCCACATCCTCCTGAATGTGTTCCAGCACATCGAGGCAGACAATCAGGCCAAAGGTGTTTTCGGGAAGCTTCTCTTCTCTCAAGTGAAAGACATTCGATAATCCTCTTTTCCGGCAATAGTCGACAGCAACATCGGAAATGTCGGCGCCATATATTTCCTTGTCCTTATATCGCTCCTGTAACAGATAAGCGATCTTGCCGGTGCCACAGCCATAGTCCAATATCCTCTTCACCGACTCGTTCATGATACCATCGATGAGGTCGAGACAAATTCGTTCGCGAGCGATAAACCAAAAATGGCTGTCCTCAAACTCGATCATTTTATCATAAGCGACCGGCTGCACGTTCTTTTTCCTTTCGGGCGTTCAGGACGACGATGAAATCTCTGCCCCCCGGGACAAATTTAAACTTTTCTATCCGCTCACTATAATTTGCTGTAAAAAATGCCCTAAAGCTCTCCTCAGTAAACCGCTCTTCTTTATGCCCGGTGCCTGGGTCCGTGGAATGGCGGGCTATGGCGGATATGAGGGGATTACGGGAATTCGACAGGTTCCTGACCGGCTCGGAAATAATAACTTTGTCAGAAGAACCGGACAACAGCTTGTCGACGATTTCTTTCTGCCGGGGAACAAACTGGTACAGACTTCCCTGCATGACGACATAATCCGCATCCGGCAGGGGCTCCGCTCTTATATCCAGCGGCAGGACTGTGACGGATAACCTTGCGGCATTCTCGATGAATTGCTGATTGATGTCGATGCCCCTATAGTCAGCCCTGCCTCTCAGTGCTAATGTATAGAGCGCACAAGGCCCGCAACAGACGTCCAGGACTTTTACTCCATCCGGAATCTCTTCGCCGACAGAGATGTATCTCGCTTTATAGTGCTTTCCATATAGCAGCCTCATAAATGACTCATATATGAAAGCATTTTTATACAAAAGACTGGTTTTGGCCATGTCACGAACCTTGTTTAAATCACCTGGTGCAAAAATCAGTCATGGATCGAATGACCAGCTCAACATCATCATCGCTCATGTCATAATACAATGGCAGGGTCAAGATTTCCTGCCAGATCCTTTCCGTAACCGGAAGAGGTTTTGCATATTTTGCAAAATAAGGCTGGATGTGATTGGCAACGTAATGCACCCCCGATCCGACACCTTTTTCCTTCAAAAAATCCATCGCCTCATCCCTTCTATCATTCAGCACACGCAGGATGTAACAAAAAGGAGCAGTCTCCGCCAAATCCCATCTTATCAATTCAATGCCCGGCAGATTTTTAAAAGCTTCATTATATTGATGAACGATTCGGCGCTTTTTTTCAATAAACCGGGCAAACTTGCCAAGCTGCACCAGGCCGATAGCCGCATTGATGTTGCTCATGTGATAACGGTACCCTTGAGTGGTGACTTCGTAAAACCAGCTTCGCTCATTTTTGTATCGGTGCCAGGTATCCTTATCGATACCCAATATTCTTTTTCGGCGGATTTCTTCGGCAATCTCGTCATCGGCTAAAACAACAGCTCCTCCCTCGCCGCAGGTGATATTTTTTATCGGATCGAAGCTGAAACAGGTGACATCGCCGAAACTGCCTATCTTTTTCCCCTTGTAAAAAGAGCCAAAAGCATGAGCCGCGTCTTCCACGATGAATATATGACGGTCCCGGCCAATTTTTAAGAGAGAATCCATGTCACACGCATTGCCGCAGTAATGTACAGGAATGATGGCTTTTGTTTTTGAGGTAATTCTTTTTTTCACATCGTCAACATCGACGTTGAGGGTGGTCGGATCAACTTCACAAAAAACAGGTACGGCCCTTAAAGCTGTTATGACTTGAATTGTGGCGCAAAATGTTAATGAAGGCACAATGACTTCATCCCCTTCACCAATGCCGAACGCATCCAGCGCAATATGCAGGGCGGTGGTGCCGGTATTAACAGCGATTACGTTTTTCGCTCCAATAAACTCTTTGACTTTTTTTTCAAACTCGAATACCGTAGAGCCTAAACCGAGCCAGC
>METF01000186.1:6242-7555 GCA_001771235.1 Candidatus Zhuqueibacterota bacterium RBG_16_48_16
TGCCAACGAAGGGCGTTGTACTGGCAACATAATATATCCTCATTCGTTTGCTAATAGCCGATCTTTTCCTTCACAATAAACTGCGGTTCCTTGCTGGTATGAAGAAAAAGTCGGCCTACATATTCGCCGATGATGCCAATTGTCAACAGTTGAATTCCACCCAAAAACAGGACGACCACGATCGTGGAAAACCAGCCGACAGGGGCTTTTACGCCGATGAAGTATTGTATAAGAAAAAACAGCCCTAAAATAAGGCCGATACCGGAAGAAACAAATCCCAGCAAAGTCGCAAGTCTCAAAGGAATGATTGAAAAATTCGTCGCCAGTCTGGACCAAATCTTGATAGAATTTATCAGGTTGTCGGTGCTACTTCCGGCGTACCGTTCATGATGTTCGATTGAAACCTGGGTAATGTTCCTGGTCACGCGAAGAAGCAGGCCATCGATGAACGGATAGGGTCCGTCATATTGCAGGACATTGTCAATAACTTCCCGTCGAATGGCCTTGAAGGGTGAGAGATAAATATGTTTCGGCTTCTTCAGAATGACATCTTCTACCTGGCCCATGAACCAGCTCCCAAAGTTCTTGAACCTCGTATGCTTTTTGGCAGGAAAAAGTGCATAGCAGATATCATATCCTCTCTGCAATTCTGTTATGAGCGCGGGGATATCCCTGGGATCATGCTGCAGGTCATCATCCATTATGACCACGATTTGTCCGGATGAGTTTTTCAAGCCGGCCATGATGGCGCAGTCCTGGCCAAAGTTCTTTCTCAGGTTAATCCCTCTCAGCATTGTAAAAGTCTGGCATAAGCCGGAAATTTTTTCCCAGCTATGATCGGTGCTGCAATCGTTCACCAGGACGATCTCGCAGGCTTTGCCGAATTCATCCAGCACCGCCGCCAGCCTGTTGACCAGCTCCTCCACGCAAGCCTCGCTGTTGTAAACAGGCACGACGATGGAAATGCCAATATCGGACATTTTTGATAACCCTCTCGCACAGTTCAAAACATCACGGATGGTCTTTTCGCTGCTCAACTCGAATCATATCGGCTGCCATCAATTTTCTGCCTTATGAGTTGGCAAATATAAAGAAAAATTTATAAACAACAAAATCTTATGCTCTCACCTGGTGCTACAGCGAAAGTCTTGTCTTGAATAATAGATTATCAATTTTTTTTAAACCCAAATTGAGCGATTCAAGTGTCATTCAGGAGGAATCCTTGTAATTTTGCGCACAAAAACAAAGATTCTTTCAGAACGACATGACGCTTTACAAGTGAACGTTCCAAGTCAAAATCGCTCAATTTAGGT
>METF01000186.1:7662-12378 GCA_001771235.1 Candidatus Zhuqueibacterota bacterium RBG_16_48_16
AGGGAGCGGGCTGGTGAAGATGCGGATGCGGATCGCGATATCGTGCCGGCAATTTGATCATCTCATCCCATTCCAATCGAACGATTTCCGCCGTTATGACGAATTGGTAGGCGAACATTTTGGGCCAGAGCCGCGCCAATCTATAATAGGCGGCATTGAGAGTCATGGCCAGCCATTTCAATCGTGGAGACTTGATCACCAGGGGAAAGGGAATGCCGGTCACATTTTCGGCCAGGAGATTATATCCCGTCGATTTGAGATGATCTCTCAGGCTCTGCAAGGTATAAAAATGGACGTGCGTTTGATCCATGATGCCCTTGTCCTTATAGGTGAAACGACCGAAGCCGACCATCAGCCGGTAATACCACAGGGCGATGTTCGGCGTGCTGATGATAAGCCTTCCATTTTCTTTCAATACTTTGCGCACGCGCATCAATAGCCCGATCCCGTCTATAAGATGCTCGATAATATCGCCAAGGATTACGCAATCGAACTCGCGCCGCAGCGGCAAATCTCGCGGCTCTTCAAGATTCCAGGTGATATAATGGTCAAGAGTATAATTGAGATCTTCTCCGGACAGCAGATCGATTCCCGTCACATGGCAGCCTTTCTGCCGGATGCGATGGGCCAGAGAACCGTCGCCACAGCCTATATCCAATACTCTCTGGCCGGGCTTGACATTTTGGAGAATGAATTGGTGCGAGCTGTAAGGAAAATCTTTCAGCGTATAGATGACAGGTAAAATTGGCGTATATTTTCGCTTGCTGGTAATGCCAATTCGATGTAAGCGGTAATCCAGCACGGAAAGCATGACATGGAAAGCGTATTCAAATCCGCGAATCCGGCTGATCTCTTTGCTTGAATAAACAGGCACGGGCGTTTCCCGGATGCGCTCGCCCACGCTATGGGCTTGCAGGATGATCTCCGTATCAAAATGATAATCGTTGGTATTAAGGTTGAATTGAGCTTTTTTCAAAAAAGATGTGCTGTACAGTCTGTAACCGCAATGATAATCGGAAAGCTTTCCTCTCAAAAGGAAATTTTGATAGGCGTTCAAAAGCCTGATGGCAATATATTTCAACAAAGGCATTTTCCTAAACGCCTCTCTACCGTCAGGCAAAAATCGAGAACCGATTACGATATGAGCATCGTTCTTTAATGTTGCCAGAATAAAATCAGGCAGGCATTCCGGCGCGTATTTCCCGTCGCCCTGCAAAAGAATGACATGGTCATATTTTTTTGCCAGGGCGTACTCGTAGCCCAATTTTTGATTCCCGCCATAACCGTACTTTCGCGGGTTTTGGTAAACGGAAATCTTTTGCAGCAGCGCATCGGCCACATAGCGCCGCGTTGTGATAAAAGTATCGTCTTGCGAAAAGTCATCAAAGACGTACACCTCTTCCAGCAAATCGTAAATCGCCTCCGGAATTCTCTTCAGCACCGATACTACATCGTCTGCATTGTTAAAGGCAACAATGAAAACGGCATAGCGGGGAAAGGCCTTGCCGAGCTCATTTTTCAAGCGGCGAATCTCTTGAATCGTGGATTCATCCGCGTCGTTTCTGTTCTTATCTGACTTCAAAGGCATCCTCTTGGGAGGACTGGCTTGCCAGCCGCTCAAAATCGATTTTGTACAGGAAATAGATTTCGTTTTTCACAATGGCGGTGGTGAACTGCGCCAACAGCTCATGCTCCAGATGGTAACTGAGGACCAGGATCACATCTTTATGATATCTCAGAGAAACGGTTCTGGCCTTTTCCCATATCGAGCGATCGTAGAGAGCCTCTTCCTCTTTGTTGGTAATGGCTGGGGTCTCACGCTCCGGGGTCCAGGTAATATAGCTGCCGAAGGCATCTATCGAAGGGAAATAGAGTTTCTTATCGATCCAGGCAGCCACTGGCGACGCCAAAAAATCCTGATCTCCAAAGATAATGCAGTCCTGGTATTTGTTCTGCAAAAGATACTCACCAACCTGTTTGCTGGCTGAAAAAGGGTATTTTGTATCATACCAGGTGGCAATGCCCGCAGCCAAAAAATGGACGAATAAGAGCAGGGTGATAAAGGTCGGTCGAACAGACTGACTCATTTTATAAAGCCTTTGCGCCACACCGCCAGACCTGTTTTCGCTGGAAATCAGGTAAAGCCAGTAACTGACCAGAAAAGCCATAAACAAAAAGCCGTGATGCCGCAGGTATCCCTGGTAAAATTTGTAAAAGAAACCCAGGTAGGCAAATGTGGTGGCGACATAAAACAGCATCACTTTTCGTTTGTTCGCAAAAAACAGGACTGACAGGGCAATCAGCAAAATCGAGCCAATATTCTGAAGAACTCCGCTGGAAAACATATTGGTATTCCAAAAGTGCATCTTGATCTGAGGCAGGGGGAGATAACTGCTCCAGATGCTTTTCAAGGCCAGCATAGCCTGGCCGTAATCCCAGTGGATCGCCGAATCGGGATACCAGGTATAGTCTTTGTCGGGTATGGCATAAAACATAAAAGCGATGAAGCTTGAAAAAACAATCAGGGCAAAAGCGACAATATGTGGCCGGCGGGCATACGGAAACAAGGTGCGCCAATCGAGAAGGATATAAAGCGTCAACGTGCCGGCAAGGATAAGGCTGAGGACATGGGTATGGACAAGCATGGCGATGAGAAGTGCGCACCAGAGCGGGCTCGAATTCTTTCTCGTCAGCAGCGCGCATATAGCAAAGACCATGAGAAATCCAAGGGCGTAAGAACGGCAGACAATGGCATATTCGTAAAAGAAAAAATAGCTGAAAACGAGCAGTATTTTTTGCAGCTGCGAAAAGGGTGAATAAGCCAGAATTATCGAGATAGTCGCGGTGGCAATCAGCAAATGCAGGATTTGCATGCTCACCGGATTGGCAGAGATATGTTGTACAAACCACAGCGCCAGGTACCACAAAACCGGATGGCCGGCGAATTTCATGTGTCCTGCAATACCTGTAAAAGAATTGCCCCTGGCGA
The DNA here is from genome assembly GCA_001771235.1 of Candidatus Zhuqueibacterota bacterium RBG_16_48_16. GTDB lineage: Bacteria > Zhuqueibacterota > Zhuqueibacteria > Residuimicrobiales > Sediminimicrobiaceae > Sediminimicrobium. The sequence continues at coordinate 10,652 of METF01000186.1, forward strand.
CCAGCCAGGAATCGAGCTCATCGCGCCACATCTCGTGGCTCAGCAGATTGATCGTTCCGAGGATCGAAAATAATAAAATAGCCAGAAGGGATATTTGCTGTTTTGATAATTTTTTCATGACATTCTTTTTCGGTGCAACTATTCAGGTATGTGCTGAAGGGCAAAACTATTACGATTTCTCAATAATAGTTTTGTCCAAAATCGTTTTGTCTTTTTGAGTTTTTCTCAACCAATAATACCGCCCTTCAACTTTTAGTAAAACTTTGGGCCTTTGTGACTTTGTCATATAGGGAGGTATATGTCTCGGCTCGGCCACAATTTTTCACGAACTTTTGCTGTGGCCGGCGTACCTGGCATAAATCTCTTCGAACGAAGCCACCTGCTTTTGCAGGCTGAAAATCTGTTCGACGCGCTTGCGGCCCTGCTGCCCCATCCTTCGAGCAACGTCCGGCTGTTTCAGGAAAAACAGCAGCGCCCCGGCGAGCCTTTTTGAGTCTTGCGCCGGCACCAGAAGGCCAGTTTCATCATGCACCACCGCCTCTTTGGTGCCGTCAACCGGCGTGGCCACAACGGGCAGGCCGCAGGCCATGGCCTCGAGCACGACATTGGGCAGGCCCTCGTATAATGAGGGCAAAGTAAAAATATCAAACGCCGGCAACAGCTCGGGCACATCGTGGCGAAATCCGAGGAAAAGGAAACGATCCTTCAGGTTTTTATCCGCGACCATGGACTCCAGCTCATGGCGTAACGGCCCGTCGCCGATGAGCACAAAACGAGCCGATGGAAATTGTCTGACCACATCGACAGCCGCTTCGATCAAATAGACATGTCCTTTTTGCGGGTGCAGCCGGCCGACCATGCCGATCACTTTTTCCTCACGGCCGATCCTTAAACGCTGCCGTGCTAAGCTGCCATTTTGCGGTTTAAACAGCGACAGATCGACGCCATAGGGAATGACCGTGATCTGGCGCGGCGATACGCCACGTTTCTCATGCAGCCATTGCGCCGTAGCCTGCGACACGGAGATCACCTTGTCCGCGAATTTGATGGCCAGGCGATAAGGATAGAGCCGGCGCGGGTAAAGCCACTCGGGCGCGGAGATCGTCTCCCAGGAGAAGACGCCTTTGGCGCCGGCCGCTTTGCCGACAAGCGCACCCAGGAAATCGGCGTAAAAAAGCGTGGTCATGACGATGTCGATCTTTTCCTCGCGGATGAGCTTCCACAAGCGCCAGATCAAACTGATATCGAATTGGTGCCGTCGCGGCAATAAGACTATTTTAACGCCCAGCTTTTCAAAATATTTTTTGATCTCCTCGCCCAGGCCGAGGCTGCACACCACCGTACGAAACCGCCGCCTGTCCAGATGATCGATCAGCTCCCAGAGCTTTTTCTCCGCACCGCCGAGGTTGAAACCTTCGACCAGTTGCAGCACGTTTATCTTTCGAGTAGGGTCCATTTCAAAGCATTAATTTATGAATAACACGTGTCCGTCAATCAAAAAGCGATTCGTATCTCCGAAGCCAGAGTCTGCTATTTTTGAGTAAAAAAATCTATTAGAACACGGATGGAACGGATCAATGCGGATGTGAACTTTATGTTTTAAGGCGATTGTGAGAATTAAGGCCATGAATCCCCCCAAAAAGATCCGTCCCATCCGTTTCATCAGTCAAATCCGTGTTCCATCTTGGCTCTTCCTTGTCAAGGTTATGGCGCTATCTGCCAGAACG
>METF01000186.1:12490-13234 GCA_001771235.1 Candidatus Zhuqueibacterota bacterium RBG_16_48_16
CAAAAGGCCGATCACTATTTCCCGCGCAAATCCGGCCATTCTAAACTGTGTGAATCCAGCAGTAGAAAAGACGCTCCGAACGAGTCCGGGCGTGATGAAATGCTCCAGCTCTTGCGGTTTCCAGAAATCAAACGGCGCCCAGGTATTGGGCTGGTAACGCCCGGACCCTTCCATCCTCCTTTTCACCCAACCGGCAATGTTGGCGTAATTCGGCACCGAAAGGAATAATTGGCCGTCATGCCGCAGCACGCGATAGATTTCCCCCGCCGCGGCGAATGGATCGGGATAATGCTCGAAAGAATCGACGCAGGAAATCATAGCAACGGAATGGTCTTTGAAAGGCAGGCTCAGGGCGCTTCCCTGAAGAAACTGTGACTTTTCATTTTGCAGCCTTTTAAAATTCTCGTGTGGGTTAATGTCCACGCCGATGTAACGGTCACTTCGCTGCGAAACATACGTTGATAACAGCCCGGTGCCGCAGCCAAGGTCCAGAAAGGGCGAGCCATTCATTGTGATGCCAAGTTTTGAAAACACCGTTTCCAACAGAGCCGTGTCCACCATACCTTCCCGGGTGATAAACGGCGAGGTGACGAGAGCTTTGTTCTCCCGGTAAAAGGCTTGCATTTTTTCAACGGAATGTATCGTGTCGTGAGCTGGCATGTTTTCAGTAACTGCTGCGTTTTATGCGACTATTTTGGCTGTTGGCTCCTGGCTGTTGGCCATTGGCTCTTAGTATAAAAGCTA
>METF01000186.1:13270-15010 GCA_001771235.1 Candidatus Zhuqueibacterota bacterium RBG_16_48_16
AGAGGGTAATCTGTCTGTTTCTTAGTGGCCTTTTAAGAATCAGGATCAAAATCAACTTTCAAAAACGAAAAAGTCAAAATGATTAAAGTCAAAATCATTATTGGGAGTTCGACTCCAAGTCGGGCTCCCAATATTCGTTCATAGAACTTTTAATTTTGCCTTTAATTATTTTGTCCTTAATTATGACTACAGCGAAACTATTCTTACAGCCTTTCAACAAGCTCTTTGAACGAGAGGCATGGATAATCAAACCGGCTGCAATCCGACTGATGGCTCAACTGAACATTCTGTCTCAATCCGCGGATGTTGTTGCTATTGACATTCAGTTTGAGGAGAGGCATTTTTTCCAGCACGCTAACAGCCGCTAAAACGATCCATGAGGGAACGGGCAGAAACAGACAAAACGTCTGAAATGTGCACTTGATGGCCTTGAGAGCCTCATATAATGTCGTCGGCGTCGGCTGGTGCAGGTTGAACACCAGCGGCACTCTTCCGGCCTGCCGGTCTTCGAGGACAGCCTTTACCACAAAACAGAGAAACTGCAGGTCGGTATAGTGCACCGCCGCTTTGCCGTTATCGAGCAAAGGCAAGACCGGGTATTTCTTTACGGTTTGGATCATGCGGCCAAACATCCCGCCTTCGCCAATGACCAAACCCAGCCGCAGGATGATGCCGTTATTTTTCAGGAACCATCGTTCAAGGTCGTATTTGGCTTTGCCGTAAGCGGAGGTGGCGTTTTCTTTAGCCGAAATCGAGCTGAGAAAAAGCTGCTTCACTATGCCCTTCGTTTTGGCCTGTTCCGCCCACTGCGTTGTTCCGTCCACATTCATCTCGTACTCATTGCGACCGATGAAATTGGCCGTGTGGATGAGTCCGTCGATTTTGTATTTGGTAAAAATCTCATCCGGCAGTGGCTGTCCCAGCCGACCGGGGAAAACCTGTTCATAGCCGCCAATCTGCCCGGCATTCACGGTTGCGCCGACGAGCTTGTAGCCGGCATCCAAAAGTGTCTTTGAAAGCGCCGTGGCAATAAATCCGTCGGCGCCGGTGATGAGTATGGTTTGCATCAATTCATCCTGATTTTATCGATGATGTAGCCAGCGATTCTCATGGCATTGGCCATTACGGTGAACGAGTAGTTTTTCGCCGGCAGCCGGGGGAAAACCGATCCGTCGACGACGAATACATTCGGCTCTCCAAAAAGCTCACCGTAAGGATTGCATTCATAGTTGCCGGACGGGATGCTGCGCATGGGCAAAGTGCCGGCGTAGTGAATGCCATATCCCTTGGGATTGTGGACGACAATCCGGGGAAAACACCAGCCACCCAGCTGCCTGACGGTTCTGATAATCTTACTTATGGCCTGCTTATCTATCCGCTCATCATCAGCCTCTATTTCCAGGGTCCCGTCGGAACAGAGTGACAGGGCATTGACGGAACACATATCCGCGGGGAAAAACACCTGCAAAGCCAGCATGGCCGGTAACATGTATTTTATCAACCGCAAATTGTCTCTCGCCGCCAGCGGCATGCTGGCGAAAAATTCCGCCCGCGCCGGCGAAGTGACCTCGAGGATGCTGCCCTGAACGATCCGGTCTTGAATGGCCCGATCCCAGATGATGTTGAGCTGCGTCAGGCCAAAGCTGTCCGTTTCCAGCGCCCGGCCTATTTGAGAAGGGAAAATGATCGGAAAAATAAGACAGGGATTATCCAGAAGAGAGAGCCTGGATTGAAAATCCC
>METF01000187.1:0-1388 GCA_001771235.1 Candidatus Zhuqueibacterota bacterium RBG_16_48_16
AGCTATGAGTCAAAAGGGATTAAATTGTTAATGCTTTCGCGGCGGGGTAAAATCTTCGCCCTGAAAGAGGCCGTGCCGACAGCCAAAGGAGATATTCTCGTTTTCTCCGATGCGAATTCGTACTTTAGCCCGGATGCCATTCGCAAGCTAGTCCCGAATTTCGCTGATAAAAAAGTGGGTGGTGTGTGCGGAAACCAGATATACATAAAAAATGAAAATATTACGAGTAATGGTGAAAATCTTTACTGGATGTATGATAAATGGCTGAAGACAAGAGAAAGTGATACCGGCAGTATCGTTTCCGCCGATGGCGCCATTTATGCGATTCGCCGCCATCTATTCAAAATGCCGGGAGCAACGGCGGTTACCGATGATTTTGCCATTTCGACCGCAGTCATCGAGCAGGGCTATCGCCTGGTCTATGAGAAAGAAGCCATTGCTTATGAGAAAACAGCGCCGCAGGTAAAAGATGAATTCGGCCGCAAGGTGAGAATCATAAACAGGGGCCTTCGCGGAGTGATCCTGAGAAAAAAGCTGCTGAACCCGTTCCGGTATGGCATCTACTCGCTGATATTATTCTCGCATAAATTTTTCCGCAGGCTTGTGCCTTTTTTTCTCATCCCCCTGTTCCTTGCGAATCTCGTCATTCTCCATTCCGGCGCATTCTTTTTATGCACAGGATTGGCTCAAATCGGTTTCTATACGCTGGCATTAGCGGGATTCGTGCTGCGAGACACACGACTGCGTAAATTTAAAATCATCTATATCCCTTTTCATTTTTGCCTGCTCAACGCCGCAGCATTCGTGGCCATTATAAGAATCCTGCGCGGCGAGAAAATAGAATTCTGGCAGCCAAAACGGCAGCCTGCAGAAGCGTAATTACTTTTTTCCAACACTATGATGTTCAACTCTTATGGAGGATTTATGCGAATTCTTGTTATCAGCTCCATCGATAAAAATGCAGCAAGACAACTCTCTCAGGAGCATGACACTGTTTATCATATAAATCCGTCGCAGGAGGCGCTGATGGAATTGATCAAAGACCGTGAGGTTTTGATCTTCAGGAGCGGCGTCGACATCTCGTCCGAGGTGCTGTGCAGTGCGCCTTCCCTGAAGCTTCTCATCAGAGCAGGCTGCGGACTGGACAATATCGATTTGGACTACACAAAGGCCCACGACATCACGATCCGGACGATCCCCCAACCGGCCGCCTTTGCCGTCGCCGAGCTCACATTCGCACATCTACTGACATTGGCAAGAAAAACCTTTGAAGCCAATCAATCCATGCAAAAAGGCGAATGGAAAAAAAATGAGCTCTATGGCACTCTCCTGACCGGCAAAACACTGGGTATCATCGGTGTCGGAAACATAGGCACCCGTGTCGGCCA
>METF01000187.1:1634-6443 GCA_001771235.1 Candidatus Zhuqueibacterota bacterium RBG_16_48_16
TGAATTGACCGAGGTGAAAAAGCTGGCCGGCGCAGCCCTGGATGTTCACGAAAAAGAAGGCGCGGGCAAATTTTCGCCATTTGTGGGAATGGCCAACGTCGTCCTGTCGCCTCACATCGGCTCCACCACTTATGATACGCAACGCGATATCGGCAGACGGATTATCGCGATCGTGAATGATTTTGCCCATGAGCTCTCATTAAAGCCCGGCAAAAAATTAGCGGCTGTTGCATGAGCTGCCTCTCCGGTTCGAGGAGAACGAAGAGACAAACCTAACCCCGATAAACCGGAGCCCAATAAAAGACAACCACGAATTTGCACGAATTGAAATTTGTCTTGGTGTGCAAATTCGTGAAATTCACTTAATTCGTGAAAATTCGTGGTTAAATTTTTCAGAATCTGCCTTGTGCCATATTTGTACAAAAATTGACTCTCAAGATAAGAGGATAACCCGGATCGGGTCTGTTTAACTTATGGAGACCGTTATGGAAAAAGCTACGAACAAAAGACTCAACCTTAGAGAAGGTTTGAAAGACTCCAAACCGATTGTGGCTGTGGGAGCACACGATGCCTTGAGTGCACAAATGATTCAAAAGCATGGCTTCGATGCTATATGGGTCAGCGGATTTGGCGTTTCGACGATGCAGTTCGCTATCCCCGATGCCAATCTTGTGACCATGACCGAAGCCCTGGCTGCGGCAACGAGGATGGATACCGTAGTGGACATCCCGGTCGTTGCCGACTGCGATAACGGATTTGGCGGCCTGGCCAACGTCGTTCGCACCATACACGAGTATGAACGCGCCGGCGTCGCCGGTGTATGTATTGAAGATAATTTATTTCCGAAACGCAACAGCCTTTTCAATGGCAAAGCAAAGAGGGACTTGATTCCCATGGAAGAACAGGCAAAGCGCATCAAGGCTGCCAAAGCTGCCCAGGAGACTGAGGAATTTGTATTCATTGCCAGAATCGAATCCTTGATTGCCAGGCACGGCATCGAGGATGCGTGCCGGCGAGCGGACGCTTATGCCGAAGCCGGAGCTGATGCAATTCTCATCCACTCGAAGGACAAGACGTTGCAAGAGATTGAAGGCTTTTTGAGCCAGTGGCAAGGTGGTCTTCCGCTCGTAGCCGTTCCCAGCTTGTTCCCCACTTTTACGGTGGAAGAGTTGCATAAAAAAGGCTTTCAAATGATCATCCTGGCGAACCAGGTGATGCGCGCCGCCATCAAGGCGATGGAACAAACCCTTTCAACATTGCAGCAAAAACGTTGCGCCTCTGCGGTCGATGAAGACATCGTTCCGATAAATTATGTCTTTGATTTGGTCAAAACGGCGGAATTGTATGCTTTAGAGGACAAGTGAAGCAGAAACCGGTTAAATTAAGAGATTACATTTGACAAAAAAATGGCGCGATTTGTCCTGGTTTTTATCTCTGCCGAAACAGGTGGAGGAGAACTTTAGAGACGATACTCATGCCCTTACATGATAAAGTCAAGGTCTATGGTAAAGGATAATTGGTTGTACCGATCCGACCCCTCAATCTGTCCGACCCCTTCCAAAATGCCTTTCCACAAGACCTTCTTTTTTGCCAAACGGAATTCATCACCCGAGCGTTTGATTTTTTATCACACCACCTGCGCCTGCCTGTCAGACTGTTGCAGATTCGTAAAAGGCAGCTCAGGTCGCCCCAGTTGTCTCCTCTCCCTCGAGGGAGAGGGCTAAAGTGAGGGTGAAAAAATCCGATTTGGAACGAGGATGGTTTAGAGCATTTGGAGGCTGCTGCAAAGAATGGAAACTTTTGGTTGAGGAATTGATTCCCTCCTCACCCTGACCCTCTCCCCCTTGTGGGGAGAGGATACTGATTTTTTCGGCTTCTGCTGAATCTGCAACAGCCTGGCTATATGGGCAGGCGACAAGCATCAACTTATGTCGGCTGTTGACATAGGAATTTGATGGTAAAGGTTTTACATCTTTTTGAGGAGAGCATTCATGAACCTGACGAACATGCTTAAATTTGATCTGACTCCGGTTCAGATCATCCTAAGCTTTTTATTGGCGTTTGCTTTGGCTTTTATGTGGGCAACAGTCTATCGCAAGACTCATACCGGCATTGCTTATACACGATCGTTTTTCTTATCGCTCGTTCTGGTACCTCCCATCGTTGCGATGATCATGATGGCCATTGGCAGCAACGTCGCACTATCATTGGGCCTTGTCGGCTCGCTATCCGTTATCCGGTTTCGTACGGTCATTAAAGACACCAAAGACATGACGTTTCTCTTCCTGGCTATTGGCATCGGATTGTGCAGCGGCGCAAACGCCTGGCTGATTGCCATTATCGGCACCGTGATTGTTTCGCTGATTACGGTTATGCTGAATCGCGTCGGCCATGACAAAGCCGGTTCCGCCGATTATATTCTGGTCTTCCGCTCCAAGCAGCAGGAACCCTGGCAATCCATCAGCGAAGAAACGAAAAAGCTGGTAGCATGGAAACAATTACGAGGAGCGACGGAAATCTCCGATGACCATGAATTTGAATATACCTATAGCGTTCGCCTGGCCCCAAAAGCAGCGCCGGAGAAGATCGTTACCTCGATGAGCAATGGAGTCGTTGACAGGGTCACAATGATAACGCCCGAAAATCATCTGGAAATATGATCGCATGGTTCTGCCCGGCGAGGAAAATTGACATGTATCTTTTTAATAGAATAGAGCTCAAATACCTGATCGACCGCACGACGCGCACAGCCCTGGAAAAGGATATCGCGGCATTGATGGAGATCGATAGGTTCAGCAACGGCGATGGAGGCTACATCGTCCGCAGCCTGTATTTCGATACCCACGACTATATGGCCTATCATGAGAAAATGGCCGGTATGGCGGTTCGCCATAAGGTCCGTGTAAGGGCTTATGGAGAAGAGCCAAAGGCCAACGATATTATCAGGCTGGAGGTGAAATCCCGATACCTGTCTTTTATCCACAAGACCACGACGAACATGAGTCTGTGTGATTTCAGGAATGTCGAACAGGCAATTTACAACCGAACATTGCCCGACCAGTATAAGCATGGCCATGCCAGCGCAGACAATTTTTTTAGAATTCAGAAGCTCTATAATATGATGCCTGTTATTCTCATTCAATATCGAAGACAGGCCTATGAGAAAAATGAGCTGGGCAGAATCCGGGTCAATTTTGATGACGAGTTGTTATCAACAAGACAACTCAATCTGTTTGGACCCTTAAAAGCAGACCTCCCTATATTAAGATACGGCAAATCGATTTTCGAAATCAAGATCGACGGAGGACTGCCGTTCTGGCTTCACACTCTTATAGCCAAATATAATCTGCAGAACCTGGCGCTGAGCAAATATTGTATGGCCGTCCGCAGCAGCGCACGCATGAGCGCTACGGCGCGTGAACAAGTCCTCTAAGCGATTCAAGGAGAGTAGTAATTCAGCCACCAAGACACAAAGTCACTAAGGGAAAGGATATGAATTTTAAGCCATTTAAAGTTAACGCATAAACGTCTTGGTTTTTTAATCAATTTTAATGTATCTCTTATCAAAGATGGCATTAAGAGATTTATTTTATAATCTTTGTGCCTTAATGCCTTTGTGGCACTCCTGAATAGTTAAGGAGATTGTTTGAAAAAGATCATCTATAAAAAAACAGGTCGGTGGATCAAACGATCTTTGAAGCCATTTCGAAAGATTTGGCCCAAAAATAAAGATGCCATGATCGGTGTGATCTCGCTTGGCATCATTTTGCTTTGCTTTCTCACCTATTCCCCGACGATTTCCCAAAAAGCCAGCACACTCGTTAATGGCAATAAATATCTGGCGTTTTTGGACGGTCTTTTTAATCCGTTCCGAACCCGTCACTTGCTGCTGCATTCGAATTTGCCAATCTATGAGCTGAAAATCAAGCATCAACAATTTGCCATCATCGAGAACGCAGTCGAAGAGGCAAGACGACAAGGCTGGATGAGCGACGATCTCAAGCAATGGGCCAATGCCCGGTTCATCTACAACGGACAGCAATATAACGTCAAAGTGAGAATACGAGGCGATCTGTCACCCCATTGGAGCGGCCCGAAAAAGTCCTGGCGCATAAAATTCGGCAAGGAGAAAATCGAATACGACGGCCAGGTAACCGAAGAACCGATTTACTTTGAAGGCAAACGGCAGATAAATCTCATCATCCCATCGGACAGAGACTACATCCTGTCCTACTTTGTCAATTCGCTGATGAAGCAGTTCGGCCTGACCACGCCCAGTGATAAATTTGTCGTCCTGAGGATCAACGGCACCATTCAGGGTCTGTATTATGAAGTCGAACATTTTGACAAGTCTTTGCTGGCCGCACACGAGCGTCCGGAGACAACGATCTTTGGCCAGAACGACAGGGCGATGCATTTCGAGCAGTACACCAAATTGGGCGCGCCTGAGGCCGCCGATGCCAAATATGATATCGGCTCCATGCGCAGACTCGTTGACGAAGAAGGAGCACTCGCCTCTCGTTCCATGCAAGTGCTTTTAGACCACGCGCTCAATCCGACATCGGAAAATTTCAAAAGAGCGCGATCCCTGCTTCAATGGGATAAATTCCTGGCTTTTCGCGCCATCACCACGATCTGCAACACCAACCATGTCCGCTTCGGCTCCGACAATTTGCGCCTGTACTACGATTCGAGCCGCGGCCTGTTCGAGCCTGTGCCCTGGGACGTCCATTTGGTGCGCATGCCCAAAGAACCGGGAACCATTGACTTTTTCAATAATCACGGCACCGATGAGATTCAGCACGCCAT
>METF01000188.1:0-764 GCA_001771235.1 Candidatus Zhuqueibacterota bacterium RBG_16_48_16
CGGGGCAGCTCATCGGTCCGGCGTTTGGCGCCGATTTTATTCTGGCAAAAACCGAAGACCTGAAATCGGAAACGCCGGTTGAAGAGGACAACTGGATTGCCGCGGCGGAATGGGTAGACAGCCTGGGGGCTGACATCATCAGCGCCAGTGTGGGCTACCTCGATTGGTACACCTACGAAGATATGGACGGCAATACGGCCCCCATTACGGTCGCTGCGGACCTGGCTGTTAAGAAAGGTATTCTGGTGGTTACAGGAGCGGGCAATGAAGGAAACAATAGCTGGCGCTATATGATCGCTCCGGCCGATGGCGATAGTGTCATGGCTGTCGGTGCGATCAATCCAAACGGCCTGATCGCCTCCTTTAGCTCGGTTGGTCCCACTTTTGACGGACGCATCAAGCCCGAGGTGGTGGCCATGGGGGTCAGCGTTACGGGCATTGCCGTTCCGGTAAAAGACGGCACCAGTTCTACTTATTCATCCCTGGCCGGCACATCGTTTTCCACGCCGCAAGCTGCCGGCGCTGCTGCGTTGGTTCTCTCCGCTCATCCGCGCTTGACGCCGATGCAGGTACAGGAAGCGTTGATAAAAACGGCAGACCGGGCCGGCGCTCCTGATAATACCTACGGATATGGCCTGATAAACGTTTGGGATGCCGTAAATTATTCGGGAGATGTTCCCGAGCCGCCGAGCGAATACCGTTTGCTGGTCGGCTACCCCAATCCTTTTCAGCCATCCAGCCAAAAGATAGCGCGGTTTGTTTTT
>METF01000188.1:781-1847 GCA_001771235.1 Candidatus Zhuqueibacterota bacterium RBG_16_48_16
CCAGGTTTCGTTTGAAGTTTATAATGTGTTGGGCCAAAAAATAGCCACACTTTGGGACGGCATGCGATTCGCCGGACAAAGGCAGCGGGTGTATTGGGATGGATTGGGCCAAACCGGAGAGCGCCTGTCGGCGGGTATCTATTTTTGCAAAATGCAGGCGGCAGGATTTTCGAAGATACTTAAAATCACCCTCCTGAACTGATCATCCCGGAATCGATCACTAAAGTAGAAGCGATAAGGCACCAAGTCCCAAAGTTTCAAATTCCAAATAAATTCCAATGATCAAAATTCAAATCCAAACAAATCCGATGTTTTGGTCATTGATCATTCGAATTTGAATATTATTTGGAATTTGGCGCTTGAGATTTGGGATTTCGCTCTGATTTAGCTAGAACATTCGAGCTACCCTGTGATCGGTCACATTTCCCCCTACCTGGCAGCGACCACCATGTTCCTGCCGGCGTTTTTTGCCTCGTAAAGACATTGATCCGCTTTATCCAAAACCGCTTCAGCTTTTTCTCCGTTTTCCGGAAAACAGGCGACACCAACGGAAATGGTCAATTTCCCTGTCGGCTGATTTTTTTCGCCCTTGAACGTCTCGGCCAAAATAGCTTTGCGCAATTTACCGGCGACAAACTCGGCGTGCTCGAGATCGATTTCCGGCAATATAACCACGAATTCCTCGCCGCCGTAACGGCAGAGAACATCCGCCCGCCTCAGGTTATTTTCCAGCAGGCTCGACACTTTTTTGAGAATCAAATCCCCCAGCAAGTGGCCGTTGGTATCGTTGAATATCTTAAAGTGGTCGATGTCGATCATCAGCACCGAAAGTGTGCGATTGTACCGTTTTGCCCGGAGAATTTCGCGCTGGTACCGTTGATCAAAGTAGCGCCGGTTGAATATGCCGGTCAAGGCGTCGCAATAGGCCAGCTCTTTAGCCTTATGAAATATGATCGTCTTGTCGATAATTGAAGAGATCTGCCGCGTTATCTTGTCGAACAGGTAAATGTCCTGGCTTGAAAAATGGCCGGGCTTTTCCCTTACGAGATTTATCACTCCAAAGACG
>METF01000188.1:1867-4127 GCA_001771235.1 Candidatus Zhuqueibacterota bacterium RBG_16_48_16
CGGCAAGCTGAGAAAGGAGCCGGATCTGGCATGTCCGATTTCCGCAAGAGTTGTGTGGCTCTCTGTCAGCTCGGCAATATAATGCAGCTTTTTCTCCCGCAACACCGGTCCCCAGATCGGGTCGTCTGTTTTGATGATCAGCGTCGTGGGGTATTCCTTGGGAAAGCCAAAAGAGGAGAGGACTGTGAATTCCCTGTTGGAATTGGAGCGGAGAAGAAGGGAATATTCATCCAAATGAAATCGGGTCTTAAAAAAACTTGCAATGGCATCGACGGTTTCGTCACGATCCAGGTTTTGACTGAGGAGAAAATTGACTTCCAAAAACAGCTCCAGCTCCTCGACGCGGGAGGAGAGCTTTTTGTTCAAATCGCTCAGCTCTGAGTATTTGTTTCTCAAGTTGGCGATTTCATGGTCGATGTTGCGTTGCTCAATGTTGACGGTTCCCTGGTTCAAATTATCACCTCGCAAATTGCCGGACTCGTCGTTTTCCATGCTGTGCATGGGCTGTGCTGTTTACTAAGGGGGTGTGAAAAAATAAATTGGCATTCTTTGAAGCATACTTCGACTATTTTAACTGAGCTTGGGAAAGGCAGATTCCCAAGTTATTCTTTCACACCCCCTAAAGGTAACTCATGGCGGTGAATTTCACGATAAAGTGCGCATTTGGTAGGATGCAAAGGCAGGGGTGCAAAAACATTGAGCAAGATGGAAAACTCGTTGCTACCTGATGAATGCCGCGAACTCAATCATGATAACAATTTTGCGGATCGAGATATTTAAACAGAGTTTTAAATGCCGAATGCCAGTCCTGATGTGGTGCCAAACGAACAACAAAATTATATAAATCATTCCTGCGCGGATGATTAAAACAAACCTGCAGAGCGGCTTTGCTGCGCCATGCCGTATAGGCCGAGACGAAATGGAAAGAGAGGTTGAGATCGACGACCATATCGACCGGCGTCCTGAAAAGCTCCTGCTGCAGCGCGCCGGACGGGATGCCGAACATCGATATCTGTTCGGGGCTGTATTCCACCATCTGAAAATCACCAACCATCTTGAATGATGATTTATTTCTTTGCTCGATCAAAAAAATAATGGTCTTATTGGGGAATATCCTGTTAACCAGGTTGCTCTGCTGGCAAAAAGCCTCGATCCCCGCTGCATCATCCGGCAGGCAAAACAGGATAGAGGACGTTTTTTTGATTTGAGAAAAAATGTCAATAGAGTTGGTGCGCGGACGGATTTTTTTCAAGAGTTTGTAGCTTGCGAGCGAAATATTTTGGCCGATATTCGATAGCATTTTTGGATCTCATTAGGTAGCGATTGTTTGACGAAAATATAGCGAACAAGCGGCTAAAGATCAACACGAATTTAATATGATTCAAGATTCCTCCACTCAGACAATACCTCTGACATCGCAAATCGTTAAACTTAAATCATAGCCCATCATCCCGCCTTTTCCCGTTTTGTTACACACCGGTAAGCGAGGTGTTACATTCGGATCAAAGCTCCCAGTCGATTTGCAGGGACAGTGCATCGTCCATGTCGGAAGGCAGGCCGCCATCCGCCGGAGATGTGTCGGACGTGTCGTAAAAAGTACGCTCCAGTTTCATGCCAAGCTTGAGCTTTTTGTGGATTGTATAAGCCGAAAGCAGATAGAACCGCGTCCCTTTTGAATATAACATTTTGAGACGCATCACTCCCGGCAAATCGTTTTCATATTGATAGAAGCGGCTTTCGTAAAGTGGAGCATCGAAAAAAGTCCAGCGGGCGCTCACCCGAAGTTTTTGCCAGAGAGCGTGGCGCACATCCTGGTAAAGCAATACGCCGGCGCTTGAGGCGTTTTCCAGCGAGCCGGAACTGTTTTTATGAGTATTGATCTGCAATCTGCTCCTCAGTTTCAATGCGGAAGATGCCGAATAATCCAGTTGCAGCCGCGTCGATGTCGTTCGATCGGTGGATATTTTTTCGAGGCTGTTCCCCAAAACGTCAGGGACATCGACGGACGTTTCTTCTATTTTCATGCGATGCTGCAAAGAAACCAGGATATTTTTGCCCGCTTTCTTTTCAATGTAGAAATTGACCTGGTATCCGCCTGAAGGCATGGGCATGTTGAATTTCGGCCAGGGGTATTCATACAGATCAAAGAACATCGAGCACGTCCAGGTGCGCCATTTCCCCTGCCATCCTGCATAAAAACCCCGCTCATTGTCGAGTGTTCTCCCCCGGCGGCCCAAGCCATTGCCATGCGTGTTATGAT
>METF01000188.1:4203-21543 GCA_001771235.1 Candidatus Zhuqueibacterota bacterium RBG_16_48_16
CAGACCGCCCGAACGACTGCGGGCCATTTCGCCAAACAGATTCACCGGGCCGAACACCAGGTCGCCGTTCAAGCCGGTTATGGAATTATCCTGCCCGGTGAAATCGAACAGCGCATCGAGCCGGTCGTTAGCGGCAAAGCCTTTGTCATAATGTGCCTGCTGATGGCTGACGCCGATCTCTCCGGCACGGGCGAATTTGTACGCGGCATGCAGGCCAAAAATATTTTCCGTCAGTCGATCTTTGGCCTGCATCTCGCTTTCCGTTCGATGATATCCTGACGATGGCAGGCTTTGAACCGCTTCTGCTTCGATCCGGGCGTCGAGATCGTTGCGGCTGTAAAAAGTCAGCATTTCAATGTTATGCAATTTTGAGCGAACGCCAACGCCTCTCAGCGACGCATTTTCATCAACGGATCGATAAGGGACGATGACCCGGCTTTTCGACGTAGCGGACGAAACGGAATGGCTGCCCGGCGCCGTGCGATACGGCCCCCAAAAAACAAGACCCTGGCCGGTCTCGACGATGAAATTGCCGACGATGAGCGAGCTGTGCGCCTGTTGGAGCTCGAGCCTGGCGTATCCGATGGCCAGGTCGTTTAGCTGTTTTTCGCCCGGGTCTTTTTCCAGAAGGATTCCCAATTCCAGGTTGTCGTTCCATATACCCTGGAAACGGTTGTAAAGTTTTTCCCCACTGCCGGAATAGGAGCCGGATTCCTGGTCTTTCCTGGCAAAAATTCTCTGCCGGCCTTTCGCCTTGATTTTCCGCTCTTTTTGCGACGGCATCGCCAGTGTGGTAAAATTGCGCAGGACAAGCATCACTTGCGGCGTCACCTGTTCGATCTCCTGCAATTCCGAAAAATGTTCTATTCTCCCGACTTTCCGGCGATATTCGATTATCGTCCTGGCACACGTTAGCGTGATCCAGGGCAGGGTTTGCAGCTCCCTGGCGCTGGCAGAATTCAGGTTTAACGGTTTGTCCAAAAGGGACTGCACATATTCCACGAGCTCGCTTTGATCTTCGCTCTCGCTATCGGTTTCAAGCAATTGCTCGAGATCGATGTCCTGGGCTATGACTGTGCCGGAAACGAAAAGGAGGGTCGTCAACGACAAAACCCACAGCGCTGCGAGGATGAGCTTTTGTTTGGATGGAGTCATTTTTCCTCCCTATTTGAAACTTTTCAGCCCACGAAACACACGAAACAAACAAAATGAGAGCGATACTAAAGGATTCATAGTTAATTCCTTTCGTCAATTTTGTGTGTTTGGTGGGCTGAATAAAATTATCCCTATTATAGAGAGTCCAAAGTTGTTTTCGGATTTATTTTCGGGCAATGGTTTAAATCCCATTCGTGCTCCTTTGTGTTCTGGAGGCCTGGTGGCTGAATAGAGCGCAAATAGAAATCTACGGGCGACTGGTAAAAACACCGATTGAAAACAGGTGCGTCCCGCCGAGATCGTTATGAGATTGGTAAGCATAATCCACGTGGAAATGGAACATATTGATGCCGAACCCGGCGTGGAACCGGGAGGGTTCCGTGCCTATGCCGATCCGTAATGATAACGGTTCTATAATCGTAAATTCCAGGCCGTTGCGCAGGTCGAGCGGGAAACGGACGTCTTTGTAAAGATCGGCACAGAAAGTGAGCATATCGAACAAGTGCAGAGACAGCCCTGTCTGCATGATTTGTGGCAGTTTTTCGCCGCTGGCGCCAAGCGAGGCAAAATTTATATTTTTTATACAACAGCCCCAGGAAACGTGTGGCGATAAAAAGACCAGTGTTCCGACATCACCGATAAAAGCGCCGGCAGCGCCATATTTTTCAATAGAAACCGATCCATAACGCAATTGTACGCCGACATACACGTTGTAAGCGATGTGCGCCGAGACGGATGAAGATATCACCTTTTCGCTGTACTTTTCGTTGCCGAACGTTTGTGCGGCCAGACCTATGGCGTAGCGGTTGCGGTTCAGCTTCAAAGCCATACCCGCACGGACGAGATCGTTAATGCCAAAAGGATGGGTGTAGAACGCCGTAAAGTCGGTTCGTTTCACAAGACTCAGACCGGCAGGATTGTAAAAAAGACCCTCCGCATCACCGGTAAGGGCGACAAAGGCTCCGGCCATTGCTGTGGAGCGGGCGCCGCACGGCAGATCTTCGAGCGCCGCACGCACGGATGTTGACATCGGTGTCATCCACAACATGGCAAAGACCCCGGAACGAAAAACAAAGCCGGGACGTTTACGGAGCGTAATAATTCTCTTGAAAAAGTGATAAAAATGTTGAATATTTTTCTCATGCTTTAGAGAAAAGTGACCGGCACATTCACTTTGAAATTCGTAGCATAAATTTTTGCTCATGTGGGTGTCCCCCCATGTAAGTTAAGAAGGAGTTATCAATGATCCGGCGATTTTATTCTTTTCAAAATGGATTGTTTATGTTTTTGGCTGTTTTAGCCGTCCCGTTATTATCACTGAGCAGCAACACTCTTTTCGCACAGGCCATCGAAGCCACTGTCACCCTGCAACTGGATGCTTTGTCCCAGGAGAAACAGCAAAAACTTCGCACCTTTGCCGACCAGGTTGCCTATTACATCAACAGCTATGACTGGTCGGGCGATCCCTGGAAGACCATCGTTTATGTCGATATTCAGCTCATTCTCGAAGACATCAGCTCCGGTGCCGAGGAACAATACAAGGGGCGCATACTCATTCAAAATAACTACGACATCCAATTTTTTGACCAGCGCTGGCGATTTGCTTATCAATCGGGAGAAAACCTGGTGCATAATGAAAATGATATCGATTCGTTTACAAATATGATCGATTTTTATCTATTTATGATCCTTGGGGGCGAATTCGATAAATGGGGAACCCTTGCCGGATCGCCTTATTATGAAAAAGCTCGCCATATTGCCGAACAGGCCAAGTTCGGTCTCGGCCGGTTCATTGAAGGCTGGGATCGACGCCTCGATCAGGTGAATTTTCTTTTGAGCGACCTTCACCGGCCTTTTCGCGAGATGGTCGATTTCTACTTCTATGGATTGTCCTTCGTACGACAAGATAATGCCAAAGCGAGAAAACATTGTGCAACCGCGGTAAAAATGCTCGACAAGATTCTGGCTAACGATCCTGATAATGAATATGCACAAAGATTTTTGGCAACCCATTCTCTCGAGCTTGTTGAAATTTTTCGAAGGGCGCAAGATAAAGAACCCATTCGTCTTTTACGCGTCCTCGATGCGGATTCGACCCACGAAAACATTTACCGGGAAATATTGAATAATTGATCCATCGTCCAGTCCGCTCACGCTCATATCCTATCTCCTGAACAGAGCAGTGCACCTTTGTGCCTCTGTTCCATAAATTGTATAAGCGGTCTTTAATTTCCTGCTTTTGCATCAGAAAAGCGTCGAATAATCTTTTTAGAAAATAGGTTCTACAGCATCTGAAAACATATCAACAGCCCCGGGTTGGAATTTCGCCATGTTTTTGCACTTGTGACCCGTTGGACATTTTTCTGAACCGCCCCATGAGAAGAAGCATAAAACCCAAACCCGTTGGCACAACATACGCAAAACTCTGACTATTTTCAAGAAATATTTTGAACCACTCATTCTGCCCCTATTGGCTGACACCGTGCGTGCGATCCAAAATAGTGCTTGATTAGATAGGGAGCAAACGGTATATTGACCTTTGGTTATAGAAATAAGGGAAAGATGTTAACAAGAATTCCTAGTGTAGGATTGGGGTAAATGCGATACGCCATAATTTCCGATATTCACGGTAATCTTGCGGCATTGGAAAGGGTACTGCAAAAAATCGGCTCGTTAAAATGTGATCAGCTTGTATGTCTTGGCGACCTGGTGGGTTATGGACCCTACCCGAACGAATGTGTGGAGCTTGTACGAGAAAAGTCGGATATTGTCATCATGGGCAATCACGATCACGCCGCAATAGGCCTGACCGATGTCAGCAATTTCAACCAATACGCCAGTGAAGCAGTTGTGTGGACTGCTTCGATCCTGACTGAACGCAGCAAGCAGTACCTTAGACAATTGCCGTTTGAATACATTGCTGATGACCTGTTATTTGTCCATGCGACACCCTGTGACCCGTCGAGCTGGAATTATATTTTAAATCTCTGGGAAGCTAAAAAGAATTTCGGTTGTTTTGAAGAAAAGATATGTTTTGTCGGACACTCTCATATTCCAGTGAACTTTATATCCAACTCACGAAAAAATTTGTTGCTTTCCACGGAAAACCCGGCAAAAATAAAAAACGATTACCGATACATAATGAACGTAGGAAGTGTGGGGCAGCCACGCGATGGAGACTCGAGAGCAGCTTTTATCGTCTATGATTCGGACGTGAATCAGGCCGAGCTGATGAGAGTGAGTTATGATGTTTCGTTTACTCAAGAGGCGATGGAAAAACTTCATCTGCCGAGGTTTTTAGCGGAACGATTGTCGCGCGGCACGTGATCGAAGGGAGGTGACTTTCCTGATCACCCAATGTTTGAGGGCCATAGTATGGAGATGAGTCAAAGTAAAAATGGAAAAAAAATCGTTTTCTCAGAGTCCTCCTTTAACAAAATTGCCCAGTCTTTGCAGGCTTTAAAGAAACGATCCAATGCCGCTTTGTGCATTTTTGCCGATGCCAATGGTTACGCCGTATCCTTTAGCGGCGAAGCGAAAGAGATCGATATCTCTTCGCTGTCGGCACTTGCCGCCGGCGATTTTGCAGCAACGTCCGAAATGGCCAGGATTATCAGCGGTGAGGACAAGTTTCGCTATTTGTATCACGAAGGCAAAGAGAAAAACGTCTACCTGTGCAGCGTTGGCGACGACTACCTGATCATCGTCGTGTTCGATAAAAGCGTGGCCCTGGGCATTGTTCGCGCAATGACGCATCATTTAAGCTTAAAGCTCGAAGATCTTTTGGCAAAACTGAGGCAGGAAGCTGAAACCGCATCGGACTTTTTAGACAGCCAGTTTCGAGAACTGCTGAGCGCCGAGCTGGACAAATCATTTGGAGTTAAATGATCGATATCAGCCATGTTCATTGACAGGCTAAGGGATGAGGTTATTTTCAAAATTGTTTATTTTGGCCCGGGTCTTGGCGGCAAGACAACGAATTTGGAGTATATTTATTCTCATATCGACCCAAGGTTGCGCGGTAACCTGATCTCATTAAAGACCAAAGAGGATAGAACCCTGTACTTTGATTTCCTGCAAGTCGAGCTGGGCCGAATCAAGGGGAAAAAACCGAGATTTCATCTCTATACGATACCGGGACAGGCGTATTACAATTTTAGCCGTAAAATCGTGTTAAAGGGCGCGGATGCCGTGGTTTTTGTGGCAGATTCGCAAAAGGAGAGAGTGGAAGATAATTTGTATGCGTTGGAGGACCTGGAGAAGAAGCTGATCAGGCAAAACAGCTCGTTGGCCGCATTTCCATGGATCATCCAATACAATAAAAGAGACCTGCCAAATATCGAGAAGGTAAAAAATTTACAGGTTCAACTGAATTTTTTGAACGTCCCGTCGTTCGAGGCCATTGCCATTTATGGTACGGGTGTGTTTGAAACCCTTCGCGGCGCGATAAGAATGGTAATTTCAAAATTATCGTAACTATTCTAGCGAAGCTTCGCCTCAAACCGACAAGTTATACTTCCGCTACAGAAAAGGGCAAAATAATTAAATGCCAAAATAATCTTCAAAACAATAATTTTGTCATTAAATCATTTTGCCATCAATTGTTTTTTTTTGTACGCCGATTCTGTGAACGATAAAAACTTGCTCTGTTTGTAAAGATTTTCGGCTCTCAAAATCTCAGCCACTAAGCCACAAAGTCGCAAAGGAACACAAATGAAATTCAAGCCATTGTCTGACAGAGAAGAGTATATAGATTGATTTTGTGAAACTTTGTGTCTTCATGTCTTTGTGGCAAATGATAGCAGACATGCCTGAATAGTCACAAAAAATACTGGAATGCCAATGAAAGAATTATCTGTTTTGCCTGATGGTTTCAGTTTCGATAGAACGAAAAAAGAAGATGACGACGGTAAGCCTTTCCAGGATCTTGTGGAAAGCTTTATGCATGAGGTCGTTTATATGGGCAACTACGAGTCCGCCTACTTGTTTGATTCTGACGGATTGCTGATGGCAAAAAGCATTTCATCGAGAATCAAAACCAGGGTGCAGGCGATGGAGGTGTCGGTGCTCATGAATAAATTCAAAAAAGTGATCCGCACAATCAGCGATTTGACGGGGGTGAGAGAAGTGGTCATTGAGGATGACAAGAGGAGAAAAGTTGTCATTCGTTTCATCGAATTCCTGGGCGCAACGACCATTCTTGTCGTTGTGGTGCCGCCCAGAAAGCCCTATCGCGGTATAACAAACAGGCTGGAGAGTCTGATCTTTAAGTATGATAAGGCCATGGAATCGCTGAAATTTTAATCCGCGTTGACCGCTCTTTTATGAACCCATCCTCACATAAACCTTCCTTTGCCGCTACCATAAGCTGGATACTCTACGATTTTGCCAATACGGCCTTTTCGATGAATGTTGTGTCCCTCTACTTTGGTACGTGGATTATCATTCATCTTTCGCAACAGGATGCCGTGGTCTCGGTCGCCAACTCTCTGTCCATGATCTTTGTTGCGGTTACTTTGCCTGTGCTGGGAGATTGGGCGGACCGGAAAGGAAGAAAGATTTTTTCACTGGCGGTATTTACGGCATTTTGCATTGCCGGTACGGCTGTGCTGGGTTTATTAGGCACGGTCAAGGCGAGCGTCACGCTGATCGTGGCCGCCGCTTTTGTTGTCTTTATCATCGCCAATTACAGCTACCAGGGTGGCCTGGTTTTTTACAATTCTTTGATGCCGAGCGTGAGCACCCCAAAGAACATCGGCAGGGTTTCGGGATATGGTGTCGCTTTGGGTTATGTGGGTTCAATAGCCGGTTTGGTTCTTGCCGGTATTTTTGTCGATGCCGAACTGTTTGGAATCAAGATAAAAGAAATTACCGCCGGAGGCGCGCCTGCGGCATTTATTCCGACAGCGGCTTTGTTCCTGGTGTTTGCCCTGCCCATTTTTATTTTTGTGAAAGAGCCGCCTCTGCCCTGGGAGAAAAAGCAGAGCTGGAAACTAAAGGATTCGTATAAAAGGGTCATTAAGACTCTAGTCAGCACCAAAGAACATCCCGGCCTGGTCAGATTTCTTATTGCGAAACTGTTCTACGAAGACAGCATCGAAACGATCATCATCTACATGGGTGTCTACGCACAAAAAGCCGTCGGATTTTCGCTTTTGGAAACGAAACAATTTTTCATCGCTCTCATACCTTCGGCGATAGTGGGCTCTGCGTTTTGCGGCATCATGACCGATCATTATGGCTCTAAAAAAGTCCTCCAGGCCGTTATTGGTCTATGGATTCTCTCTCTTTTGGCTATTGTCCTGACGTCAGACAGAACCCTTTTTTATATTTTGGGTGCTATCGTTGGTGCACTGATGGGCTCCACCTGGACTTCGGCCAGGCCGTTGTTCATCACCCTGGTGCCCAAAGAAAGGCTGGCGGAATTTTTCGGACTGTATGCCTTGTCCGGTAAAGTAGCCGCAATCGTAGGTCCCCTGGTCTGGAGCGCCACCACTCTTGCTCTGGCGGCTTTCGGGGACGTCATAAAATATAAAGCAGCACTATCGGCTTTAATCGTGGTCATGATTGCTGGATTCTTTATCCTGCGTGCTGTCCCGGATTATCATATAGAGCTGAAGAAAAAGCAGTCCGGCCTGCCCTGATCCCCCATCATTCTTCTTCGCTCCTGCCGTTTTTCTGATATTTTTATGTGACCTCGATATCTCAACTCTCATTTCTGCATTTCTAAAAAGAAAATTTGTGTCGAGCTGAAACACTGTTTTATTATTGAACACAAATTGCGGTTGCGGCCAATGATTCGCCAATCGCTATATGTTCACAACATGCTGAAAAACAGAGGACGATTTTTCCGATAAACGGGAATGGTTTTTGCAGAAAGAGGATGCTTTCTTTATACTTAACCTGGACATGTCCGGTTGGGTGGCAGCTATCCTACGAGGCCAGCCCCGTTGGATGTATGCTATCCAACGGGGCAAGCCAGAGCCGAAAAGTTGATCATTATACATGGCAGATGAATAAACGCTCCTCTAACGCCGAGGTCGCAAAGGCCGCAGAGGGTTCCAGAGAAAGTTACTCGTTTCTTGTTGATAACCAGGACTACAACGTAACTTTTCATGTCATTCCTCCTGAATGACACCCTCTTCGTTTTAGATACGAATCTGGAGCATTAGATGATGTACAATTCCCATAGTTTTCCATGTATGATCTGAGCACCAATCATCCATTCTTTCACGTTCCCGGCTTTTTATTGGTTTTTGAGAAAGCACAGACGACGCATGAAAAATTTTTTACTTGTTTCTCCAAAACAGAACCGGTTGGATCATATCGGCAACCTGCTCCGTGAAAACGGCTTCAAAGTCGTGCGGGCGGGTAGCGAATCGGAAGTTATATTTTGCCTGAACAGAATAGCCTCAATCGATGCTGTGGTGGTTGATGTAACATTTACCTCAGAATCATGGCCGGCGTTCATTGAATTTATTTCGATCTATACCGGGGGAAAGCCGTTGTTGTGTCTCATCAGCCAGGCGGATTTAAAAACGGCCGCATCGGTTCTTAAAAAAGGGGCTTATGATTATCTCCTCGAGCCTGCCGATGATGAGGAACTAGTTGACGCCTGCCAAAAAGTTGCCGACAGCAACTTTGCCGCAGAGATTGCCAGGGCGAGAAGCAACAACTGGTCGCGGGAACAAGAGATATTCCTTTACCTGCCAAAATCAAAAGTCATGCGGCAAAGATTTCAGCAACTGGGCATTTTAGCCCGCACCGAGGCGAATTTGGTTCTTCAAGGCTCGGCAGGTGTTCTCAAGGAGAACTTTGCCCGCCTCTGCCATTTCCTGAGTCCGAGACGCTTTGCCCCCTTTATCACCGTTCAATGCCGCCAAAAAAATTTTCAGACGCTCTTTGCGGAAATCTTTGGGGTGGATGACGATCGCCAGGTGGCGGCGTCGCCGAGGACCGGCGCAATCGAAAGAGCGCACGGCGGCACGATTTTTCTTGATGAGCCGGACGAGCTGCCGGTGAATATACAGTACAAGCTTGTCGATTTCATCGAAGAGCTGGAAAGATCCGTTGTCGCAGGTGGCAGAAAAGAGATTCCTGACGTTCGTTTTATATGCGGGGCCAAAAGTCCCGTTGATGAATTCTCCAAAGCCACATCACTTCAAACCGGTTTGTGGGGAAAAATGGCCACGGCCATCGTTCATTTTCCGGCTTTAAGCGAGCGAAAAGATGACATCGAAACAATGATTATGGAATGGATTGATTTCAAATCTTTTTATAATCATAAAGCGATCGATGGATTGTCAAAAGATGCGTTGAACGTGTTGGCCAATTATTCGTGGCCGGGCAACGATGAGGAGCTGGAACAAATTGTGGAGAAAACGCTCGCGGCAACAGATCATGCCGTTATTCAACCGTCCGATCTGCCGGAATTTGATGATCGACACTATCTTGACAGAAAAGAGTTTCATTTGAGATTAAATTCATTTTTGTTAGATCA
Organism: Candidatus Zhuqueibacterota bacterium RBG_16_48_16; assembly: GCA_001771235.1. Taxonomy (GTDB): domain Bacteria; phylum Zhuqueibacterota; class Zhuqueibacteria; order Residuimicrobiales; family Sediminimicrobiaceae; genus Sediminimicrobium. Next base: position 13,859 of record METF01000188.1, read on the forward strand.
TGTTGAAGAAAAATTGATCTCCCGGGTGTTGGTACATTCGGGTGGAAATATAAGCCGGTCTGCCACCACCCTGGGCATTAGCCGTGGGACGTTGTATAATAAAATCCGCAAGTATGGTTTGGAGGAGATGCTGGAGAAGCAATGACGTGGTGTTCTTTTGTGTGGTGCGGAATATATACGCAAAAATTCAGGTATCTGACCCAAAATCCCAGATGGGACATTTTTGTAATCTCTGTTTCCCAAACGGAACAAAAATGGATGAGCCAAAGTCGCTCCACGCCTTGTTCGGAAATTTTTTGTTATTAATGATTATAAAAACAGGGGGATGTATTTCTGCAAATTCAATAAATTGCGCTATGTATTGTGGCATAGCAATTGCATTAAATAACCAGCCTGGAACTATAGCATAGCTTTTCATGTCATTCAGAAGGGATTTTTGTTCTTATCGGCATATTGCATAGAATCGACGATTCCTCCTGAATGACACGGTCATTTTAAAAATAAAATGATTGGTATTCAATTGGTGAATTGTCAGCCACTGGTGATAAATTGGGATTTTTCTTTTGATGAATCGATCAACGGATAAAATAAGATTTTTCTTTCCCTTTTCAAATTCCCAAACTGCAGGAATGCTTTTCGGGCTTTTATCTTTTCTCTTGTCAACACCCCTGGCGTCGCAGGAGGTGGGACAACAGAGCGGCTACATTTTGGGAGATGAAGAAGGATTACAGATGAAAGTCCATGTGTGGGGCGAGGTGAGCAAACCCGGCGAATACCTGGTGCCTTATAACACCAATGTCCTGGAGCTCATATCGAAAGCTGGCGGACCAACGGTCTATTCCAATTTGTCCAAGATTCGCTTGACACGCCAGATGAATACGCTACGATTAGGGAAAGAAGACCTGAAAAAAATCGTCAGCGAATCCCGCTCGGGCCGAATCAATGAGGAAAACCTGGAAAAATCTCTGTCTGACAATTTTTCAAGCAGGGTGTTTCGCTACGACTTGTCCGACTATTTGAAAAACAAAAGCGGCTTCAATCCTCCGCCGGTGATGCAGCCGGGTGATATTATTTACGTTCCCCGCAATGCCTGGCGAACATGGCGGGAGATCGTCAGTGTGGCACATGAGCTTGCTATCATTACCAGCGTTTATGTGTGGTATTTAAGAGCACAGAATTAATTCAACCTAGAGGAGAACATCGAGTATGCAGCCGGTCGAAAAAGACCTGTCTCCCGTTCATTCTTTTTGGAATATTTTGCTGAGGCGCGGCTGGTATATCATCGCATGTTTGATAGCCGTGCTGGGGCCAATTGCCATATACAACAGGACGGCCACTCCGACATACGAGGCGATAACCACAATTATATACGAGAAATCGCGTTTACCGATCAGCGCAGCCAATCCGTTCGAATATGCGGGTAAGGAATCGCTGCTAAACCACATCCAGGAGATCAAGAGCCGCTCTGTTGCCCTCGAGGTCGTATCCGAGCTTCCGCAGGAAGTGTTGAAAGAAATGCCTCTGCCGAAAAAAACAAACGAGAAATTCGATCGGCGGACTTTTTATGCGGCGAAGATTCGCAAAAACATTCAAGCATCGCCCGCAGCGGAGTCGGACATCATTCAAATCAAGGTGCGCGCTAACGACAATTATGCCGCTATGGTCATCGCCAATACTGTTTGCGATGTGCTGGAAAAAAGGAACCTTCGCATCAGGCAGCAGGAAGTGAGCGGCGTTCGCTCTTTTATCGAAGAGCAGCGGGAAAATTATTCAAACAAGCTCGAAGAGGCTGAAAGCGCATTACGCGATTTTAAGGAGGTCAACCGCGTCACGTCGCTGGATAAAGAGGTTGAAGAAGTTCTCCGGCGAATTACGCAAATCGATGCCCTTTACCAGGAAACAAAGGCGAATCTGAATAAAACCCAGGAAAGACTAAAGACCGTAATCGAAAAGATCGCCTCGCAAAGGCAGACGCTGGTTCCCTCGATTACCGATGTTTCTACGCCGCTCGTCCAGCAATTGAAAGAAGATTTGAAAAACCTGCAGGCAGACCTCATCCGGATGACCCTCCAGGGCGTGCCGGATTCCAATCCCAAGCTGCAATCCATGCGCGCTGATATGGAGCGAATTCGCAATGAGCTCACGGCGGAAGCTATCAAGATTGCCGCAATGGATAACGTGATCGACCCTCTGTCACAGATGTCGCTGCTTTTTGAGGAAAAATTCAACCTCGAGCTGGAGATCGAAACGCTGCGAACGCAGCAAGAATCCCTGGCGTCTACTGTCGACAATTATGAAGCGAAACTACGGAATTTGCCCAGCAAGGAGTACCAGTTGGCGCGACTGACTCGCGAGAAGGAATTGGCAAACAGCATTTTTATCATGTTGTCGCAGCGAAGAGAAGAAGCGCGGATTTCGGAAGCGGAAAAGCTTGGCAACATGCGCGTCATCGACCGGGCCGAGCTGCCCCGATCGCCCATTTATCCCAAAAAACGCCTCAATCTCGCCATTGGTATGGTTCTCGGCCTGACTATGGGTTTGGGGCTGGCGTTTTTCATGGAAACACTGGATGTCTCGATCAAAACACCTGATGAGGTGGAGAAAAAAACCGGATTGACAATTCTCGGCTCAATTCCCAATTTGAAATCCAGAGCCAGGGAAACAGTTGCCGAAGAATACGAGGACAGAAGTTACCGGGAGCCTTCACGGCAGCTTATTACCTACGCGGCGCCAGCATCGCCGGCCTCCGAGGCCTATCGCACCTTGCGAACCAACCTGCAATTCTCCAATTTGGCTGAAAATTTTAGAATCGTTTTACTCACCAGCTCCGGACCCCGCGAGGGCAAGTCCACCACCGTTGCCAATCTTGCCGTAGCCACGGCGCAAATGGGTTTGAGAACTTTGGTCATCGATGCCGACTTGCGCAAACCGACCATTCATCGATTTTTCGGCTTGCATCGCGAGCCGGGATTGGCGAATATTTTATCCTATTTTTTTCATAAAAGCCAATTCAGGAGTTTCAACGGCGTGGTTGTCCGGGAGGATGATGAAGATATTGAGAGCAGCAAAGGCCCGATGGGCCAGGCTTCGGTGAAGGCAAAGAAAACGGTTCAGGATATCGCTTCGCTCGATCTGGCGCTTTCGGAAGCCGTGCAGCCGACAAATATTCGTGGCCTGGATGTTCTCACCTGCGGCGAGCTGCCGTCGAATCCGTCGGAAATGCTGGCCAGCGAAACGATGAAAGATCTTCTTGTGCTGGTCAAGGAGCGTTATGATTTTGTCATTATCGATGCCCCCCCGGTCATCGCTGTGACCGACGCTGCCGTGCTGGCGCCTATTGTGGACGGCGTTGCCTTGGTGCTCGAATCCGGCAGGAATGATAAAGAGATCATCCAGAAGGCCAAAAGCCTTTTGAGTCGAGGCGGCGTCAATCTGCTCGGCGCCATATTGAATAATGTCAAAGAGCGAAATCTCTACGGCGACTATAATTATTACTATACTTACTATTCCCAAAAAGAAGAGCTGCAAGCGAACCCCAGGAAAAGGAAGGTAAATAAACCGAAATCTCACGGAACTACATAAAAACGATGATCCCCATCAGGCATCCGGCTAATCCATGCCTGACCTGAATAATTCACAAAAAGTGACAAATGTGCGACGCACATTCAATCAATTTATAAATTATGCAGGCTAAAACGGATGAGGACGGGATTTCTATTTTTTCTGAGTGTCGCTTTTAACAGGGTATACGGATGATCCAGTTAAGGAAAAAAGTTTTAGCAAAGGGGACCAGAGTGCTTGACATTCTCGTCATGGCCGTCACTTTTTTTACTTCCCTGTATCTGCATGCGCCTGAAGAATACCCATCCGAGTTGCTCGACTTTTTATCCTTAAAAATCAAATTAATCAACATCATTGCATTTTTCATGCTCGGCATCGCCTGGAACAGGCTGTTTGCCTTTTTCGGACTTTATGAAGTCAGGCGATTGGGCAACCGTTTTCGCGAGTGGTGGGATATTTTCAAGGCCGTCAGCATCAGCGTGATGTTTTTTGCTGCGATCAGTTTTCTCACATCGCGCAGAAATGTCGGTAATGAAGTATTGCTCACATTCTGGGCAAGCTGCCTGGTCTTGACGATTGTGGCCAGAACGGCGGTGCGGGAGTATCTCGTTTATCTGCGCACCCACGGCAGGAATTTGCGTAAGGTCGTTTTTGTCGGCAGCGGCCCCAGGGCCTTGGATGTCGCACAGAAGGTCATGAGTCGTTCCGAGCTTGGCTACCAGTTGTTGGGATTTGTTGACGACTATTTTGACACCGTTCAGGGAAAAGCTTTACCGACAGCGAAGAGACTGTGCGGTCTGGATGAATTCCCCCGGCTTATTGATGAACAAGTCGTTGATGAAGTCTTTATCTGCCTGCCGATAAAATCGTATTATGAAAAGATTCGAAAGATCGCGCATATATGCCAGGAGCTCGGCATTGTCTGCCGCGTTCCCTCCGACTGGTTTGAATTGACGACGGGCAAATCATCGGCGTTTTCGTTGAACGGAATTCCCATGCTTACCATGTATTCAGGCTCGGAAAACCAGCTCGAGCAGCTATGGATCAAAAGAACCATGGATATCATCTTATCCACTCTTGCGTTGATTCTCTTTGCCCCGCTTCTTACATTTATCGCTTTTCTGATCAAGGTCTCCTCAAATGGGCCGGTCTTTTTTACCCAGGAGCGAGTGGGCTTTAACCGCCGACTGTTCAAAATGATAAAATTCAGAACCATGGTCGAAAATGCCGAAACGCTGCTGGCTGATCTCGAGCACATGAACCAGGCGGATGGCCCGGCGTTCAAGATTGAAAACGATCCGAGAATTACAAGAATAGGCAAATGGCTTCGCAAGACGAGTCTGGATGAGCTGCCGCAGCTCTTCAACGTCCTGCAGGGAGAGATGAGCCTGGTCGGGCCGCGGCCCCTGCCGTTGCGCGACGTGATGGGCATTGACGAGCGGTGGCAAAAACGCCGGTTCAGCATGCGGCCCGGCTTGACTTGTTTGTGGCAGGTTAACGGCAGGCATAAGGTGCGTTTTCAGGAATGGATGAAGCTCGATCTCGAGTATATCGACCGATGGTCGTTAGGGCTTGATCTGAAAATTATGCTCAAGACATTTCCCATTATGCTCAAAGCCACGGGCCAATAGAGATCAAGAGTCAAATTATGCCATTTTTGAGCAAGAATATTAGAATAGAACACGGATGAAACGGATAGAACGGATCAATACGGATTTGTACTTTAGTTTCAAGGTGATTATGAGGAACATTTCGTTTAAGATCAGATTCCTGCGGCTACCAGGCCCACGAAACACGCTAAATAAACTAAAAATTTGCCGGATGTTTTCTTTAGAGTTTTTTGTGTGTTTCGTGGGCTAGATAGTTCCAATTTTTTCAAGATTACGACTGTACCCCCCAAAAGAAATCCGTCCGAATCCGTTTCATCCGTTAAATCCGTGTTCCATCCTGGTTCTGGCTTGTACAGGTTAGGAAAAATATTGTTAGTTCTTGCGACGTTCATTTGTTGAATTGCCAAGTCATTGGCATTTTTTATTTAATACGGAGGTAGAAAAGGAGATTGGCTTTGCCGCCCAAAATATCCGTCGTCATGCCCTGTCTCAACGAAAAGGAAACCCTGGCCACTTGCATACGCAAGGCCCGGAATTCTTTGGCCAGGATGTCCTATGACAGTGAGATTATAGTCGCGGATAACGGCTCTACCGATGGGTCGGTGGAGATCGCCACATCCCTGGGAGCACGAGTCGTCATTGAAGAGGAGCGCGGCTACGGCAATGCTTACCGCGCGGGCATTTCGGCGGCGCTGGGCGATTATATCATCATCGGTGATTCGGATGATTCCTACGACTTTAACGACATCGAACGGTTCGTCGGCCCCCTGGCTGACGGCGCTGATTTTGTCATCGGCAGCCGTTTGAAAGGCCGGATCGAAAAGGGCGCCATGCCCTGGCTGCATCGTTACGTCGGCAATCCCGTATTGACCTGGATTTTAAATTTTATGTATCGTTCCGGCATTTCCGACGCCCATTGCGGCATGCGTGCTTTTACCAGGGCGGCCTATCAAAAAATGAACCTGCAAACAACGGGCATGGAATTCGCCTCGGAAATGGTGATCAAATCCGCTCGGTTGGGCCTGCGCACGGTCGAGATCCCCATCACCCTGCACCCGGATGGCCGCAGCCGGCCGCCGCATCTCCGCTCTTTCCGCGATGGCTGGCGCCATTTGCGATTTATGCTGGTGCACAGTCCCACCCATCTGTACCTGTGGCCGGGCACTATCATTTTTATTATCGGCTTTGTTCTGCTTTTTGCGCTCCTGCCGGGACCGATAAAAATTGCCGGCGTTCTGTTCGACCTGCACATCATGGTGCTGGGCAGCCTGATGGCTATCCTGGGATTTCAGCTCATCAATATGGGCGTATATGCCAGGATTTATGCCGTCACCCATAATTTCCGCCCGGAAGACAGCAATATGAAAAAGGCATTCAAACTGTTCAACCTGGAGCGTGGCCTGGTTGCCGGTGTGCTTGTTTTTTTGTTGGGATTTTCAACCGATTTGTATATTCTTATCAAGTGGATCGCCAATGACTTTGGGCCGCTGAATGAAATCCGCATGGCGCTGTTTGGCTCCACTTTTATCATTATCGGAACGCAGATTATTTTTTCATCTTTTTTCCTGAGCATGCTCGGCATCAAAGTCCGGCCGCAGGACGTTCGGGTGAACGAATTGGATTGACCGGGTGTGGTTCTGCGATCGTTTAATTTGTGGCAAGAGTCTAGTACTACGGCGAAACTTTGCACAAGACAAGAGACTTTGCTCTCAGGATTTTAAAAGACAAAATAAAACCACAACGAGATTGGCTACAAATATTTTGTGCTAACGGCACAAAATGTTTGTATAAACCGCATAATCCATTATTTCTGTCCCGTAGGGACCAAATGTTTGTAGAAACCGAAAAAACCATAATTCCAGTCCCGGTAGGGACGAGATGTTTATAGAAACTGCTGGATGTTGATTACTGCCAAACTATGAATCATTTTAAGCCCTTTACTATTTTTAAACATCGCGTCCCTAGCGGGACGGAGGCTTTTAGCTTGTTGGTTACTACAAACATCATGTCCCTACCGGGACCGGCAGCGCGCAAATGGATTGGTCACAAAAAAGTTTTGGTCCAAACGAATCAGCGCGCTAGCAATAATTAGGAAAAATCTGCTTGTGGTTGTAAAAAACTTTCGCTTTAGTACGAGCTAAACAGCTACAATTTTTCAAGCTATTCGACCAGGAAGGAATTCTATATGATCATAATGGGAATGAACGACATTGCCGGTGCGCATCACAACAGCAGTGTTGCACTCGTCAAAGATGGAAACATTTTGTTCGCCACCTCCGAAGAGCGGTTTACCCGAATAAAATATGACATGGCCTTTCCGCAGAATTCTCTCGAGGCGGCGCTCGATTATACCGGCATAAAAATTGAGGATATTGATTATTTCGCAGTCGGTTATCCGCATTCATCATTTTACGGCGATTTGTTTTGTCGAAATTTTCTGGATTTGCCCCGCTCCGTGTTGGGCCTGGTCGGACATAATTTCTGGGGCCTGATGCGGTATCTTTTTCCCAATAT
>METF01000188.1:21655-24853 GCA_001771235.1 Candidatus Zhuqueibacterota bacterium RBG_16_48_16
CTGACGATCAGCATGGACGGATTCGGACCGAATGCGGCCGGGAAAAACATTGCCGGGCAGATTTACCGCTGCGCCGACGGCAAAATGGAGCTGGTGGAAGAAATTCCGCTCTACGCCACGGCGCTCTGGTATTCGGCTTTCACCCAATGTCTTGGTTTGAAATATATGGATGGCGAGGGAAAAACTATGGGCCTGGCGGCCTATGGCGATCCGGCCAAATGCTATGGCCAGGTCAGGGACATGGTTTTCGAATACCGGGATGGCGAATGGATCGGCTACAAATACTGGATCGATTACGTCATGGTTCCGCGCGAGTCTGTTTTAATAAAGACCCATAGCGGCCGCAGAATCATGCGGCTGATAAAGCAGTACGGCATGGAGCACGTCGCTGCCGCAGCACAACGGCTTTTGGAAGAACGCATCCTCGGCTACATCGACGGCCTGCATAAGAGAATGGCATTTGCCAGGGTCGCCCTGGCGGGCGGAACCTTTTTAAACGTCAAGGTCAACAAGCTTATCCTGGAGCTGCCGTACATCGATGCGGTTTTCGTCCATCCGCACGCCAGCGACGGCGGCACAGCCATCGGCTCGGCTCTGGAGCTTTACCATGAAAAGACCGGCGAGAAAACCGTGCTGAATCTCATGGACTCAAATTTAGGCAAAGAATACAGCAACGAAGAGATTTTGTCGGCTTTGCGCCAGCATAGCGACAGGGTCGAGTGGGAAGAGCTGGATGGCGAGCTGCCCGCCTATGTTGCCAATGCCCTTACGGAAGGAAAAGTGGTCGGCTGGTTCCAGGGAAGGGAGGAGTGGGGGCCCCGTGCACTCGGCCGCCGCAGCGTGCTTGCCGATCCGCGCAATCCGGAAACGCGCGAAGTGATCAACAGCAAAATGAAAAGCCGCGACTGGTTCATGCCGTTTGCGCCCAGTTGTATGGAAGATAAGGGCCACCTTTATTTTAGAAATTTTACCAGCACGCCCTTCATGACCCTTGCTTTCGACGTGGTCAAGGGTAAAGAATCGGACATCAGCGCCGCCATCCATGTGGACAACACCGCGCGCGTCCACAGCGTTCGACCGGACAATCCGCTCTATTATGAAACGATCAGCAAATTTTATGAAAAGACAGGCGTTCCGGTCATTCTCAACACCAGCTTTAACAAACACGGCCTGCCGATCGTGCACCGCCCTTCGGAAGCGATTGAACACCTGATCTGGGGCTGTGTCCACGAGCTGGCCATCGGCGGCTATATCGTGCGGCTGAAGTAGCAAACATAATTTTACCTGAATTGAGCGATTCAGCCAGAGATTGACTAACAAGTGTCTGAACGAAAACTAGCGAAATAAAAGAAAACTGTCTTTGCGAGCGGAGGAAATAAGTCATTTCCTGTTCGATAGGCTTTATTGAAGCGAAGCAATCCCCTTACTTTTCAGGAGATTGCTTCGGCAAAAAACGCCTCGCAATGACAGCAAATTTTTAAATAAGTAGTTTTCGTTCGGACACTAACTCATAGGTGTTTATTCGGTGTTCACGCTTTAGCGTGCCCCATCCCCCCAAGCAAGCTAAAGCTAGAACTCCGAACCCCACCAGCTAAAAAACTGCTTTATTTAGGTAGTATAAAAGTGTAAAAGTGTAATAGAACGATGGCTATTGGCTAAAACCGGATGACCAGTAACCAGCAACCAGCAGCCAATAGCTTCCCCGTAACAACATAAAAAGGAATACATCCCCTATTCGCATATATCATTTTCACGCTTCCCCCGATTCGAGGTTTTGGATGCTCAACGTGTCAGTGGTTGTGGTTTGTTATAACGAGAGGATGAACATCGAGCGCTGCCTGTCTGCTTTAATAAATCAAACCTATCCTTCTCAATATTATGAAATCCTATGTGTCGATAACGGTTCGGATGATGGAACCCGGGACATTATCCGGCAATTCGAGAATCAATACGGCTTTGTTCATTTTATCCTGAATCCCGTCAAAGGCATTGCCGGCAGCCGCAACCTCGGCGTCCAAAATGCCCGCCACGATCTGGTCGCTTTTATCGATGCGGATTGTGCCGCTCCGCCGCACTGGCTGGAAGCTCTGGTCGTCGGCTATCAAAAATATCATGCCCTCGATCCCCGTGTTGTCGCTGTCGGCGGCTCCAACGTACCCCCGGCAGGCTCTTTGCGCTTTTATGATGTTTTGCATGTCTTTTTAAATACTTACCTTGGCAGCCACGGCTCGGTACAGGGCAGGCGATTCGATGGTGACAGGCCGGTGAAGCATATCCCCACGGTCAATGTGCTGATCGATAAACAGCGCCTGGCGGAGATCGGCGCCTTTGATATCACCTTTGGCAATATTGGCGAGGACCAGGACCTGAGCTATCGATTCCAGGGAAAAAATTTTTATTACTATTACTTAAAAGATGCACCAGTGACACATTTCTTGCGCCCGAACCTGGGCAAATGGAATAAAAATATGTTCACCTACGGCAAGGGGCGGATGTGGCTTTACCGCAAACATAGACAGAAAATCGAGCTGGCGCTGCTGTTGCCGCTTTTGCTGATCCCTTCCTTGCTGACATTATTTTTCATCGGCTATTCGCCGTTATTTTACGCACCGCTATTCTATTTCGCTATTATCTTCCTGGTGAGTTTGGGCGAGTGTGCAAGAGCCGGGAAAATCACCTTTGTGTTTGATCTTTTTCTATTATACATTTGTACCCACATCGCCTACGGCTGCGGCCAATGGTACGGCTTGATCAAGGATCGGGAGAAATACAGACTGACAACCCAAGCCCATTTGCAGTGTGGAAATTCCTAACCAGGATAAACCGGAACCCAATAAAATACAACCACGAATTTGCACCAATTACACGCGAATTTGCACGAATTAAGATTAACCTTAATGTACAAATTCGTGAACTTTGTTTAATTCGTGAAAATTCGTGGTTAAATTTTTCAGAATATAACTTTTGCCATATTTGCACAAAAATTGATTTTTAAGATATTAAAAGGAAAGAGAAATGACGGTTGCGACGAATAATCCTCAACCGGCTTACCGGAGACAGGTACTAAAATACGGGATAAGGGCCGGTTTGGTTGGAGGCTTTTTATGGGGTGTGCTGCTTGCCGGAATGGGCGATCTGCTGCCTTATCCGCTGGATGCCTGGTTGTTCATCCTGGCAATAAGTATCCTGGCGGTGGTC
>METF01000188.1:24902-26251 GCA_001771235.1 Candidatus Zhuqueibacterota bacterium RBG_16_48_16
TGGCCAAAAAACAAAATGCGGTGGGGAAATCGCTCTACGCCGTTCGCCTTTCGGGTTTCGCCCTGGTGCTGTTTCCTTTGCTCTGGTGGACCTGGCTGTTTCTCAACAGGCCGGTTTTGCTCATCGGCTTCAAGTCGATTTTGGGTGGGATGGCTCTTTTGCTCATTTCCGTCGGTGTTGCGGTTTTTCTGGACAAGATAATTGCCAAAATACAATCGCGTTCTTTTTTAAACAGGAACGGAATTTTATGCAAGGTCTATGTCTGGCTGCCGAATTATGTTATAATTCTCTTTATCGTTCTGGCGATCATATCGTTGTTTGCTGGCAGAAAAACAATCAACGATTCACCCTTGACAAAGGTCTACCAACCAAAAACAAAAATCCTTTTTCTTGGCGTCGATGCGGCGGATTTCCAGCTTCTCACGCCACTCATGGAACAAGGTAAATTGCCCAATTTTGAGAGACTGATAAAAGAGGGCGCTTCCGGGCCGCTGCCGACCCTTATATCCATGTACAACCCATTCGCCAATACCATAACGCACGGTATAAAAAGCGCGGCTATTTGGAACAGCATTTTTACCGGCAAGACGCCACGAAAGCACGGCATAAAGGATTTTGTCTATACCGATGTCCCCCTCATCTCGCATCCCTTTCGCTATCCGCTATTGCCTTCATTCATGCCGGCGCGCAAGAATGTAGAAAAGCTGCTTGGCTTGAAAACCTTGCCTTTTAACCGGCTGTTTCGAAAAGAAAAGGCCTTGTGGAACATCGCCACGGACGCCGGTTTCGAGGCTGGGGTCATCGGATTTTGGATGACCTGGCCAGCCGAGATGATCAACGGCGATTACTTGAGCGACCGTTTCGACGATCCTTCTTTGCCGCAACGATGGTTCCCGCAGGAATTGCTGAGCGAAAGCCAGGTGGATAGCTTTATAGCTCGCGTCCAACATCCCGCAGAAGAGGATGTGCGTTACTTTACCTCTTTTCCCTTCGAGCCGGATTACGAACGGACATATCAAAAGGGGACGGCCCTTTATTTAAAAAACGATCTGGTGCGCAATCTTGTTAAAAGCTTTTATGAAGATGAATTCAGAAGTCGGCTCGGCCTCCGCCTGATGGATGAGCATGACTATGATTTTTTTGCCGTCTATTTTTACGCCCTGGATACGGTGGGACACGCATTTACCCGCTATAAACAGCCGCAGCTTTTCCCCGGCACTTCGCCCGAGGACGTTGCGTTTTTTGGACAAGTCATCGAGAAATACGCTATGTGGATCGATGCCGAGATCGGAAAGTACCTGGCAAAAACAGACGAACGGACCACCGTGATAGTGTGCTCGGATCATGGC
>METF01000189.1:0-2129 GCA_001771235.1 Candidatus Zhuqueibacterota bacterium RBG_16_48_16
ATCCGCCAGCGCCCTGATGCCCGGGGGATTATCGTCCTTGAGCTGATTATGCACTTGCCACAAGGTGAATAAAATGACGAATGGATTATATTCCATTTCGCCATAAGAGCGCTGGGCGTCGAGCACGGTTTTGCCTAATTCAATGCCCGTATCCGGATGCTGCTCAATCAGGTACACCAGCTCTTTTTCAACATTGGAAAGCACGAGATTGTTTTTGGCCTGGTGGAGCGTCCGCTGTACAAACAACCGAAACAGTTTATCGTCCAACTCTTCGGGAAAGAACATGGGTTACCTTTCGGCTTGTATTTTTCGATAATGAAAGCGATAATTGCCATAGCATCCTTCCGTGCCCGCAAAAACTTTTAACGCTGGATTTCTCGCTGCCGCTGCTCCCGCTCGGCAAGAAATTGACGCGCTTTGTCATTATTGAGCTGGGACCTCGTTTTTGTGACTTTGCAGCTATTAAGAGCCTGATACTCTATCGAAAAATATCATTCTATTTTACGTCTACATGCGCAATATGAATATAATATTCTCATCAAGAATCGCAAGACAGGATTTTGTTTAAAACCGGCAGAATGACTATCAATGAGACCAGGCTGATGGCAACAGCGAGAATGAACTGCGTCGTGCCGCCGTAAAATTGACCATCCAAAAAAATATCCTTATTTCTATTCACAAGATAGAGGACGGTCAAATAGGAGAAGAGATTGACACTGACATGGATAAATATTGCAGACACAAGCGAGCGCGTTTTGACAAAGACCCATCCCAGCAACAGGCCGATGAAAAAAGCCGATATAAATTGCCAGGGATTGAGGTGGTAAATGCCAAAAAAGGTGCTCGACCAGACAACGGCTTTGCGGGCGGAATATCTTTTTAAGAATCCATCCAATATGATACCGCGGAATAACATCTCCTCCAGGACAGGCCCGGCAAAAACCAGCAGCCCCCAGGTAAAAAAACTCTTCTCGGCCAGTTTTTCAAAAAAAAGCCGGTAAATGAATTCCGGCATGGGAATGAGACTGACCAGTGGATCGGTGACGATGATAACGGCGATGGATACAATGAAAAGAAGCGGGAAAATCACAAAGGGTACTTTTTGCATTGGCCAGCGAACGCTGCCTTCGATTTTTGATTTGCGCAGCCAGGCATAGCCGATGGTCAGAATCATGGTGACAATATAAATGATGAAAAACTGCACCGGGTGATTCGCATCGATCTTGAACACAAAAGAGAGTGTAACCAGTATCAAAAGAGCAGAAGCGATTTGAAAACCGAGAAAGATCAGCAACAAGACAAATGTTTGCTTTATGCCCGGGTAAGTAAGTGGAGTATTCTGTTGGCTTTCACCGTTCATGAAACCACCGAACAATTCGGAGAGAAGCGATATTAGAAGCGCAACCGGCAAAGAGCAATCCGAGGAGCAAATAAGTCATTTTCTTCTTCATACCAACCTCCATAAGTTTGAAAAAAATCTCTCCAAATCTACTTTTAATTCTTTAAATTAAATCCACCATCTCGGCAAAAAGGATTGCACAATGTTTAAAAGCCAATTCAGAATCTCGAACTTGTAAAAATACCACCTTTATCACTGAAACGCAAAAAATTAATTTTGATTTTTGGCGGACGTGGTTTTACAGCGCAATTGTTATATATGGAGCAAAGACTATGGACAAAGCTGCTGCACAATTTGATGCCCAAAAGATTGCCGCGGCGATCTCTAACGAGATAGGGCTGCTACCGATTCAGGATACGCCGCATATCCGCGCCATCCGCCGCACCTATAGCAAAAAACTCAGAGATGCTCCCGCAAGATTCGTTCTGGCTGTGGCAAGAGGAATTGTCAGCAGGTATAATAATCGATGGGTCGCTTTCGAATTGATTTACCATCACGATGCGGCCCTCCGTAGCATAGGAGAAGCTGAAATCACAGAATTTGGATGCGACTTGAACAGTTGGGGCGCCGTCGATGCTTTCGCCGGCTACCTTGCCGGGCCGGCCTGGATGAACGACCAAATCCCGGATGAGTTAATTTATCAATGGGCTTGCTCACCGGATCGCTGGTTGCGGCGCACGGCGTTGGTTTGCACGGTGGTGCTCAACTCCCCATCCTTTGGCGGTAAGGG
>METF01000189.1:2166-5941 GCA_001771235.1 Candidatus Zhuqueibacterota bacterium RBG_16_48_16
GGCGCACGGCGTTGGTTTGCACGGTGGTGCTCAACTCCCCATCCTTTGGCGGTAAGGGCGATACGCTCCGCACGCTTGCGGTGTGTCGCCTGCTGGTGGCGGACAAAGATGACATGGTGGTGAAAGCCATGTCCTGGGCATTGAGGCGACTTGTTGCGCACGATCCTGACGCCGTGCAAAAGTTTATCAGCGAACATAAAGATGTCCTCGCGGCGCGGATCAAGCGCGAGGTGAGGAACAAGCTTGAGACGGGACGAAAGCACCCACGATGAAAACAATACATAAGCTGTTGATACTGGCATTGGGCGTTGTTTTGCTCATACTCATCCACTGCGATTTCTCCACCGATACCGAGGGCTGGGTTGAAGAGAAATATCCGTTGCGTATTATGGATGTAAACGGCGAAAATGCCAAGACATTGATAGAGGATGGATTTGGAACTGCTGCGTTATATTTTGTTGCCAATGACGAGAAAATACTGGCGCTCTGGCTCAACAGCTTTTCCTTGATTGACATCGACAGTGCCGCCGATCGACAGAATTATTCATTGCCAATCCAAAGACCTGGACTAGCCGCTTTATCTCCCGATGGCTCTCTTCTGGCCATAACAGGAGCAGAAGGCGACAATGTGTCGGATTTATATATCGTCGGCTTTGATGGCTCGAATTTTAGAAATCTCACCCATTCACCGGACGTGGCTGAAAGCCAGCCGTCCTTTTCTGTGGACGGAAAGAAGATCGTTTTGACGACCTCTGCAAAAACCGGGGATCAATCCATATCCTATTATGACCTGGAGAAAGACACTCTCATCCAAATCCTAAGTCATGCTGATGATCCCGCGACTCTGAATCCGGATTATTATTTCTGGTACCCCTATTTTGGGCCGGATGATCATACAATCTTATTTATTGCTGGCGAGAGCTTGTATTCTCTTAACATTTCTACGAAAATCCAAACGGTGCTTGATCCGAAGGCCATGTATCCCCTGTGTGTGTCCGACGACGGAAGGAAATTGGTCTATCTCAAACGAGGCGATCCTCCGGCGGTGGCGATTATGGATGCGGACGGAAGCGGCATGCTCGAATTAGACGGTGACGTTTCTTACAGTTGTGAATTTCATCTTTCCAAAGACGGCAGGAAAATCCTGATTTATAACCGACACTATGATGAGAAAATGATCTACATCGTTAATAGCGACGGAACGGGTAGAAAAAGACTTGCGCGTGGGGCAAATGCTTCGTTTTCATCTGATGAGGCTCGCGTCGTCTTTTCAGGCTACACCGCCATTGTTCACAAGTCGGAGTAGACAGCGGGTAGAAAAAGAGATTAAAATTGTTTCTGACGCAAAAGGTTACCCCTCAACATCATGTCGGAGTGAAACATGAAAAAGCTCATCTTTAGCTTGATGATATTTTTTGTTTTTCCGGATTCGTCTATTTACGCTCAGATTCTTTGTCAGCCGAAAAAGAGTTTCCTTGGTGGCATCTCTGCCGGCCAACATCTTGCATATAGTTTGGTGGACGGATTCCATAACGCAAAAAATGACAATATCGATCTCTCTATGTTTGAATTTGTTCTTTCCTTCAAGAAATATCATTTCGGCGCTTCATTTATGTTCGCTGAATATCGTCATCCCACCTTTAGTGAAAATTCACAAATTGAAGAACTTTTCCCCTCGATAGTGGATTTCAATCTAAAAATGGGCTACTCGTATTCCCCCAAATATGTATTCTTTGTGACCATTAAAAACATCTATAGTGAATTCAATACCCGAGCCAATACAATCGCACCAATATTTGATCACCTGGATGAGGAAGGCGTCAAGGTCTATATCAATAAACCTTTTTCCCATCCGCTTAAAATCGAAAAAACCGGCACATTATATGGCATAGGCTCAGAATACAAACACCCTGTTAAAAGCACTTGGCTCTATGGAGTGGCGTGCTTATCGACATCCTTCGGCAGGCTAGCCACAACCACAAAAGATGATTTCGATCCGGAAATGCCGTCCGATTATCTTGCCTGGGATTATTTTTCTTCATCAAGATATGAAACTATTACAAAAATCGTCTGCATGAACATCGCCTCTGATGTGGGCATTGCCATTCATCTGGGCAAGGGATTTAATTTTGGCTTCTATTATCGCCTTGACTATTATATCCAGCTAAAAGAGACGGCCAGCGACCCGAGAAAATCCATGCATGGCTTCTATGCACATATTACAGCAGGAAAATAGAGACATTCTCAATCAAATAGGCTTTGTAACAACGATGTGGAGGAACAAATCATGAGATGTAAAATCTTTAACAGAATCTTTGTCGTCTTCATCCTTGCTGGCTTGGCGCAGGCGCAAGATCTCAATCGCGTGCTCGCTGGCTTGGCACAGGTGCAAAACCTCAATCGCGTGGTTCCTATCGGTTATCAAAATCCATTTCTGCGGAGCGGACAATACATCACGACACTTTACTATTACTCCAACACTGACAGAACTGAAAGTTCGTTCGACGGATATAAAAGCATTTACGTTGATCGAGAATATAGCGTCCGATGGGCAGGATACCTGGGCTTGGCAGACAATCTGACCTTATCCACAAAGCTATTCGTGTATCCCAGACAAAAAATACATTGGGGGGAAGGAGTTAGTAATGCAAAGGATACACAGAAGGCAAATTTGAATCCCCAGGTAACATTGAGTTTTCGCCCGTCGAATGATCTGGAGATTTTTGGTAGTATAGATTATCGCCAGATGGAGACTTTTTTTAGCCCCTATACATACGAGACCACGGTGCCAGTGGGCGTCGATCCTGAAACCGGACAGGTAATTTACGAACCCAGGATGGTCACAGTTGGAGCCGCACCACAACTGGAACAGAAATTGACTGTTGTCAAAGTCGGCTTTACCTATTCAGGTTGCTTGTGGTAATTTTCTGCATTCCTATCTGATCAATGTGATTTTTTGCGTTTTGATTTTCTGGCCAATCTGTAAACGAACGATATAAATTCCGCTCGCCGCCTGTTGCCCCTCGTCATCCACGCCGCGCCAGCTAACTTTATGTTCGCCCACGGATTGCCGAGCATTTTGAAGAATCGTATGCACCCTATGTCCCAGCGAATCATAGACGGCCAGACTGATTGCGGATTCCTCAGCAAGGATGTAGGTGATCGTTGTCTCTGAATTAAACGGATTGGGATGAGCCGGATGGAGCATAAACTGCGCGGGTATTGAAACCGAGTGACTGGCTGTGGCGTCACCGACCGCGGTTGTTTCGTCGATCAACTTATAAACCTCACTACCGGCGAGTAAAAAGGCGCCGAGACCAAAATCCTCAAAATTCGGCACAGACGTATATGTCACCGGCTGGCTCGATGACGGTTCTTTGCCCGTACCTTGTACGTAGCCCAAAAATCCATTGGGATGCAGGGCATCATTGGCCATCCCATTCCAGGCATTGATGACGGCCGGTTTGTATTCTTCTT
This sequence comes from Candidatus Zhuqueibacterota bacterium RBG_16_48_16, assembly GCA_001771235.1. Taxonomy (GTDB): domain Bacteria; phylum Zhuqueibacterota; class Zhuqueibacteria; order Residuimicrobiales; family Sediminimicrobiaceae; genus Sediminimicrobium. Next base: position 5,644 of record METF01000189.1, read on the forward strand.
CACTCAGCAAGCCGTTATTGATCCCCCAGGCCATGCCGTAGGTGAAAAAGCCGGTCCCGGTCAATTCCTTGCCGCCAAAATTATTCGGGTCGTGCAGACTGACATTCCAAAAGCCGTCCGCTCGTTGTAGGGCCAGAAGGGCCGCCGCCATCTCTTTAAAAGTGGTCAGATATTCATCGCGGTGAGGTGCCTCCTCTGGCATGATGTCCAGCACCCGCGCCAGGGCGGTGAAAACCCAGCCGTTGCCTCTGGACCAGTAGCAGTCTTCCCCATTCGGTTCCCTGTAGGGCGGGTCAAA
>METF01000189.1:5952-6399 GCA_001771235.1 Candidatus Zhuqueibacterota bacterium RBG_16_48_16
GCCACCAGAGATGATCGACGCGATTGTAGAGGCCGCTGTCGCCGTGGGACGTTTTGGTGAAATTGTATAGATCGAACATCTTTTCAAAGTACTTGTTATCGGCATAAACAACCCCCAGCCTGGCGAATACCGGCATGGACATTTGCAGGGCATCGATCCACCACCAGTCGTCACTTTGGCCGCTGTTCACCATCTGATCTATCGATTGCTTGATCGGCGCAACTCTTTCCGGCTTGGGGTCGATCAGGTAGAGATCGATATAAGTCTGGCCACAGGCTTGATTGTCGGCATTGCGGGTGGGTCGGTTGTATGCCGGCGCCCAATTATGGCTTTCGCCCCATTGAACGGCGTAATCATAATATTCCTGCCTGGGATCGATGGTGTACAGCGCCATCAATCCTTCATAGTATGTGGCCCGCGTCCAGATGTTGCTCGGCCGTGCCCGAT
>METF01000189.1:6406-8056 GCA_001771235.1 Candidatus Zhuqueibacterota bacterium RBG_16_48_16
AATGTCCGCGCCCGGATCCGTCCAGATGTTCATAAAATAGCTGTTGGCAAGGAGCATCTTGTCCAAAACCTGCTGTTGCGATGGCACGTCCTGGGCATTCACCTGAAAAATCATCAGCAGGATCATCAAGCTCGTGCACAGTAAGGTCGGTACTGGAAAGGTCATGTCCTTCACTTTGAATCCTCCACGTTTTTTATTCCGAGTTAATATGTTTCCAGTATAGAAAAAAAGTAAGTGCTTTTATAAATCGTAATTGTTTGGCCGAATGAAGAAAACACTCTACTGCTAGGTCAGCAGTTTAAAAGCATGCCTCCATTGGTTGTGCAGCAGGCCGGGGATACACCAGAGCATACACAACGGCTCGATGGCGCGGGCGGCTTCGGCTCTGCCCATGTCTGCCGTTTCCCAACCGAGCTGATCAAGGATTCCGGTCACGCTCTTTTTCGCCGCCTCGTCGTTACCGCAGATGAACATGGTCGGCACGCCGTCATTGAGCTGCGGATTGACCATGAGCGCGTTACCAACGGAATTAAAGGCTTTGACAAAGTGGGCGCGTGGAAACTGCCGCTGCAGCCGCTCCATCAGCGAGTCGTCGAGGTTGGTGAAGAACTTTAGCACGCCGTTCGTGGGCGGTGCGTCGGCGATGGGATTGGTGGTGTCGATGACGGTCTTTGCCGCCAGGTTTGCCTCGCCAGCGCCGCGCAGTGCCTCCGCGGCCGCCGTGCCCTTGACCGCCAGAACGACCAGCTCGCCGAATTGTGCTGCCTCGGCAAAGCTGCCGATGCGACTGCCGGGATTTTGCGCCGCCCAGTCGGCCAGTTTGCCGGGATCGCGAGTACCCAGCATGACCTGGTGCCCGTGCTTTAAAAAACCGCTGCCCAGGGCTTTAGCTACAACCCCCGAGCCAATGATGCCTACTTTCATATTGCATTCCTTAAAAAAGCTTTGATAATACGAATGACTCGTTGAAATGAGTTATGCTCAAATAGAACGCGGATGACACAGATAACACAGATTTTCACGGATCAAATCTGTGCAAATCCGCGTTATCCGTGTTCTATTTCCTGTTATATAAATATTCATGCTCCTGAATCTTCAACTGGCCATCCATATTGATAGACAAAAAATAGAAAAATCAACTCCGTGATTACTCCGTTTGCTCTGTGGCTCCTGTAAAAAGGATATTCGGTAAAAAACTTTCGCTATAGTACTGGATAAATGCGGCAATCGAAAAGTCGAATTAAACCTGTAACTCTTTAACAAAATATCTGCGCAATCGTATCAACTTTATTCCTATTCAAACGGCTTCATGCTGCTGTTTGCGACGATAAATACAATCCCGCATATCGCATAATTTGCAGGGATAGTCCATCTTGCTCACATTGTGGCCGATGCCGATGATACCGCTGACCGACTTGATGGGCAGCATTAATGCGGATTCCGTCAGGGTGATGCCGCAAAATCCGCGTGGCAGCAATGAGAATAATTTATGCTGCTCGGACACCGGCCAGCAGCAGTAGCCCGGGCTGAATCGATTGGTGATATGTCTTCCATCTGCTCCGACCGTCTCTGCCAACCGATCCTGAATATGGTTCATCGCCGCTTCGACCAGCTCCGAAGCCACAGCATCCACCATGTAGCCCTTCAAAT
>METF01000189.1:8240-12360 GCA_001771235.1 Candidatus Zhuqueibacterota bacterium RBG_16_48_16
TCGATAACCTCCCTCTGCCTGGCAGCGCAGGGCAGCGCCCTCCATCACTTCTTCGAACATTGCATAAAAATGAGCGGGAATCCGTCCTGGCGGATAACCCGATGTCGATGCCATCGCCTCCGGTGAAACAGCCAAATCTTCAAAGGCGACCTGCATCGTTGTGACAGCGCTATCGATCAACGGCCAGTTCCCTGACTTTTTGGGCAATGCGGCGGATGTGCTCCGGCGTGGTTCCGCAACAGCCGCCAATGATGTTCGCCCCGGCATCGATCAATTGAGGGATCCATTGCGCCATTTGTTCAGGCGATTCCGGGAAAACGGTCTTGCCATCCTGAATAACCGGCGTACCGGCGTTAGCGTGCACCAACAACGGCGTACCGCGGTCGATTTTGCGTATTTCGCGGACAATGTCAATCATCCGCTCCATGCCGTTGCCGCAATTGGCACCGATGACATCAGCCCCGGCGTCGATAACGGCTTGTACGACATCGCCGGGCGCCAGGCCCATCATGGTGCGGTATTCCCCCTGAAGCGTCTTTTCAAAAGTAAAGGTGACAATGATGGCCAGATCGGTATTTTCTACGCCAGCTTTTACAGCCAGCAGGGCCTCGTCCAATGCGGACATGGTCTCAATACAAAGCGCATCAGCGCCACCTTTTTGCAGCGCTACGGCCTGCTCCTGAAACGCCTGGTACAATTCCTCCTCGGTCACATCGCCCATCAGCAGCATTTTGCCGGTAGGGCCAATCGAGCCGAGCACGAGCTTTTCTTCGCCAGCCGCCTGGCGGGAAATGCGTGCCGCCGCCTCATTGAGATCCGCGGTGCGCACCGCCAGACCGTAATGGCCGAGCTTGATACGGCTGCCGCCGAAACTGTTGGTCTCGATCATATCGGCGCCCGCCCGGATATAGCTGGTGGCGATGTCCAACACTTCCTCAGGATGGGTGATATTCCACAGCTCGGGACACTCTCCTGACTGCAATCCTTTCGCATGCAAAAATGTCCCCCAGGCTCCGTCAGAGACCAGGACTTTGTTTTGTGATAATTTTTGTTTGAACGTCATCATTTGCTCACTCTGGAATGTATCTTGGTCAGTTTGATAACAAGCCGCAGGGCTTCATTTACAGACTCCTCGGTTGAGAAAACCTCAGCAACATCCGGGGCAAGTAAAATAAGATTGGTCCCTTCTTTATATCTTTCTGAATACTTGCCTTGGACTCCATCTTTGAGTAAAACCTTGAGGTTATACTCAGGACGAAGTTCATCATGTTTTTCTTTTCTTAATTTCGTTTTCATAATCTCTGCGCTCCGCGCTGGTTAATTCTCGTGCACTGATAATTCTGGTTTGATTTCCACGATCAGTATGGGCAACAATAATTATTCGATTTTGATTTGATGTCCCAATTGTGATAAAACGATCCTCATCTATAGAATGATCCGGATCGAATATAGTGATACCTAATGGATCAATAAATATAGTGCATGCTTCTCGAAATCCAATATTATGCTTTTTAATATTGGATTTTTCTTTTTGAGGGTCCCATTCAAAATCAATCATATTTTCTCATTTTATTATTGGCTAACCTGCGGCGGCTCTGCGGCGGGGAAGCAGAAGACGAAATTTGATCGAAGACGGGACGCTGGAGTTACCCGATCATGAGAATCATGCCACGGCTTGCCCGTCCGCAGCAGCCGCCTGTTAGCGCATCGTCTGCTCCGCTTGAGAAATATTGCGTCACTCAAAGATTCACCCGACCAAGCGGTAGATCAGGCAGCATGCTCCGCATCGATGCCGCGTTGGGCGAAATCTGCACTGACTGAATTCCAAACGGCGCGTGCCTGCTGCACGGTAATGCGTGCTTCATCTTCTGTTGCATCTGACCAATCGCCAGGATAACGGGACTCAACAGCCCATTCTGTCAAGGTCGCCAAATCACGATGATCTGCTTTGACTTGCCAACCCTCCGGTATCAAATTCCGCTGCTCATCAAGGTCATGTCGTCGGGGAAAATCAATTTGCAGATAGACAAGCACGGCTTTTAATGCTTTTTCGGCAGCTTGTTGCGCCAGCCAACAAGCATGGCGGGGCCAAAAGCTTTGTTGACCAAGCATCGCCTCGGCGGCCAGCAAATCTTCGCGCGCATAACGCAACCAGCGATGTACGAGAGCCAGGTGCTCAGGTTCGTTCATAAATTACCTTCCCCTCTCGCAGTGCCGGACGCAACACGGTGCCGACGAGATAGCCGCGCCGGGCGATTTCATCTGGCGTGGTAACAATGATGTCTTTGCCAATTGGAAAATCCGCCAGTGTCCGGCGTATCTCAACCGTGGTTTGACGCTTGTTCACCACTTGTGGCAAAACCACCAAAAGATCGATATCACTTTGCCGGTCGGCATCGCCGCGAGCTTGCGAGCCGAACAAGATCACTCGCAATGGATTAAAGCCAAGCACGATGCGTTGGGTCATGGCCGGAATCAGCTCGGCGGTCGTCATAAATAATTCTCCCGATAAAATTTAGTCACATTCGCATCCAAATTACGAAAGTTGTAGGCGGATATCAATACTTGTTACTTGTACGATACTTTGTTTCCTTTACGGCTTTTAAAATGGGGGTGAAACACGTTCGGAATAGCATGATAGTTTGGTCTTCACCACGATGCCTTTTTGTTGCACCACGATACTTACAATTTCACTGCGATGCCCTTCTTTCAGCGCTTCACTATGCTTTCATATTTGCACGAACCTCTTTCGTTTGAACGACGCTAACCAAGTATTAAACAACCGCTCGCTCCAAAAGCCTCACAGCCCCCTGCGGATCGCGAGCGTAGCCATCGGCATTGATTTTATCGGCGTATTCCCGGGTCAGCGGCGCACCACCAACCAGCACCTTTATATCGGGATAGATATCTTTTATCGCCTTGATCGACTTGTCCATATTAACCATTGTTGTTGTTAATAGAGCGCTCATGCCAACCGTGCAGCCGGGGTGCTCTTTAATCGCTTGCATAAATTTCTCCGTCGATACGTCTACGCCAAGATCGACCACATCCCAGCCGTTGCCTTCTACCACCATACCGACCAGCTTTTTGCCGATATCATGAAGATCGCCGGCAACCGTGCCGATGATAAACGTACCCTTGTGTTTGACTTTGCCTGCCTGGAAAAATGGCTTTAAATGCTCCATGACGGCATTCATCGCTTTGGCGGACATCAGCAATTCGGGGATGAATGCCTCGTTGCGGCTGAATTTCTCGCCGATGCGCTGCATGCCGGCCATGCTGCCCTTTAAAATAATATCGGGCGAAACCCCTGCCTTGACAGCCGCCCTGGCGATTTCATCTGCGCCGTCCTGCCCGTTCATGTCAGGCGGATAAGGCGCCATCCTGTTCACTTTACCGCGCTCGATGCACAGGGCAATCTTTTCAACAAGCTCTTCCATGCTACTCCTATTCAATGCGATTATTTCTCTACTAAATAATGAGTGCCATTTTTGTCTATAATTTTAAATCCCACTTCTGCAAGACTCATTTCAAGGCTTTTTTCCGTAGACTTGAGCCATTCGCTAAAGCCTAGCCCGCTATTATTGTATTGTTTGAAAAGGTCTTCACGAATTTTGTGGATCTCATCCATGATAATGTCTTTATGAGAATGCATTTTTTATCCGCCATAAGGCAATCGAACTAGGCCTGAATGCTTTGAAAAATTTACACAGAAAAGTTAACCAACAGGCGGCAAAAAGTCAACATGTGAAAAACCGAATACATAAAGCCTCACTCGCGGGCAAATTTTGAATTTAGATGGATAAGGGTATACTTGAATTCCCGGCTGTAGCAGATTGAAAAAGGCCAGAGAAATCAGTCTCCTCTCCCCTTGGGGGAGAGGGTCAGGGTGAGGTGGGTATCTATTCATCAGCAACGAGTTGTACGTGCTGTACAACAGCCTCAAAATTCTCTAAAACATCCTCATTCCAATACCGGACAACCTTATATCCCTGCGACTCTAACCAACTCTGACGCTCTTTGTCACTATCGTTCGTGTAAAGGTGATATTCCCCATCAACCTCGATGACCAACTTTTTCTCAGCGCAAAAGAAATCGACAATGTAATTTGCAATTGGCT
>METF01000189.1:12587-12729 GCA_001771235.1 Candidatus Zhuqueibacterota bacterium RBG_16_48_16
TCCCTCGAGGGAGAGGGGAATAGTGAATCAACATCATCTGTCTTTTTAGCGCATCTGCAATAGCCAGGGATGCAGCCATCTCTACTAAAGAGTGACGTATTACACGCTCACTTTTCAACACGAATCAGACCTCCCCCATCAC
>METF01000190.1:0-10732 GCA_001771235.1 Candidatus Zhuqueibacterota bacterium RBG_16_48_16
CCATCATTCCATTATTCCAGTCTCTTTATCAGTAATTTGGCGTCAATCGTTTCGCTCTCGTCGGTTTGCCCGTCCTGGATCGGTACGGGCCGGGGAGGCACAGCATCGCTAGAAATTAATCGTCATTTGCGAACGAATTTGCAGGACCGTTTCATCAACAGCCTTGCTGTCCTCGATTTCGGCGTTGAGCTGGAGTCGCGTGTTGCTGCCGAAATAGAAAGCGGGGCCAAAGCGAACATACATGGCTTCGTTATTATCGATGTTTTTATCCGGCTCCAGGTAGGAAATACCGGCAGCCAATTCCCAGCCATCCAGGCCGGCCAGGGCGCTCCGGGATGTTGAAAGCTTGCTTTTCCAGCGACAGGTTGCATCGGCAAGAGTGAATTTGGTATCCTCATCTTTACCGGTAAAGTCTTTGCTCATGCCGCCCAAAGCCAGGCCGCCCTCGATGTCCAGGCCTGCGGGCAGGTAAATGCCAAAGTCCGGAACAAGAGCATAGACATTGCCTCGGTTATCAGACCCTGGGGTGTTTTTGCCTAGATTATTTACCGCGCCGGAAATGCCAATCTGAAAGATGTCCCCGGTGGGAATAAGAATTCGCCCACTCAGCAGCTTGCCGTTATTGATAACATCACTCTTTGTCCGACCGGCATCTTCACGCCCGCCTTCACCGGCACCGTTGGAATAATTCACCGCAAAATCGGTTTTGCCGAGATGGCCGCCGAATTCAACGCCAATCTGTCGGGCGGACAGGTTATAATCGACCAGGAATTCGGCTACGGCGCTTCGCTCCACTAACAAAAGGCTGCCGGATGAGCGCAACTCTTCCCGCCAAACCGGGACTTTGAATTGGCCAACGCGAAGAAAAAAGTTGTCGAACAAGGTCAGCTTTCCTTCGGCATCTAAGATGCGGGGGCTGTTATCGCGGACTTCCATTTGAAAATTGGTGGAAATCTGATCGGTGACAATCCCCAAAACCTGAAATCGGCCCCTGCGGATGCGAAATCCATTGTTGGTCCGGTCGGCGTCGCTGTTTGTCTCCGTGTTGTAAAGATGCTGCACTTGAATTCGGCCAAGCGCAGTCCAGCTTGAAGATTTTTTCGCAATAACCTGTTGCGCAAAGCTGCCCTCGTGAATGAAACATACCAAGGCTAGTACCAAAACACCGATGAGTTTGGAATTCATCATTCACCTCATAAGATTAGTTTTGTGTTTGATGGATCAAACACCTGTTTATGAAACAAGCTCTCCTTTTTGTCCGGATACGGAATACTCCGTAAAATGACAACACCATATTACGGTGCCACTGTTATTTCAAAGTAAAGCTTCCGTTAAGAAATTGTTAAGAAAAACCCTGACAGGGTTCCGAACCCTGTCAGGGTTACAACCATTGCAATATACGCTAGGAATCGTTCTACTATGCCCGCTTCTTGGACTTTTTACGAGACACCGGTTTGGCTGACGTGAACGATATATCGTACCCATCCAGCAAATCGCATGATTGATCGATAATCTGTAAGAGGTGTGAGATGATATTCAAATAGAGCAGTCCCTGTCTCGTTTTTACGTCGTCTTTTTTGATTCTTTTGATTTGTTCTTTGTTTAACAGCTCAAGCTCGCTTTTTATCGTCTTGTGCAAGGCATTTGCTTCTTCCAGCGATCTATTATCCCGCTTGTCGATAACGCCGTTCACTTTTTTTATCAATTTTTCAATTTTTGAGTGAACGGTTGAAAGCTCCTGCTTTTGCCAATCCGATAATCCCTTATGTTTGTTTTCGACGTGCGTCATGCAGAGGTCGTACAAATCCTTGGTGTGTCGGCTCGATTCGCGCAGGGAGCCGATCACTTTCGGGCTTAGCTCCAGCCCGCCATCGGCAAGGGGTTGCTGCATGAGCTTGAAAATTTTTGCCACAAGCTTTCTGGCTTCTTTTTTTGTGTCGTCAACCTGTTGTTTTATGCTTCTGAGCGTTTTGCGGTTTTCTTCGAACAAACCCTTAAAAGTGGTATTCAATGATGTCAAAATGGCGTTATTATAATTAACGATCCGCTGGCTGAGAGACTTTTCGGCATCATGGGCCTCCGCGAGTGCTTTGGCTTTTTCTTCTTCACTGTCTTTTTCCCGCTTTTTGTGAATCTTGCGGGTGTGAACAAGAAAAAAGATGGTGGCAAAACCCAGCACAATGATGGCAGGAGCCTCTAAATAATAGATGATTATTGCGACAATAAAGGCCACCGTAGAGGCCATGAAAGCCGTAAAGAACCAGCCGCCGATGACGGTCAGCACGCCGGAGACGCGGTATACGGCGCTTTCTCTGCCCCAGGCGCGATCCGACAGGGAGCTGCCCATCGCCACCATAAAGGTCACGTAAGTCGTTGATAGCGGCAGCTTCAGTGAGGTCGCAAAAGAAATCAAAGCGCTGGCAACCATGAGATTGACCGATGCCCTGATCAGGTCGAAGGAAGGCTGGTGTTTTCGAACATCTTTATCTTTTAAAAATCCGGATTGATCGAAGCGTTTTGCCAGGGCGTTCTTAATCGGCCCGGGGATGAATTTTTGCAGAGACCCGGCTAACGACACCACCATGCGCACGATGACCCGTGAGAGAAAGGAGGCTTCGAATCGCTCGTCTCCTTCTTCGCTTTGCCTGCCCAGGTCGACTTCGGTTTTGGTGACCGTCCGGGCCTTTTTCGACAGCCACAGCGTAGCGACCATCACTGCTCCGGCAAACAAAAGCATCCAGGTCTGGGTTTTAACCTCGCCGGCCAATGCGGCCATGTTGGCCAGCGCCGGGTTACCCCCGGCGGCCACGGCAATCTTGAAAGCATTGAATCCCGCCAACGGGACACCGATAAAGTTGACCAAATCGTTGGCGGCAAAGGCCATGGCCAGGGCGCCGGTTCCGATCAGGACGATGGGTTTTAAAATATGAACCCTGGTAAACCATAGCAACAATTGCAGCACTACAGCCCAAAAGGCAAAATTGATAAGAAGGATCACTCCGGTATGGCTCATAATCCAGGCTATGGTCTCTTCGGACATAAAGGAAGCGCCTTTGGCCCCTTTGATGAGAATGAAATAAGTGATAAAGGTCAATGCGACACCGCCCCATAGGGCTCCGTAGCGTTTGAGTCGTTTTTTGAAATGAAAGGTAAAGATAAGCCGGGTAATATACTGGACGATGGCACCCACCGTAAAGGCAATCACAATCGAAATGAGGATGCCCGAAATGATGGCGAGAGCTTTTGCCGTGTTGATATAGTTGACCAGCTCGGCGAGGCTTTGTCCGGCATGCCGGATTTTAATCATCGAAACGGCGATGGCGGCGCCGAGCAGCTCAAAAATGATCGATACGGTGGTGGAGGTGGGCAGCCCGTAGGTGTTATAGAGATCGAGGAGAATGAGATCGGTCAGCGCCACGGCTAAACAGATCACCAGCAGCTCGGGCATCACAAAATGATCGGGATTAAAAATCCCCTTTCTGGCGACCTCCATCATACCGCTTGAAAAGGTCACCCCGGCCATGATGCCCAAACCGGCCACGATCATGATCGCCCAGCGGGGGGCGACTCTCGAGCCGACGGCTGAGTTTAAAAAATTGACCGCGTCATTGGCGACCCCCACCATCAGGTCGGAGATTGCCAGAACAAACAAAAGCCCGATACTGAAATAATACAGTTCCATTAGTTCCTCTTAGATTTTCATTGTCGGAGAGTATGGAATGAAGTGAATTGTTTTGTCGGTCGCAGGCTGAGACGAAGATGAAAAGCCCCATCTTTTCGCGGGCGAGAATGTGACAAAAGAAGTCATTCAAGCTGTGCTATTCTCTCCAGGTAGTTTCTGCCAATTTTTAAGACATTGTACCGTTCGAAAATTAACTTTTTGTTAAGTTCATGTTAAGAAATTGTTAAGTTCTTAAAAGGCTTGATTTGATGAAAATTTCGCCCTAACTTTGATCCGTGCAGGATACCTAGGATTACAACGCAATTTTTCATGTCAATTCCTTAAGTTCGTAGGGTGGGAATTCAAACCCACCTCTTTGCCCAAGCGAGAGGTAGGGAATTGATTCAAGAGCAGTAGCAACATAAGTGTTGCCTGATTCAAAATTGGATATTAATTTACAAAAACATAACCATAAAATATTGCAGACATTGTGGAAAAAACATGAGACTATTTAGCGAGTGGCAAAAGAAACCATCTGATGCGCAAGTTCTACTAAACAAAATACGAACAGAAGTACACTCGATAGTTCCAAATGCAGATATTATTCTTTATGGTTCAAGGGTTCGTGGGGAAGCGAGCAAAGATTCAGATTGGGATTTATTAATACTCGTTGATCAGCCGGTAGATAATAACCTGATAACAAAACTTCGAGACAGTCTATATGAAACAGAATTGGAGACCGACGAAATTTTGAGTTGTATTGTTCGCTCAAAACAGGATTGGTATTCTCCAAAATATTCGGTTTTACCATTCAAGGGTATTGTCGAAAAAGAGGGGGTCTTACTGTGAATGATAGTCATCGTGATGATCTAATTCGATATCGGCTTGAAAGATCGAAAGAAACAATATCTCAATTACTAAAGAGTTGATGTAATGGAAAAAACAATTCTCGTTGTCGATGATGAACAGGATATTCTGGACCTGGTCGTCTACAATCTCGAACAGGAAGGCTATAAAACGATCTCGGCGGACGATGGAGAAGAGGCCATAGAAAAGGCCGTCGCCGCGTCGCCCGACCTGATCATTCTGGACATCATGCTTCCGGGCAAAGATGGCCTGGAGGTTCTCCGTGAAATTCGCAAACATCCGAACGCGCAAAACATCCCGGTCATTTTCCTGACGGCAAAAGACAGCGAATTTGACGAAGTGCTTGGCCTCGAGCTCGGTGCGGACGATTATATTGTCAAACCCATCAGCATGCGCAAGCTCCTGGCCCGGGTTAAGAATGCCTTGCGTAAATCGGTCGCGCAACCGGCCTTGAATGACAAGGTGATCGTGGTTCGCAACATAGAGATCGATCCAGCGAGTTACCAAGTGAAGGTATCCGGCGAGCCGGTCGGTTTGACAAAAAAGGAGTTCGACATACTTTATTACCTGGCCAAACGGCCGGGCAGGGTCATTACCAGGAAAATCCTTCTGGATGAGATCTGGGGAACCAATGTGATCGTCATCGACCGGACTATTGATGTGCATATTCGAAAAATCCGCGAAAAGCTGGGAAAAGACAACATCGACCTGATCGTCACTATCAAAGGGGTCGGCTACAGGTTCAAAAAAGCAGAGCAGGAATGAAAATTTCGTTTCGCCAAAAATTGATTTTTCTATCGCTCTCCCTGCTGGTCATCGTAACGGCGGCGGCGAGTTTTATTACAACCTACGAGCTGCAGCGATTTTACAAGATCAAGATATTTGACCAGCTCAAAAGCCAGTTGTACCAGGTTGAATTTTTGCTGAATGACGATAATTTCACTTTGGCAAATGGTGAGCTGGCTTACAATCGCTGGGTTAGCTACGCCCGCTCGGCGAGATTCCGATTAACTTTTATGGACTCTTCGGGCGTGGTGCTGTTTGATTCGAACGTTCCGAAAGACTCGCTGCTGTTTGTTGAAAGCCATCTCGTCCGGCGTGAGATGCAACAAGCGCTGGCATCCGGTTTCGGAAAAGACCAGCGGATCAGCGGGACGATCCATCAACCGCTTTTTTACGCTGCGAAAAGGGTGGATACCTCATCGACTCGCCAGGATGCCATCAAGGGAATTCACTATGTAAGGGTGGCTATTCCCCTAAAAGAAGTCGAGGATGTTCTCAACGATGTGCGCTGGAAGATTTTTGGCGGCGGCGGCATTTCGCTGCTCATCATCGCATTCTTTAGCTACTGGCTTTCCAGCAGGCTCACCTATCCCATTCATAAGCTGGCGAAGGTTGCCGAGTCCATCAACCAGGGGCAGCTCGACGCCCGGTTCGATCATGATTCGGAAGATGAGATCGGGGAGTTGGCAGAGTTGCTGAATGATATTATGGAGAAACTGCAAAACGACCTGGTGCAAATGCGCAAGCTGGAAAAAATGCGCAGCCAGTTTCTCGGCAACGTCTCGCACGAATTGCGGACGCCCATTTTTGCCGTCCAGGGATATTTGGAAACGCTTCTTGCCGACGGCGATTACAACAAAAAAACAGCGCGAAAATTCATTAGCAACGCCTATCAACAAGCGGTTCGCCTGAACAATCTCCTCACCGATCTCATCAACATTTCCCGCATCGAATCCGGTGAGATGCAAATGAGTTTTGATAACTTTAACCTGAAAAAGTGGCTGGCCCGGGTGGTGGATGAAATGCAAAGCACCGCACAAGAACACGATGTCAAACTGGTTTCCAATTCCGATTCGGCCTCGAAAAAAATAAAAACGCTCGGCGATCAGGCCCGGTTGCACCAGGTGATGACAAATCTCATCAGCAATGCGATTAAATACAACGTGCCAAAAGGTACGGTAGAAATTGGCTATATCGATCTGGGCGCGAATGTTGAAATTTATGTAAAGGATTCCGGCAGGGGGGTTCCGGATGAACACATACCGCGCATTTTTGAGCGTTTCTACCGCGTTGACAAAGAACGCTCCCGTTCCGTGGGGGGAACCGGCCTGGGGCTTGCCATCGTCAAACACATCGTCGAAGCGCATGGCAGCCATATTCATGTAGAGAGCGTGGTCGGACGAGGCTCGCGCTTTAGCTTTGCGTTGAGAAAGACGGGGTATTAGATCACAACATTGATGAATCTTTGCCAGGAATCATTTGACTTTTTCCTAGAATTCGGGTAGTTTAACACGAAGCTTAGAGGGAGACTTGTTATCGGAAAGGTTAATCATGAGGAGCTATTATGTCCAAGAATTTTGATACTTTTCTAAAACTGGAAAAGAAAGCCTTAGAGAACAAGTATGTTGTCCTGGTAAATGGGAAAGTAGTCGCTAAAGGCTTAGATATTGAGAAAATGCTGGTCAAGGTTAGAAAGAAATATCCCGAAGAAATTCCCTTTGTTGCCAAGATTCCCGATGAGAGGATGATGGTATTATGATCCGGTACCGCTATCGTGAAGAGAGAGGATCCTTAGGCCGAGTCTCTCGTCCACTGGCCGATGTGATCTTAGTTAACGATGGTCTTCAAGTAGAGACCTCCCTGTATGTTGATTCCGGAGCTGACATTTCTATGATCCCTTTGAGATTTGGAAGAGCACTGGGGTTAAAACAAACCTCGTCCGACAATGTCCGGGAGCTTCGGGGCATTTCTGGTGGCGGTATCCCATACATCCTGAAAGAAATCACTATGGTTCTGGACGGCGAAAGGCTTACGGTAAGAATGGCCTGGGCCCTTGTGGAGGAAGTACCTCTGTTATTGGGCAGAATGGATGTATTCAATCAATTCCAGATAACATTTGAAGAGCGTGAAGGCTGGATAGATTTCAAAAAACATAATTGACAAAAAAGACGATTCAAATTAACACGCCTTGTGAACAGCATAGTTTACGGAAACAGAACATGACCAAAGATCGCAAAAAATACATTGAACAGTTCTGGCACAAATATGAAGCCATGGGCGATCTCGACGCCAAATTTCCACCTTCACGCGAGCTGTTGTTTTCGTTTCTAAATTCCGCGCACCAAGCGTGGCTCCATTCCGGCAGGGCCTCTGCAGAAATCGAAGCGGACATCGAGCATCACATAGCCATGCAGAAAGTCTTTATGAAATGGCGAGAGGTTTATGGCGAGAGAATTTGAGCGAATTCTTATTTCACAAAACAAACAGGATTTGGATATTGCTTACCTTCGAATGAAAGCCAAAGAGTTTGTAGAGGTTGAACGCAGCGATGTGTCGGAGCGTTTAGAAGAATTGCCTGGAACGACACTCACATAACATATCATCGCCGCGATTTTAGCAAACGTTGACTAATCGACTGCGGTGCTAATGCTGTTAAGGGGGTGTGAAAAAATAAATTGGCATTCTTTGAAGCATTGTTCGACTGTTTTAACTGAGCTTGGGAAACGCAGATTCCCAAGTTATTCTTTCACACCCCCTAAGTACAAAACTCAGATTACACTGTGACAGGTTACGGCTTGAAGGAGGTCCGCGCTTTGTCAACAGGCCGTTGAGTTGGGCAACCGCTATGGCTATTGCGCCCGCTTTCTGGCGAAAACAACAATGTTATCTCCCCCGTATTCTCCCGCCAGCTCGCCTCTGGCGTCTTCCGTTTCCAAATAGTGGGGTTCTTTTTCAACGAGCTGCGCCGAAGCGGCGATGTGTCTCTTTATATCCCCATTTTTGTTTCTTAAATATCCTACGAGTTTGCGGTAGGCGTTTCGGCTATGTTCGTGCACTCCCGCCTTTCGCAACAACGATTTGACCTTTGATTTTACGGCGACGCCTGCACCCCCCGGAAAAGGATTGGCCGCTGCAAGCCGCCTGTTATTATAGGAAAACACCCGTTCTATGGAATAACCCATTTTCGCCAGCAATTGTGTCAGGTTCTCCTTTGAGTAGAGAAAAATATGAAACGGATTAAAGCCCACCCATTCGGAACCCAGCGTCAGGATATTTCGGCTGCCGCCGTTAGGCGTATCGATGATCAAAAGGCCGTCTTGCTCAAGAATGCTGTCGATGCTTATTAAAAAATTCATGGGTTGCGGGATATGCTCAAAAAGATCAATCGCCATAACGAGGGGAAACTTGATTCCACTATTATTCTGCTCGACATATTGTTCGACAGTGCCACAAAAGGTTGGGACGCCGAATTTAGCTTGCGCCTGTGCGGCGGCTTTGGCAGAGATTTCGATTCCCGCCACCTGCCAGCCCCTATGTTTCAATAGGGCCAAAAGATAGCCTTTGGCGCTGCCAATCTCCACCACGTTTTTCTGCTTCACTTCCTGCTCGATGAGGGCGATGGTGCGACGATAGATGTTGGTGATTCTCTGAAATTCGTCGGAATGGCGGCGGTGAAAGAAATAATAATTATCGCCATAGAGCTTGTAAAGCTCATCTTCGCTCAACCTGGGAGAATTGAATAAAAGCCCGCAGGAGTCGCATTTGTCTAATCTGAAAATTCCGGGATAGTTTAGATCGGGATAAGTCGTCTCGAACAACAACAGGCTTTTCGTTGACCCACAAAGAAAACACGGGTTGTTGACTTCCTGCTTCATTTTCCTCCATATATGTTTTTTGCTGTTTATGCCTTTAACGGCCACGGGTTAAAAGAGTTTTAATTTAAACAAATAGGCAGGAATGTCAACAATTAAAGCATTTTACAAAATGGTGTATGTTAATCCGAGCGCCAGCGCCTGCTTCAACTGTCTTTTTCTGGAAATATCGCGGTCGTAAAACAGCTTGACGTTCAGATTGACATCCACGTAGCGCGCCACCTTTGCCGACAGGATGGTGTCCCATTTGACATCGATTTGCTGAAAGCTTTCCAGATTCGAGAATAGCTCCAGCTTGGAGGTGAGCAGCATGTTTTCCGCAACTTTACAGCTAAAATCCGTGGCGGACTCGGCGCCGACTTCGACCCGCGATTTTTCTGTTTTTTCCGGCGTATCCGGATCGTCCGAATACTGTAGATGCACGTTTGTAATCGTTTCTTTCAGCGCCGCGCCTAACCTGGTTTTGAATACGGCGCTTGGCGCGTAACCCGCCCCCACACTTTGGGTAAAAAAGGCAGGATCCATAAATTTGGAGATTTCCAGTTTGGGGGTGGTAGAATAGTCATACGCCTTGGCAAATTGTGTTTCACCCGTGGCGGCGATGTAGGGATTGAGAATGTGGGTTATCTTGTAGGTCAAAACGCTCTCCAGCTTGATCTCATCCACGGATTTCTTCGTTTCCTGGTCGCCAACTTTGACCGCGCCGAATGATATCTTGCCCGCATTAGACCAATTGTAATTCTCCCGGTCATTGACAGATTTTGCATTCACATTTAATTGCCACGACAGGCTGTTTTCGCCGCCCTGGCTCCAGTTATCGAAATTGGTTTGCGCCAGATTCAGGCTGCCAACGACCTCATTGTTCCAGCCAAAAACGGAATCGGCTTTGGCCTCTTCCTGCGCCACAAGTGCAGCGGAGGGGATTAGCAAAAGCGCAACTAGCAGTAAATATTTCATAGGAGACCTCACTGTTTGTTCATGAACCTGTCTTTGTAATAAAGAATGTGCGTTTTCTATTCCCTGCTCAAGATACACAAACATCGGACGATATTCTTAATATGAACAACATGGCAGGTTATTTGCTTTTTTGCCTCCGCAGGCAGGTGGTATGCAAAAGCGTTTGATGAAGCCTTTGGCTGAGGCGAAAATGATTATTTTAGTTGTGCGGAAAAATATAACGTTAGCAACAAGGAAAATTTTGCCGGTATTTTCCGGCTCTTTTCGATTTTTGCATAATGTGGCATAAAGGTAGCAGATAAATACCTAGAGTCAACATGAATATATTGAGAAAATGCTGCTGGAAAATTTTCTTGTTTTATGTGATAGGTTCTCTGTCCTTTTCGGCAAGTGCGGCCGATCCCATAACCGTCATCCAATACCCGCTAACCATGCGACCGGCGATAACCAAGGCAGGGGAGAGTTTTACGATTGTATGCAAAGCCGACCGATCGCAGGGTGGTTGGAAAGCACAGCTTTTCACCGAATTCAACCGGGTCGATCTGGTGATCGAGCCGCGTTTCGACGAGCAGAGCGGCACCTGGCAGCTCAA
>METF01000190.1:10745-11087 GCA_001771235.1 Candidatus Zhuqueibacterota bacterium RBG_16_48_16
GCAAACACTCCTTATGAGCTGTATGATCTTGTCGTGCAGGCGTCCACGGTGCGCGATGAAGTGGCTCATGCGGTCAAGGTGGTGAAGGCGTTTCGCGACAGCTATTATTTTGTCCATCTGCCGGATCTGCATCTGCCGTCCGTGGCGTGGATCGGCTATTACGATGATGACAACACCGTCACCGAGCTGAAAAGGATTCTCAGGGAATTGGCCATCATCGATCCTGAATTCGTCCTGCAGACCGGGGACGTGGTGGACAATGGCCGTACTGAAGAGCAATACATCTTTGCCCAGGAGTTGTTGTCGACTCTGACGGTTCCTCTTTTTCTCACCGGCGGCAAT
>METF01000190.1:11211-11369 GCA_001771235.1 Candidatus Zhuqueibacterota bacterium RBG_16_48_16
CCTTCTCCGCCGGACAGATGCGCTGGCTCCAGGACGGCTTGAAACAATCCCAGGCCAGGGGAGATCGGCTGAGGACTCTGTTTTACCACTATGACGAATCGCGCCAAATCGGTGCGGATTTCGTTCAGGCTTATGGCCTGAACCTGATTCTCTACGGC
>METF01000190.1:11503-19036 GCA_001771235.1 Candidatus Zhuqueibacterota bacterium RBG_16_48_16
CGAATACCCGGTTCTCAGGTACAAAAATTTAAACGTTCGCTATTCTCCCGCGAACGACGGAACCAACGGCCAGGTGACGGCGACCATCGACAATGACAATCCGGTTCCGTTTGAAAACGGCCTGGTAAAGTTTCGCGTGCGCAAAGACCCGGCGGGTTACCGCGTGTCCGGGGGAGTCGTCGATCAGGTTATCTCGGCGGCACAACAGGATATTTACTATGTGCGGGTGAATATCCCCGCCCGGTCGAAAGCAGAGGTCACGATTTTAAGTGAGAATCCGTCGTCCAACAGGCCTCCTCTGATTTCCTCGTTCTCGCCGGAGCAACACAGCATCATCATGGCCGGTATTCCCCAAAGGTACACGGTCGATGTTGCAAACGAAGAAAACGATCCCATCTCCTTCAAATGGTTTTTTGACGGCAAGGAAATTCCCAATGCACAGTCGCGGGTTTTGGATTACACCCCGGATCGCAACCTGGTTGGCAACGCCGAGCTTGTGGTCAGGGCTTCGGACGGACAGTTTGCCGACGAGATCACCTGGTTTCTCGAGGTAAAGGAATATTCCAACCGGCCGAAAATAATCACGCCGCTGATCAGTTTTTTCCCCCACAATGAAGCCATGACGCTGGGCTGGCTGGAGCCGTATCCGATGCAAACCAGGCTCGAATACGGCGCTGCGCCCGGAAAGTAC
Organism: Candidatus Zhuqueibacterota bacterium RBG_16_48_16; assembly: GCA_001771235.1. Classification (GTDB taxonomy): domain Bacteria; phylum Zhuqueibacterota; class Zhuqueibacteria; order Residuimicrobiales; family Sediminimicrobiaceae; genus Sediminimicrobium. The sequence continues at coordinate 12,195 of METF01000190.1, forward strand.
ACCGGCTCGCTGCCAGAGACGGCGAACAACGAAGTGACATTCACGCCATCCATGATCGGCATGGGCCTGGGGCGGCAATATTGCCGCGTCACCGATCGGACTGTGGCCAGCGATCCGTTTCCAATCATCATCGAAAGCGAGAACGCGCCGGTCATGCTGTCGCCCCTGGGAAAAATAAAGAATCTGGCGCCGACCTTTAGCTGGCAGCGCGTGCCGGGCGTGCCTTATTACATGGTTATCTGCTCCGACAGGGAAATCCTCATCCTCGAGGACCCGGAGACAGGCGAGCTTTCCGTGGAAGGGGCCAACCCGATTTGGGCTGTCCTCACCCCCGAATCCAGCGTCCCCTACGGCGTGCCCGATGCGACCGGCACGTTTACCAGCGTTCCGGCGCCACTGGTGCCCGGCCAGAGCTATTGGTGGGTCGTGTTGAATTGTTATGGCAATTCGCCGGAACTGACTTCTCCCGTTCAATCGGGAATTTCCAAGTTTACCGTCGACCTTCCGCCGCCGAATTTGACACCTCCTTTTCCCATTTCGCCGGAAAACGGCGCCAGGATTGCCAATGGTGACATTACTTTCAAATGGGCGGCATCAAAGGGAGCAACCGCCTACCATCTTTATCCCTACAAGATCGAAAACGAATCGGGCATTGAAACGGCCAGGGCGTTGTGGGAGCAGCTTATCAGCACCACCGATACGGAGTATACCTATCCCTCGCGGAATCGGCTGACCACGGGTAAGTATAAATGGAAAGTGGCCGCGGTGGCAGCAAACGGCCTGGAAGTGCCTTCCGAGACTCGCGAATTTTACTACGAAGCACCGACAGCGTACCTGTCGATTTTCACTTTTGATAATAAAGGCACGACAAAGAATGAGAGCGACGATATCCTGTTGCCGCGCGTGACCATCCGTTATAGTGCCATAGAAGGTGTGTACAGCGCTTTTCCGGCGTCCACCGATTTGCACGGTGTGCGCGAAAGCGTGGTGATGGCACCCGGCACCTACATTTTTAATGTCGATAAGGAGGGCTTTGACACCATCCTCGACACCTTGACATTTTTCGACAAAGAACACAAGGCCCTCAGTTTTCGTCTCAGCCCCAGCCGCAGCACGATCAACGGTACAGTGGTGGATAATTTCGGCGCCAACGTCATCGATGCCGTCATCACAGCACAGCATAACCTGCACCATGAGATGGTAAAAAAATCTTTCTCCGACGGCTCGGGGAATTTCACCCTCTCTCTCATCCCCGGCCCCTATCAACTTGTGGCGGAAAAGAAAGGGTATAAAAGCTCGTTGCTGCTGTCCGTTTCGGTTGATAATGGCCAGGTAAAATCTTTGCCGCAGCCCCTGACGCTGGAAAAAAATACCAACCAGGTTTACGGCGCTGTTCTCAACACCTCGCAGCAGCAGGTCTATGGGGCAAATGTCATTTTGCAAAATGGATCGAGCCGGCTCACCTGTTTGACCGACGCAAACGGCTATTTCAGTTTCATGGCCCAGGATGGCACCTGGAGCCTGGGCGTGGAAAAGAACGGATTTGTCTCTCCCCAAAGCAGGCAAGTGATCGTCGCCGGAGGCCAGCGCAACCAAGTGTCGCCGCCGTTGGTGTTAAAGCCGGATGCGGCCATTATTTTGGGGCGGGTCAGCGATGGCAGGAGGAATCTGGCGGATGTCCGCATTAAAGCGGTTCCGGCGTCGGGCGAAGCGTTTTCGACCTCGAGCGATGCCTATGGCCAATTTAGCTTGAACGTGCCCTCAGGCTCTTACAGAATAACGGCTGAAAAGACACATTATACCTTCGATCAATCGCTGCAATTGACCCTGAATGCCGGCGAGACATACTCCGGCATGGAGCTGATTCTCACCGCCGCACAGGCAAAAGTCAGGGGCAAGATCACCGTTGATGGCTTTACGCCCTTGGCCGATGCCGCCGTGACTAATGGCGTCATCTCGGCCACTTCTTCCGAAGGAGGCGCTTATGAGCTCGAGCTTCGCCAGGGCGAGCACACGATTTACGGCCACAGGGAAGGGTACACCAGCAGTCCGCCGGAAACCGTGACCGTATCGCCGGGGCAGGTTATCGACGAGGTGAATTTTATTTTGGCCCCCAACGCAAGCGTGCTCAAAGGGAAAATTACGACAGAGGGCCAGGCTATCGAAGCTGCGCGAGTCGAAGCGCACGGCCTCCGGCAAACGACCGCTTTTAGCAATGCGTCGGGTGAATATGTGCTCAGCGTCGAGCCGGGTGAATGGGAGATTGTCGTTTCCAGGCAGGGATACCTGGGCGCTCGTGAAGAGGCTCTCAGGATCGGCCCTGGCCAGCGTTTCGAGAATATCGATTTCCAGCTTGTTGCGAACATTGCCAATATTCGGGGAAAGGTGGTCGATGCCGAATCGGGCGCGCCCATCCGCGATGTGGTGATTTCTCTTCCGTCCCTTAACCTGTCCACATTTTCCCGCGCTGACGGCCAGTTTACGGTGAATTGCGAGCCTGGTGAATACAAATTGGTGTTGAGCAAATCCGGCTACAGAACGGTTGTAGTCAATTCCGGGTTGCTGGCCCCCAACGACAGCAAATTCCTGGATGTTATTTTTGAAAAATTGTCCAGCCGTTTTACCGGCAAAGTGCGGGACATGCAACAAAAAGCCGTTGCCGATGCGGTTGTCTATGCCGCATCCACTGCCGATACCTTTACGACAGCCACCGGCGCCGATGGGTCATTCGAGCTGGATGTCAAACAAGGTCAATATACTGTTGGCGTAAATGAACCCGGTTTTTCACCCGTGTTCCGGCAGGAGCCATTGTCGATTGCGGCAGGAGAATCTTATGATTTGGGCGAGTTTGCTCTCGAGAAGCAGTGGGCCGAGATCGATGGGTACGTGAAGCGATTGAATACGGAAACCTCTGTCCAGTCCGCCAGGATCGTCGCCACCTCAAAACAAGGATTCACCGGCCAGACCAGCACGGCTGGGGATGGACGGTTCGCCTTTCTCGACAGCCAGCAACAGCCCATTCTTGTCCCCGGCGATTACAGGCTGGTTGCCGCCAAGGAAGGTTTTGAGCCGGACACTCTTTTCAACCTGGTCATCGAGGATGGCCAGTTCATGTCGGTGGAGCTGGCATTGGAGGCGAAAACCGGCACATTGAGCGGCGAGGTGAAAAGCGACGGCGTCCCGGTCGAGTCCGCGACCGTCACCGCTTATCATCAACAATCGTCGGGCGTCTATAACAGTGTCACCAGCTCGGGCGGGACATTCGCGCTGAGCGGACTTTCCGATGGCCTGTACCGGATTTCTGCCGCCAGGATCGGATTTTCGAGTCCGGAGCCGCAGGAAGTTCCCGTGAACAGCACGGTTGAAATTGAATTGACCAAAAACACAGGGTCAATCAAAGGTTTTATTACCGAGGCCGAGTCGTCTCAGCCCGTGCCGCTTGCAACAGTGAGTATTGGAGATGGCCTGGGCAGCGGCGCGTCGACCGTTGCCGATGAAAAAGGGTATTTTGAAATCGTCGATTTGCCGACACAAGGCATGTATGCGATAAAGGTGAGTAAAAAAGGATTCGCGCCGGTGGAAATTCAGGGCGTCGATGCGCACGATCCGGCGGAGCTGCAATTGAAACTGGCAGCGATTTACGGCTCTATCGCCGGGCGAGCGGAGACAGAAGACGGCCTGGTGATGGAAGGCGTCTTCGTCGATCTCACTTCTCCTTCAGGGGTTTTTATGGATACAACCGGCAGCAGCGGTGTCTTTATGTTCGATCACCTGCCCGCGCAGGACTATCGACTGAGTGCGAGCAAAGTCGGTTACAGCGGCGATCCCCAGGTGCAGACGATTGATTTATGGCAGGGCGGCCAGCGCGAAGCGCAGGTGTTTCGTATGCAGGAAGCCAAAGCGGCTGAGATTGTCATTATCGGTCCCGACCGTTTGAGTAATAGCGAAAAACATCAATTTGATTTTGTCGCCAGAACCAGCGATGACCGCAACGCCACCATTGCGCCGTCGTGGCAGGTGGAAAATAGCGCGGCTTTGAGAACAATTTCCCCGGACGGCCTTTTCGAGCCGCAAGCCGATTTTATCGGCCCGGTGGTTTTGGGCCTTAGGGACGAATACAGCGGTGTCTCCACGACCAAAGCGGTGAATGTCTATCAACTGTTGACAGCAGGCAATCCGGAGACCCGGGTCTCAAACAAGTCCGGCATGACGATAACGTTCGCCGACAGCTCGGTGAATCAATCCATGAACCTGGAGCTGCGTTATCCGCAATTTTCCGATGTTCGGCGGGGGAAAAAGGATTTCGAGGTCATCGGTGAGGTCTACGAGTTCTCGCCCGCCAATACCGCATTGCTCAAACCGGCCAGGCTCGTCCTTCCGGTCGATCAGCAGCAGGCTGATAAACGGTTGTTCATTGGCCGCTGGGACAGCCAATGGCTTGAATGGAAAATTCTCGATAATTCCTTTGCCGACGCCGCCGGGCTGGAAGGGGAGGTCGAAAAACTGGGCCGTTTTGCCGTCATTGTCAAAGCGGAGCCATTGTCAATCAAGCAGTTGAAAATATCGCCCAATCCCTTTTCCCCGGCTGAAGGTCCTGTGGAGATCGCCTATAGCATCAGCTCGAACGAGACCTCGACGCCGGAAGTGACGCTAAAGGTTTATAACATGATCGGCGACCTGGTCAAAAGCCTGGTCGTCGCCGAGCCGCAGCCGCGCGGCGAAAATGTGGTCGAGTGGGATGGTTTTACCGATTTTGGCCGGATGGCGCGCAACGGACGCTACGTGCTCCACCTGAAGGTGAAGGATATTTCCGGACAAAAAGAAATGCTCAAGCCGTTCGTACTCATCAAGTGAGACATGGCATGCTGACGGATTATAAAATAACACACGCGAAAATCCCTTTCAGCCGGTTGCTGATGTGGAGCTGGGTTGTCTGCTGTCTTTTCCAGTGGCCCGTGCGGGCGGATATTCCGGCTGCTTTTGTCGACATCGGCTTCGGGGCCAGGCCGATGGGAATGGGCGGGGCGTTCACCGCCGTCGCTGCCGACGCCAACGCCATTTTCTGGAACCCCGCGGGACTGGCGCTTTTGAGGAAAAACCATTTCACCATCATGCACACGAAACAGCTCGATCTCATCCCCTACAACCTTGGCGCTTATGCTTTTCGCGCCGGCGGCCATACAGCCGGTGTGGCATTCCTGACCTCCGGCAATGATGTGTTGCGGGAAACGTCGCTGTTCGTATCTTATGCCGCCAGATTGGAGCTTCCGATTTTGGGGAGAGCATACCTGGGTGGAAATTTACGCTATAGAAATGCCACTTTTGGCCAAAACGAAGATGGCGGCCAGAACCGCAGCCAGGGCAGCGCCGATGGTTTTGGCGTCGATCTTGGCCTCATTTACCAGATCGGCAAAAGGACAAGAGCAGGGATATTTTGCCGTGATATGATCAACAATATGACCTATCACAACACCACGCGTAACACGGTCTATGCGGAAAGGGTGCCGACGACCCTTACCGGCGGCATTGCAAGTCAGCTTAAAGAAAATATTCTTTTTGCCGCTGATTTCGAAAAAGGTCTTTACTCGGACACTTATAACAAAATTCATATTGGCGGTGATGTGAGGCTGCTCAGGGTGCTACACCTGCGCAGCGGCCTGTGGCAAAACATGGCGAAAGAGCTGAATCGAAATTACAGTCTTGGCTTTGGCATCGAATTCGTCAAAAGTCGCCTGGGCGTCCAGTTTGATTTTGCCTATTTGATCAACGACCTGGCCAATTCGCCGCGCATCTCGCTGTCTTTATTGCATTGAAAGGCTCCTCAAAGTGAATCGTTATTTTGTCCACATAGTGTCAGTGACGGCTTTTTTGGCTGGCGTTGCCTTTGCCCAGGATGTCCCGGAGAATGCCATCCTTGACCTGGAAGGTGGAAAATTCAGGGTGGACGGCGCTTTTTACAGTCCGGTGATATCCGGTGGCCCGGGTATCGGTTATAAATCCTCGGAAGCGTGGGACCTGTGGGCAAATCCCGCTGCGCCGGTTACATTTCACGAACCCTATATAAGTCTGGCCTACGGCCCGGCCATACTCAGCGATCCCCAGCGCTTTTACGATGTGAACGCGACCATCCGGCAGGAAGTGGACGCGGCCATCGAGGAATTCCGCTCGGCAGAATCGAGAATCGATTACCCGAAATTTGCCTCCCAAATAGGGCAACAGAGCGAGCTGGCCGGTCTGTTCATCGCCTTTCCGGCAGCAATGAAAGGACGGAGAGGTGTTCTGTCTTTTTCCTTCGATTCGCCTTTTGTTTTTCGTCTCGGCCTGGGCAACAACGGATTCGGCACCTTGTTGGAAACTCGCAAAAAAGTGGGGGAGCAGAATAAAGTCATTCGCATGCGCCTGAAATCGATGATGAATGCGGATATTTCCTTTTCTGCTTTTCGCTATAAAGCGGGCCTGGCCACATTTCTCAACGATCGGACCGCCCTGGGTTTTCAGATGAATTATAGCCATCTTCATTTCTTGTCAAAAGCATCAGCCAAAATTAACGGGATCATGACAACGGCTGGGGCCGAGTACGCTTTCAACGATCCGTTCGATCCGCGCATCGATTTTGCGGCCGGCGAGACCAACAGCCTGGATCAATCCTTATGGGCCGATTTTAGCGGAAGCCAGGTGAGCTGTGACCTCGGCGTGTTATTCAGACTTGACGAGATGTGGACCGGCGGCATTGATCTGCACGTCGCATCGGCGGCGACGCTCAGCGGTGAAATGGACATCGTACAACACAAGATACCAGCTTTGAATGTATCCGCCTTTTCCGATGACGCCAGCACCGATGA
>METF01000190.1:19184-21177 GCA_001771235.1 Candidatus Zhuqueibacterota bacterium RBG_16_48_16
TCCGCGAAAAAATATATGGGCCATTTCGGCTTTGGCTTTCTTGATGACGAGTTGTATTTGGCGCCAAATTTTGATGTGAACCTGGATTTTTCTTTTGGCGTTGTCAGGATTTCCGCCGGGGGATTGAGAGCGGATTTCGTCGTCAGCAATGCCGATGACCGCGATATCACGCCGCTGTGGATTCCCCACGGATCGGTGGAGGCGGCATTTTTTCTTATGAAAGATTATCACCTCTCAGGCAGACTATTTGTCGAACCAGCGCCGGGGCTGTCACTGAAATTGGGTTACTTCTTCTAACAAACTTCATTTTCATCTTTTTAACCTTAGTAGAAGAATGGTCACTACCACATTTTAACCTTATTACTTTATTCTTATCAATAATGTAATAAGATAGGGTTTTGCCCTGTGCTGGATGCTACTAAGGTTTTTTAAGGCGAAAACTAAGATGATGTATATGAGAATATTTGGTTACGAAAAATCGTAACCAATCACGGGGTCAATAAAAATGTCTCCAGATGCTGTAATTCCTGCCATCCAAGTTTCTCTTGCTTATTTCCTCATTCCTTGTATTTTACGGACAATGAGCGAGGAGAAGAGGAAATTATTCTTTGTGGTTTATCGATGGCATTTGTCCGATCTTTTACTGGTAGCGACGGAAAAGGGGCTGTGCACCATTCGTTTCATGAAGGATTTAAAACTTCAGCAAACCATCGAGGCTCTCGAAGCGCAGTATCATGCGGTGCTGATACAAGACGAATCGTTTTTCAATACGTTGATTGACGACCTGAATCTGTACCTGTCGGGAGAGATCGTCCATTTTCATCAAGCCATCGACCTGATAGAAGGCTCGACGTTTCAGCAAAAGGTGTGGGCGCTGGTCAAAGAGATTCCCTACGGCCAAACGGTCACTTATTTGCAGATTGCCGAAAAACTGGGCGATGCCCACGCCATCCGTGCCGTCGGCGGCGCCAATGGCGCCAATCCCCTGCCCATCGTCATTCCCTGTCATCGCGTCGTTCGCAGCAACGGCCATCTCGGCGGTTATGGCGGCGGCCTGGAAATCAAGGACTATCTGTTGCGATTGGAGGGGGCCATTTTTTGAGCGGGAGTGACCGGGATATATTTTCGTTCCAGTTGTCGGAAGTTTTTTCACAGGATCAGGTGATGGTTTCCTGGAGTCCCGAGCCATTATCTCTGCCCCGCCGGATGCAACAAGAGAAGAGCGATTTCGAGCAAAGCATCGATAAGGAGCGCTTTTTTAATGGCGCTATTGCCAGGATGGAGCGATGGGAGCACAGGGATTCCCGGCTGGTTTTGTACCTTCGTCCGACGGACTATTTCACCCTGTTGTTTTCCAATGGGAACGTGAAGCATATCACGGCCACGTGGGGAGAGTACTATTTGTCCAACGCCCTGGGCATCAGCGCCGTTATTACGTCGCGAGACCGGAAATTCCTATTGATGCGGCGCAGCGAGGCTGTCGGCGAATTTCCCGCGCGAACCGATGTCTTTGGCGGGCACATCGACGTGCCTGCCAATGGCCCCGGGCCGTGTGTCTTTGCCGCGATGGAGCAGGAGCTGGCGGAGGAATTATCATTGTCGAAAGAGAGCTATGAGCTTTTGCTGCTGGGGCTGATCAAAAGCACACCCAACCTGAAAGCCGAGCTTGTTTTCCGGGCGAGGTGCGCCTGCAATGCAGAAGAGATAATCGAATCGGCGGCTTTTGCAAAAGGGGCATCGGAGTACGATGAAATCATCACCATTCCGGCCAGGAAATCCCTTTTGCGGCGGTATCTACAGGAAAACAAATCCGATTTTACCCCATCGGCTTATGGCAGCCTTTGCCTGTTTTTGCAGTATAGAAACCGGAATTCTTTGAGGAGGTTACATGACAAGCGATAACTTTGAATACAGAGAAAGACAACAAGGACGGCCGCCTGTCGAACGCGACACGACGCAGGAGCTGAGCGTGAATAGAGTGCTCATAGCGGGA
>METF01000190.1:21240-21615 GCA_001771235.1 Candidatus Zhuqueibacterota bacterium RBG_16_48_16
ATTGAAACGGTACCCGATTCGAGAAAATTGCAGGTGGAAAATTTTGGCAGCAGGCCGTGCTTTGTCAGCGTGGTGGCCTGGGCGCAGCAGGCAAACGTGTGCAGACGCCTTTTGACAAAAGGTTCTACCGTGCTGATTTCCGGCGAGCTGCAATCCATGCCGAACGCGGATATCGAAAGCGGATTTCTGCCCGTTCAAATTAGTGTGCACTCGCTACAGATATTGTCCAGAGAAGGGGAGTATTACGAAACAAGTGAGGAGCAGGAGGCGGGCGCGGAGATGATCGACGCTACAGGGACCGAGCCTGTAAGCACCTCGGGCGAAGCAGGGGAGATTGAGCCGCAAGATGCCCCGGAGGAGCAAAATAGCAACCAA
>METF01000191.1 GCA_001771235.1 Candidatus Zhuqueibacterota bacterium RBG_16_48_16
ACCGCGACGAAAGACAGGCCGTAATAGTGGGCAAGCTCCCTCACCTGAAAGCCGTCGCGAATGGTGATCAACAGGTCATAGTCCCGCTTTTGGAGCTCGCAAATAATCGGATAAAAAAAAGGCACATGCGGCGAATTGTCCAGATCGATCCATATTTTTTTCACAGGATTCATCTTTTGGAGTTTTTGCTTTCCGGTTTGTAGTTCAGCCTTCAGGCTGGTTAGCAAGCTAAAGCTTGAACTACGAGCTAAAATGTGTCGATTTGAAAAACATCGTCAGAATTAATCCTATGGAGCTTTTGCCTTCTAGTTTGTAGTTCCGTCTTCAGGCTGGTCGGCAAGCTAAAGCTTGAACTACGAGCTAAAATGTGTTAATTTAGAAAATGTCGCCACCTCTTTGGGCAAAGCCTGCCAGAAACGCCCGTCATATTTCTCCCGGACATAATCCAGAAATTCCAGGTAAAAAGTCGCGGGGTACTCTTCCATCGACTCCTCCTTGCCATTAAATAACATGTAATCCGGATGGGTGTTAATCAGCAGCATGCCGCCTCGTTCCGCCACCCAGTCCAATTTTTGCCTCCATATTTTCGGGCCTTTTTCTTGCATGATAATGAACAAAGTGAAATCCTGGGGGACGGTATAGGGCATCTCGATATAGCCGATGCGATTCCCCTTGCGCGGGACGTAGAATGGAAAAATCGTACCCACGCCGTCGGATTGGGGCTCAAAGGGATCGGTGTCAAAGGTGGAGAGGTCGTATTCGACATCCAGCTCGCCCAGCCATTCCAGGTTGTGGTGCATGGCCGGCGAACGAAATCCGACCGCCTGCCATTGTCGAAGATAGCCGTTTATTTTCTTTGCCCTCTCATCGAAAATCTTTTTAGACGAAAACAGCTTGCCGTCGTGGTACAAGCCGTGCACGCCGACTTCATGGCCATTTGCCGTCAACGTCTGCCGCAGCAGCGGATCATCCGCGTAGCGCTCCGGCACAAAATTAAAGGAAGAGGCAAAGCCGCGCTGCTGTTCCAGACGCATCAATTCCGCGCAGCGGCTCTGGCCCTTGGCTGTTTCCACGTCGTGGGTCAGCACCAGGGCGAACTGCCTGCCATCCGGCCAGCCCTGCCAATGGCGCGGCGGTTTGTCGCTGCCCGGGTAGATGGGCCAGATATTTTCATATCTCCTTTTTTGCACGGCGACGAGCTTTCTTCTCACCGCGATCTGCAGTAAACGAGGCATGAGGGGTTTGAGAAAATAGAATAATCGGCGAAGCTTCATAAAAATCTTTTCCTCTAGGCCACGTGCGGGTAAAGCAATTTCCCGCTCAACTTCAAAACCGGCATTGGCAGATTGCGAAAAAGTACATTGTACCAGCCCTGTTCCTTGTTTTGTTCGGTCACAAACTCTTTCAAGCGAAAATCATATTTATAATAATAAATCTCCTTCTCCTCTGTCCCCCAGCCAAGCTTGAAATCTCGCAGTCCCTCATTCAAGACTTCGGTTTTGCCAAAATCAAACAGGGCGTAACCCTCTTTCGCATAGTGTTGAATCGCATCCCACATCACCAGGTTGTTGGCGCGCAGGTGCTGATAGCTCATGTCCGAGGCGCCGTATTTGTATATCACCCGGTTGCCAAAATGAAAATAAACGGCGCTGGCGACCGTTCTATGGTTATACCTGGCCGCAACAATCGAACCGAGACCTTTTTCCAGAATAAAATGGCGGATGGCCTCAAAAAAATAGCGCGGCTGCGGCGGCAGTCCGTGTTTCCTGCGCGTCAGGCAATTCAGCGTATAAAAGTCCATAAGCGTCTTGTCCGAATTGTCAAAAACGATCTCGAGGTTTTGGCTTAAGGCCTTTTTGATGTTGCGTTTTGTATTGCTGCGAAAGGAATTGTATAGAGAATCCGTGTCGGGCGTCAGCGGTAACAGGTGCTGCAAGTACCGGGTAGAAGACGGATGATTGCCAAAGTACTCCCGCCCTCCGCGCCACTCGACGGATTTTACATGAAACTCATCTATTCTCGCCAAAACCCTGTCGATGCCATCGGCGCTCAAATTCCCCAATGGCGGACAAAAATCGGTAAAGGGCAATGAAACCATTCGCCTTCCCGTCAGCCGGCTGGGCACGAGCATCAAGGGAATAACGAATGAAACCCCGCTATTCTCTCTGCCAATGAGATAGTGTGGCGTATAACGGTAAGCGTGATGAAGAACTTTGGCCCAATGGGAGGTATGGAAAAAGGTATAATGTGACATTGACAGGACAATTTCGTCCCACCCCTTGCAGGCAACAGGGTCGACACATTCAAGCTCAACCAAATTCATCTGGATATTTTACAACACTTTCTGTAAAAAAGTTAGGGGTCAGCATATTGGGTTTTCTTCAAGTATTATTGTTTTTTCAAAATTCGTGCCGGATTTCCCGCCACAACCGTATTTGCGGGAACATCTTTTGTCACCACGCTGCCCGCGCCCACGATGGCATTTTCGCCGATGGTTATGCCACAAAGAATCGTGGCGCTCGAGCCGACCGATGCGCCTTGCTTGACCAGGGTCGGTACGCAAACCCAGTCCTCTTCCGTTTGCAATTGACCGCTCTCGTTTACCGAGCGGGGGTATTTGTCGTTGATGAAGGTGACGTTGTGGCCGATGAAACAATTGTCTTCGATGGTCACTCCCTCACATATAAAGGTGTGGCTGGAAATCTTGCAATTCCTGCCGATTCGGGCACCTTTTTGAATTTCAATAAAAGCGCCGATTTTGCTGTTGTCGCCAATCTCACAACCGTAAAGGTTGACAAAATCAAAGATCCTGACATTCGCGCCGAGCTTGACGTCGGGGGCAATTTTTTGATGGCTCATTTTCGATCCCGTATTGGTTTGTCCGTTTGGTTTAGAGGATGGTTGAATTCGAGATAATATAGAAATTTATTTCACTTCACCAAATGGATTTACTCATGACGGGAAGAGCCGTTCTTTTTCCCGGACTTGAAATGGTAGCGATGGTACAATGCCTGGCGAATCTCGAGAAAACCTTCGCTGCGGTTCAGCTCGGGATTAGAGCCGTAAATCTCGTTGAAATAGAGCAAAATGGCCATCAGTCGATGCAGGTGTTTATTGACCTCGCTTATTTTTATCCTGGCGATAATTCTTTCGGTATCGTCCTTGACATAATAGCGGACCATTTGCTCATACCACTTTTTTTCCACCTCTGGCAGCTCCGAGTAAAAGTCCTTCAGCGCGTCGATGACGATTTTCAATTGTTTGACTTTGGTAAAATTGGCGAAAAAATTCGAGAGATCGGCTGAGGACAAAAGACTATCGTTGCGTTCGTCATCTTTTGGCTGTAGCCGCTTGACGATTTCGGCGCGCTCTTCTATGGATGCCTTTCGAGCATATTTTAGCAGCTTGTCGCGCTGATCGGTTAATGCTTGTGTTTCCACGATTATTTCTCCTAAATTTTTTAAGCCCAATGCATAACAAACTCGAAGATCGAAATTCAGATTGGCGATGAGCTCTTCATCCGACCAATCAAAAAGAAGCTTCATGATCTCCAGACCCATATAAATGGATAGGGGTATTCCTTCTTCATTCTCTTTTACGAATATTTGGGATATCACCTTCCTGTCCATTTGACTAAAAATTCTTTTGTGAAATTCCTCAGCCCAGCTCCGTTTCAAGCTCTCTTTGAGCCGTAAAGGAAGTAATTCAACCATGCTTGGATACCGTTGTCCAGGGGCGGTAGAGTTCCTTTCGGTTATGTCGCTCATTATCGGCGGGTTTCCTTCTTGTTGTACGATTTGCTTCCTGCGGTTCTTTCTTCCATTTATTTTCCGCCCCAAATCTGCTCCACTATTGCCGGCACGGTTTTGAGCAGGATTTTTGTATCCTGGGAAAATGAGTTTTTCCGCGAATAAGAAACATCCAGGCGCATCATTTCCTTAAAGGTCGTTTTGTTTTTACCGTTTACCTGCCAGGAACCGGTCATGCCGGGCAGGACATCGAACCTTTTGTTGTGCCACAGGTCGAAATCTTTTGCTTCATAGGGCAGGCACGGCCGCGGCCCGACCAGACTCATCTCGCCGTTCAGCACGTTCAGCAGTTGCGGCAGCTCATCCAGGCTGGAGCGCCGCAGCAGGCCGCCGAAGGGTATGATACGCGGATCTTTTTTGTCGTCCAATTTGGTCATCGGCTCGTCCGAGCGCATGAGGTTTTGCAGGTAATCCTGATGAACAGCCGTATCGGCGCCGAGGTGCATGGTGCGAAATTTGTACATTTTAAACGGCTTTCCTTTGTAGCCCATGCGTTCCTGCCGGTAAAAGACCGGCCCTTTTGAAACCAGTTTTATCAACAGGGAAACGCACAGGAAAAGTGGCGATAACAGGAGCAGGCCGACTGTAGCGCCGCACACGTCCACGGCCCTTTTCCAAAATTCCGGCGGACGCGCATACACGTCCGCCAGATCCGGAATGTCTTTTTCAGAAGTATTTTCCAGGTCATTATTCATTTGCTTTAATGTGCTGCGAGAAAGAGGGTAGACATTTTCCGGCAGGCCGTCCGAAACCAGCGCAGCCCGGGATGTTGGCCTTTTATCCTTATCCGGTTCCCCCCTGCCGGACGGTAAAGACACTTTACCATCCGGACTCGGGTAGGTTAGAACCCGGTATTTCACGGGTATCTCGGTTTTGGATAAGGTCAGGATGATATCCTGGGCAAATCTATGTCCTCCTTCATGAGGAGTTTCAGGCATAAAAACGCCGATGTTATCATCATCCAGCCAGCCAACGACATCCGTAATCCGTGTCCTGGTTCTTAGCAGGCGTATCACGGATATAATCCGGCTGAGCTTGTTCTTTATCGGCGCGAAATGAAACACGGCCAGTGTAAAATAATGGCTGTTGCGCTCCACTCGCGCTCTTTCTCTTTCGAGAATGATTTTAAATTCTTTTTGCGAGTAAATTCCTCCCAAGCTTGTTATTGGATCAAAGGCACGTCCGTTGTTATGGCGCCTCTGATAAATGGTGAATATACTCATTCATTTCTCCTTGTTGCCGTGCAAAAGTTGCGTAGTGAATGATCAGATTTTTCGATAAAGCCAGTCCGGAATAGGGTACTGTCGTTTGTTCAAAACGCCGCCGAGGACGTTCACACCTGACAGCTCCAATAACCGCCTGGCGTCGCGTACAGCATGCCAGCGCGTTTTTCCCGCTCTAACGACCAGGACGACCGCGTCACAAAGCTTGCAAAGGGATATTCCCTCCGGCGATTCCAGCAGGGGAGGTATGTCAATAAAAACCGTGTGGAACTGGTCTTTTGCATACTGCAGCAGAAACGAAAACTTTTCCACTTCCGACGACGTGAATGAAGCCTTTCTTTCCCGGCCAATGGGCACCAGCCTGAGCGTTGAGGAAACGGAACGGGAAACGAATTGAAACGGCATCATGTTGTCGATAATCTCGGTCAAGCCGGGGGATCGTTTCACGCCAAAATTTGTATGAAGGGAAGGCCGGTGCAATTGCGCGTCGATCAGCAAAATGCCGGAGCCTTTTCTGGTTATTTCTCCCTGGGGCTCGGAGATGCCTTGCAGATGTTTTTCCAATTGATCGTGTCCCATCTGCATTCCCGATGCCAGCGTGGCAAACACGCTTGCAAGAGTCGAAGTGCCCTCTCCGGAAACGGCGCTGGTAATGCCGATGATTTTTTTATTACCGTGAATGGCGGATAATTTGGCGATAATCTTGTGCGCGTCGTTCAGCAGCTCGCTTATTTTGTTTTTTTGTGTGTTCAAGTCCGTACGGCGGTTGGCCAGGCTGAAAACTCCTGAATTCATCAATTTGCCGCTCGTTTGACGGTCGTCGCTAGTCTCAAGGCTAAGCTCATCATATTCCTCATGAACATTCGGTACATCGACATGATTTCTCGCCATCGGTTTTTCGCTGTCTCCCACCTCTTTATTTATTAAAGCGCGGTTATTTTTTATCATATATGCAAACCGGGGCATCTCATCCGCTTCGATCCGCTTGTCAGCCGGGGTTTCGACGGGAATATCGACACATTCCCCCACCTCGTAGGTTGGATAGTTGTCGTAATCACCAAAATAGGGGCCCTTGCCGGTAAAGCTCGGTTTTCCATTTCCGCCCGAAAACGATAGATTATTTATGTTGATTGTGTGCTGATACATTTTTCCTGCCTCTCGAGTTTGCTGATCCATATCGACCTAGTTCACATTCAACCGGACTTCTCTGACGGAGCCTAAAAAAGTCAGGCCGGTGCTTCGCTCCAGAACTTCGGGTGTCTCGATGGTGCGATTGAAAAATTCCATCAAAAGGGACAAGGTGATGGCGACAACACAGCCAAACATGGTCAGGCCGAGGACGATGAGTTTTCGGTTGGGCTTGTCCGGCTGAGTGGGAACCACCGCCGGGCTGATCACCTTGATTTTGACATCCTTTTCCAGCTTGGACATGGAGATCCGTGATTCTTCTTTTTGTTTCACCAGCATGGAATAGATATCCCGGTTATCATCGATGCCGCGGTTGAGCTGGTTGTATTCATATTCCTGCTGAGCCAGCTTTTTGATGTCATGGTTAATTTCCCGGATCGCCTTATTCAGCTCCGCCTCTTCAGCCGCCAGTGCTTTCACCGAGCTCATCTCCTGATCGTAAATCTGTCGGATCTCGCTGGAAATTTTCGTCCTGGTTGCGGCGATCTTTTTCTCAACAGCGATCACCTCTTCGTACTCCGGCGTGTAAACGAGTAGCAATTGTTCTCTTTCCACCTCCAGCTCCAACAGATCGCTTTTCAGTTTGGCAATATACTTTTCCCTGCTGGGGCTGTCGGAGGCTTCGATCACCGGGATATTGATAAATTGATCGTCTTTCAACTGGCCTTCAATCACGGAAAGCTTGGCTTCTTTGCCGATTCTTTTGGTCCTGACGACGGTCAAGCTTTTCTCATAATCGGCCAGCTTGCTGACCAGGATGTTCTGGTGGTCCTGGGGCGATACAAGCTCCTGGCTTTTCTTAAAATCGGCCAGGCGCTGCTCCAGCTCGCTGATTTTTTCACCGGTAATATTCGTTTGCTTTTCGAAAAAAGTATACGACGACGCTTCCTCATGCACCTGTGAACGATAGGCGATATAGCTCTTTAGGACTTTTTCAACGACTTTTGCCGCCACTACCGGATCGTGGTGTTCGAAGCCGATTTCGATGACGTTGCTGTTCTTGTCGTTGTCGAGCTTTAATGCGCGCCGCAGGCTCAAAATGCGTTCGGCTAATAAAGTCGTGCTGTCGATTTCGCTCGAGTGATCGGACGGCTTGTAAAGAGCGCTTTCCAGCTCTGTCACGACCTGCGCGGCAACGGGATAGCTGTTGATGGTCTCCAGCTCCGGTTGCATCCAGTCATATTGCGAGTACATGTTCGGGGGAGTGATGCCGAACAGCATGGCCTTTTCACTGGCGAAGTCTTTTTCAACAACGATCTTTGAGCTGGCAAAATAGACCGGCTTCATCAATAGGGCAATCGCCAGTCCGGCGGCAGCGCATGATCCCACGATGACCGAAATGAGCTTTATTCGCTTGAAAAAAATCTGCAACACATTGCTCAATGCGTCGGTCGATGTCGAATGAATATTATTTTCTGCTAGCTGATTCAAGAATTTTCACTCCAATGATTGTTTGCAATCCGTTCCTTGTCGATTCATCCTGTCAAATCAATCGTACTTGCTCCACCACAAGGCCCTCAGGTATATATCGACCGGTGGCAGAACGCCGTCAAAAACATTCTTTAAAAAGAGGCTGATATTGGCCACAAAAGTCTTGGGAATGTAGACCACGTCTTTTGCCTGAAGGAAATAGATGTCTTTGTTAAGAGACCTGTCGCCGCCTTTAACGAGCTTGGTCACATCGACGCGGTAGGCGCGAACCTTGTTGGGTTCCACCGGCCTCAGGATCAGAACGCTTTTCAGGTTTGCATGTTGATTGGTTCCTCCCGCCATGGCCAGGGCTTCCATCACCGTCATATCTCGCTCCAGCTCGAATCCGCCCGGCTGTTTGACTTCGCCGAGAACATAGAACTTGTAACCGCCAAAATTGCGCACGATGACCGTAATTTCCGGCTCGCGAATATAACGGGCGTAGCGTTCGCTAAGCAAGGTGTCCAGCCGCGACGGTGTCATCCCGGCCACGTACATATCGCCGAGACGCTTCACGGTAATGCGGCCGTCCGGTCGAACGGTCACCATTTCGTCGAATTTTTCATTGTTGAAAAAATTGACTTCGATGACGTCTCCGAATCCCAATTTGTATTCGGGAATGACATTATCGCGTTCTCTCATGTTACTGGCCAGCACAAACTCCCGAATGGATTCCGTATGGCCTTTTGACGGCGCCGTATAACATCCGGAAATCTGCGGCATGATAAAAAGGGTTAAAAAAAGAAAGATCGGTCTTAGACGCAAGGTGTTTTTCGATTGTCGCTTATTCATAAGGCTGCTGAATTCCTTCAAGTTGCAGTTGGTCAATTAGATGCTTGGCAATTTCCACCCTGGCTCAAGCATTTAGTGTGCCAAAGACCGTCTTCATTTTGCAGCAGGTGGTAATGCACTAAAATTCAGCGGGTTGGAGTGGCTCGATCTGGCAGGACAGTCCCCTTTCAACGCCTGGAATATTAAGCATTGTGAGATTTAAAAAGTCATTCTGCGAAAGTTTCTCAAATTGAGAAATGGGTGGGAAGATGTAAAAGTCAGAATGATTAATGTCAGAATAATTAGAGACAAAATCATCAAGAATGGTCTAACAGAGTGACTTGACTGATGGAAACTTGGCTATTTTAAATAGTGCCTTGAGTGCCTGGAGTAATTAGAGTGCCTTGAGTGAGTGTAACTCAAGCCACTCCTAACTCAAGCCACTTCACTTTGATCCTGTTCCTTTAGAGACTGTTAAGATCAGCTAGACTCCCCTGGGATTGGTTACCTACTCCTCGATCCCCAGTTTTTTCAATTTCCGGTACAGCGTCGCCCGGCTGATGCCGAGTATCTTGGCCGCCTCCGCCGTATTGTGATTGGCCGACTTGTACGCTTTTTGGATGGCTTCCCTCTCGATGATATAAAGCGAAAGGATATCGTCCGTCAAGCCCGGCTCGTTGTGCTCTGCCGGCCGAAAACCGCGACCAACGGTCTTTGCCTCTTCCGGCCTTATTCCGGCATCCAGCTCCGAAATCGTAATTTCCTCGATCTCGGACGACCTCGAGCGAATGGCCGCTCTCCTGATGACGTTGCGTAATTCACGGATATTGCCGGGCCACGAATGCGCCATAAGCTTAGTCATCGCACTGTCCGAAATGGTTTTCTGCTCCAACTGATTATTGTGGCAAAATTCGTCCATAAAATGCTGCGCCAAAATCGGGATATCTTCCTTTCGCTCGCGCAGCGGCGGCAGATAAACGGGATATTCTTCCAGGCGAAAATAGAGGTCGGTCCGGAAGGTACCCTCCTGAACGGCTAAAGCGAGATCGTTGTTTGTAGCCGCAATGACGCGGAAATCAAGCATGCGCTCTTTACGCTCGCCCACCCGGCGAACCGCCCGTTCTTCCAGAACCCTTAGCACCTTGGCCTGAATGTCCAGGGGCATGTCGCCAATTTCGTCCATGAACACGGTGCCGGTGTCCGCCTGCTCAAAATAGCCGCCCCGGTCTTCGGTGGCCCCGGTAAAGGCGCCCTTTTTATGGCCGAACAACAGGCTGTCGGCAATCTCCAGGTTGATGGCCGCACAATTCACCGCGACAAAAGGCCCCTCCGCGCGCCTGCTTCCTTCATGTATGACCCTGGCAAGCAGCTCCTTTCCCGTTCCGCTCTCGCCAATAATCAATACGTTGACATCGGTGGCCAGTACCTGGTCGATGAGTTCAAATACCTCTTTGAGTCTTTTGCTTTCGCCGATGATGTCCGTAAAAAGCTCGTTTTTCCTCAATTTGAATTCGAGCGTCCCCACCTGCTGTTTTAGCTTCCTCAGTTTCAGGGCATTTTGTAACGTGGTTTCCAGCCGGTTGGGATCGACCGGTTTCACAAGATAATCATAAGCGCCGATCTTGATCGCCTGCACGGCCGTTTGTACGTCCTCCATGGCCGTGACCATGATAACAGGAATAGTGGAATAATTCTTTTTCACAAAATTCAGCACTTCCAGGCCGTTCTTTTTTGGCATTTCAAAGTCCAGAAGAACAGCACCTATGTCTGTATGCTCACAGAGCGCGTCAATGCATTCCTGTCCGTCGGAGACAGTGATTGCTGCAAAACCCAGTTTGTCGACGCTATGGGATAAAAGCGTGCGCATCATTTTTTCATCATCGGATACCAGGATTTTCAATTTTTCGCTCATTCACACCCTACACAATTTATAGATGAATTGTTTATCTCGCGGGGCACTTTTTCCCATCGGAGAATCACTGCGCGTATACTCCGTCTGCTGACAAAGGACATCTTCTTCTTCGCCTTGATGGATTCTGTGCCTATAAATCATTGTTTTATTTTAGCGTTTATCGGAGGCGCGACGTGAATAATTTTATAAAAAAATTACCTTCAAAATATCGAGAACATCTCATTCCATCTCTGCTGCAATAATCGTTCAAATTTTTCTTTTCAACAAAAAAGTCTTCAAAATTCATTCACCAGACCGACATGGATTTTGCCGTTTAAAAGTCCGTCGCCTTTGCCCAGGCCGTAGTCGATGCCCATTATGCCCAGGCCGGTTTCCAGCCGGACGCCCAGACCGTAGCCGATATTATAGCTTTCCTTGAAACCGCTCTCTCCCTGGCTCGAATGGTAGCCGGCATCGAGAAAAACAAAGGCGCGGGAACGCCGGCTCAAAATGTAGCGCCATTCCAGGTTGGTCCAGGCGACGTTGCTGCCGCGAAATTGGTCTTCCCGGTAGCCTCGCAGACTCCTGGCCCCGCCCAGGCGAAACTGATCGGGAAGCGGGATGATCCTTTCATTGCTCTTGATTTGCCGTCCGTGCAAAGCCGTGGCAAAAACCTGGCGCTTAAACATGGAGAAATAGAATTCAACGTCCAGGTAAAATTGTTTGTTGTCGATCTTTTGGCGTAAACCCAACTGGCCGATAAGAGCAGACGGTCCCAGGTTTGTTTTCTTGCCGGCCACGAGCGAGGTGCTGTAAAACGCACCGCGCTGCGGATTGAGAATGTCATCACGGCTGTCGTATTCAATGCCCAACGTGGCATTCACGGTCCGGCTGCGGGGAATGCCCAGGGTGAAACTGCCGACCGAATCGGGTGTAATTTCGAGCCGGGACAATTTACCAAACGCATTGAAGCTCTCGAAAAGCGGCAGCGAAAAATCGACGGCCAGGTCCCGCTGCACATAAGTGGTGTCCTGGATCAATTGCTCAAAGCCAACGCCCGCATGGATGGGATAGCCGGCGACCCAGGGCTCGCGATAATAAAACATCATGTTCTGCGTCTTTTGGTCGCGCTTTTGCCAGTGCGCCTGAACCGTACGTCCCGTGCCCAGCAGGTTGCCGATGGAGATGTCCATCAGCCCGGTCAGGTACCCGGCCTGGGTTTCGGTAGCGGGATTGTAACCGACCACGCCGTCGAATTTGCTGGCGTTGCCCTCCTTCAGGCGAATCAATAGCCCTCCCTGGTCACCCTCGGCCAGGTAGACCTGGGGCTGATCGACCCGCTCGAAAAACCCCAGCTTCATCAGCCGCTGCGGAATCCTTTCCACCTTGCCATAATCGTACACCTCTCCTTTGCGGATGCGGGTCTCCCGCAGTATCACCTTGTCTTTGGTTAACTTGTTGCCTTCGATTTGTATCTCTTCGATTCGCAACTGTGGGCCGAGAATGGCGTCATAGTCGATCACCAGGCCGGATTTGCCCGGCGCGACGGAATCCAGGGCGATAGAAGCGAGATCGAGGCGGTTGAAAGGATAGCCCTGTTTTTCGAGCTGGGTGACCGCGTCGTCCATATCGTTGGCAAAGCGTTTTGGCTCAAACGGTTCCTCCTCCCTGGTATCAAAACGCCGCTTCAGCTTTTCCGCCAGGGTAGAATCGATCTTGAGTAGATTGACACGGCCGACAAGCACTGGGGCGTCTTCCGTGATATAAATCGCTACTGCGGCCTCGCTGCTGTCCGCCGAGATGCGGTAGACAGCCGAATCGAGGACAGCGTAAGGATAGCCCATCACGGCATATTGAGTTATGA
>METF01000192.1:0-8859 GCA_001771235.1 Candidatus Zhuqueibacterota bacterium RBG_16_48_16
CGGACTCTCGTGCACCGCGCGAATCGAAGGCAGGCTCCTGCCGCAAGCTCGCCGTCCCCATCGGCTCTCAATAAGGCAACAGCCGGTCGAGGAAGCGCGCGATCACCTGGAAGCTCGGGCCGTCAAAGCCGCCCTCGATCACTGCCATGATCGCGAAGCACAGCACGCCGCCCAGAAATGCGCTCAGCGGCACGCGCAGGAAGAGCTCCCAGTTGCGTCGGCCCGGGGTTAGATCGGGACGATTCCCGAGCGCGAAAAGGAACCAGCTATAAGGGAGGAAGGCGCCGAACCAGGCGGCCCAGTTGACCAGGGGGACGCCGAGAAAGCCCGGCAGCAGCAGATCGTTCCAGCGCCAGAAGACCCCGGACATGGAGGCCACCGGATCGCCCTGCGCGTCGAGGGACAGGGCGAGCGCCGTGGTGCACAAAGCTCGGCGCATCACCCCGCGCTGCAGCCACGGGATCCACCCGGCAAAGCGCTCGGTGCAGGCGAATGTCACGTAAAAGATCACGCTCCAGCCGAGCATGGTGCACAGGGGCGCGGGCAGTGGGCCCAGGTACCAGCGGAATTGCGGCTCGTGGAAAAAATCCATCACGATACCCGTGTTCTCGAGCATAAGCCCATAGATGAAGGTAACCCCGAAAAAGGTAACAAGCGCGTGCCCGCCCCGGGTGGCAAATATCTGGGCGGCGAACAGTGCCACCCACACAAGCTGGCCCACCTCGAAGATGGTGGTCAGCTCGTCGTAGTGGAGCTGGCGCGCCGAGTGCGGGACGAGCATTAGCAGCGGCACCCCGGCGCCAAACACGGCGAGCACCGCCCACGCGAGCTTTTGCCGACGCACCCGGCTGCGGTAGATCAGCAGCCCAAAGTAGGCGAGCACCCACACCCAGGGGAACAGGATTGTCCACGCGAAGGGAGCGCGCGTCATGCCCAATGCTGCAAACCCTGCGTCCGGGAAGCTCCACAGCGCCGCGTGTATATGTCCCAAGGCCAACAGGACGATGAACCACATCGGGAGGTGGGCCAGGGCGGCACGCCAGATCGCGCGCACAAGCGCGCCAGCCGCTCCGCCGCTCATTCCGACCCCGTCTTTCATCCCAGCCATACCGCCAGGTTGTCGATCTCGGCGTCGAGCCGGACCTGCTCCGGGTCGGGCAGGATATAAATATCGCCTGGCTTCAACGCCGGGCTGACATCATAAAGGATCTGGTGCTGTTTCGTTCTATCGCGATAGGATTTTGTGAGGCGAACGGGCTGAATAATATCCGAATGAGAATGGCACATCATGGTTCTCTCATTTTTATCTGAAACGCTGCAGAAGGGACAAAATCACTTGACCTAACAGTGTGGCCGTGAAAAAAATTCATTACAAATTCAACACAAAACCAAACTGCCAGTATTTCAAATCGGTCCAATCCGTTCCGGTCATTAGATCGAAACGGACTATTGAGGACGGCTGGTAACTCGCCCCAAGGCGAAAGTCGGTGGAAGAGTCGCTCATCATGACCGGTGTTGCTCGGTAGCGGTCGATGTGCTGGGGTTTTTGTTCCGAGGCGATGCCGCCGGGCGTTGTTATGATTGTCTTCTCCTCACGATACCAGATGTCGATTACTTCACTGCTTGTGTAATCGGTAAATTGCTTCACCGCACCTAGCCGCAAGGTTAATCCTTTTCCAACGAATAAATCCATAGCCACGGGCAAAGCAATCCGAGTATAGTTTGTTGTTTTGTCCATTTTGAGCGTTTTATCTTCGGCCTTTTCCACTTTTTCAATTTTTTCCCAGGGTGTTTCTGTCTCCTGATCGCGGAGTCTCTCAACCTGGACATCCTCATAAACGAGCAGTTCTTCACGCATGTTTTGATAATGCACGCCGACCGTCAAATTACTTTTTGCTCGAACAGGAACGACAAAGCCAAAAGCGCCGGATTTCTGCACGGTTTTTTCATCGCCGTCGCCGATGCGCCGGTC
This sequence comes from Candidatus Zhuqueibacterota bacterium RBG_16_48_16, assembly GCA_001771235.1. GTDB lineage: Bacteria > Zhuqueibacterota > Zhuqueibacteria > Residuimicrobiales > Sediminimicrobiaceae > Sediminimicrobium. Next base: position 1,973 of record METF01000192.1, read on the forward strand.
GACTAAACGGGAATGGAAAATGGATTCGTACCAGTTCTTGGTCTCGTAATCCTGGAAGTGATACTGGTTATAACTGGAATCTGCGGCGGCATCGCCATTTTCCAGGTCTCGCTGCGAATTCACGTACTCGAGCCGAAATTTCAAAGAAACGCCCTTTTGCATGGGCAGTTTGCCGTGCAATCCTAAAAAATTTGTCTCTCCATCATGAAGCCAATGGCCCTCGTTGAAATGCGAATAACGCGAACTCGAATAATAATCATCCGGATTCTCCTGGCCCCAGGAATAAAAGCTCGTATCAGCTTCGCTCAGATTTTGCTCGTGGCTGCCGGTAATATTGCCGCCGAACAAACCGAACGTTCTTTGCTCGGATGGATGAACGATCACACCGCCACTAATTTCCGTTTGTTTCAGAGTAGCAGAATTGTTCTTGCTGGTCAAATAATGAGACTGATAGCGGTACTGATAATCATTCTCATCATATTTATTGAATCGTGCGTATTCGCCTGAAATGTCCGTTTGCGTCCGTCCAACCTTGACGCCCAGCGACATGAATTTAGTGAGTTGCACCGCTGTGAAAAAATCAAAAAAGTGTGATGTTTCGCGCTTCTCATCCGATCCATCTTTTTTGACCTCAACCGGCAGCTCGGGAAAATCGCGGCTGGCCGCCATTTCAGCCCCAAAGGCATCATAAGCCCCATAGTACCAGTTAGGCACATACTCATAATAGGTGCCTCTGTGGTGGATAAGCTCGTACGAAAGGCCGTATTTAACACCGGGAAGTATAGACGTTGAAACGTCACTGGCATAGATGACGGAAAGCATGGGCTGTAGTTTTCGCTCGGCAAACCTCGGCATATAGGGTGGGAGGAAATAGGCGTTGTCATAGCTGTACACGGGATAGATGAAGGATGATTTTAAGATGATCTCTTCTTCGCTGCCTTTCAGGTCGACATAAAGCTTGGTTCCGGGTATGGCTGCCAGCATGGCCGGTTGATAACCGATTTCACTCAGAGTATCCGGGCGAATACCGAGCAAACCAACGTCGATACTTTTAATCTGGATCGACACGATCCTGTGGGGCATGAGGAAATAATCCCGCGAATTGAAACCTTTTTCGAGTACATAGTCGCTCCAATACTGCGCCGGGCAAAGACGGAACGACATGAAAAGGAAGATCGAGATAAACAGTTTTTTCATCGAGCAACCTCCTGGCTTATGAATTTTCAATGAACAAGAGCAAGCGTAGTGCCAAAAGCTCGACAGGTGTGGATGATGAAAGGATATCACCGTCGCTGGAATATCAAGAGGTTAAAGCTGGCCATAATCATTGTAAAAAGAGACATCGCCTGGCATAGAATCAAGCGGCATCAAGATTCTGAAAAAGAAGTCAAAATTCTGATGGAAATACTTCTTGACAATCATTTTGACAATGAATATATTGTCACATCTTTTGACAACAAGTTTATTGTCTTTTGGAGGCTTTTATGAAAATTCAAACCGGCAGCCCGGTGAGGGGCGACGATTTCTTTAAAAGGAATCGGTTAATAGAACAAGCGTGGGAATTGATCGAAACGGGAAATCATGTGCTCATTGCCGCCCCACGACGAGTAGGCAAAACATCCCTGATGTACTACCTTCTCGATAATCCTCGCGATCACTATAACCTGATTTACTATATCACCGAATCCGTGAACAATGAGAATGAATTCTTTCGCAGGATTATCAACAGGATTTTAAAAACGGATTTCATTAAAAGATCGCAAAAAGTGTTGACGTTTTTAAAACAGCACAAGCCGACCATCACAAAAATTGGAGCCGACGGGGTCGAATTCGGAGTAAGTGAAGATCACGACTATTACGAGATGCTATCCACTATTCTAAGATCGATTTCGAAAGAAAGCGACAAGCTGGTCGTCATGATCGATGAATTCCCCGAAACGCTGGAAAATATTACCAAAGACAATGGCGAAACGACTGGTAGGCATTTTCTCCAAAGCAATCGCGAGCTGCGGCAGGATGCTTACATTTCTCAAAATGTTCGGTTCGTTTACACCGGCTCCATCGGGCTGGAAAACATTGTCAGCGAGCTCAACGCAGTAAATACCATCAATGATCTCTCCAGGCTAAAAATCCCTCCTCTATCATCTGATGAAGCGAAACTAATGATTGCTCTTTTAATGAAAAACGTCCGGTTTGAGTTGTCGGAAAAATTGGTGGAGTACATCCTGCAAGAGATAGAATGGCTCATACCTTTTTATATTCAACTGGTGATTGAGGAATTGAGAAATGTTTATCGTGACGACGGTTTGAGCGAGGTGACAAAACAGACGATTGATAAGGCCATTCATGGCATGTTGGAACATAGAAATCACTTTGAACACTGGCACACGCGCCTGCGAACGACATTCGAAAGCAGGGACTATAATTTTGTCAAAGAAATCCTGAACCTTGTTTCCGAGAATGGCCACATCCACTCTAACGAAATTTACAATCTTGCTGTCAAGTATGAAAAGACGGAAACCTATAAAGACTACGTAGGGTCGTTGGTTTACGATGGCTACATCAACAACCACGATGACCCCAAAGTGTACCGATTTAATTCGCCGATCCTGAGAATGTGGTGGAGGCAAAATGTCGCGAATTGACTTGCCGAAAATTTACAATCCCGCTACGCAAACGCGGGAGGAGCTTATCGAGAATTTCGTCGTCCGGACAGCGCTTTTTCAAGATATTTTTCAGGACATTGAAAAGTCCGAGATGAAATACGCTGAACAGCATTACATAATTCAGGGCGTGCGAGGCCAGGGAAAGACGACACTGCTCCTGCGACTCGCTTATGAAATTCAAAATGATTCGGCGCTGTGCAAACGGGTGATCCCGGTTATTTTCAATGAGGAACAGTATAACATCAGCCGGCTGTTCAAGCTGTGGGAGACTACGGCAGAATACCTCGATGAACACGGTGAAATACAGGGCTTGTATCATGAAATGCAAAAGCTCGATGACGACGAGGATTTTGAAAGGCGCTGTTTTGACCTTCTGGAAAACGAGCTGAAAAAGCGAGGGAAAAAGCTGATCCTTTTTATTGATAACATCGATGACATGCTGGCCAGGTTTTCCGCAAGGGAGCACCGCCGGCTGCGAGAAATTTTTACCGAGTCCGCAGAGATCAGGGTGATCGGCGCCTCTTCCGTCACCCTGGAATTTCATTATGACTATGGCAAGCCTTTTTACCAGTTCTTCAAAATGCCACAACTGCGTGGATTGTCCGCTGATGAGACCAAAACACTTCTTTTGAAATTAGGGGAACGCTACAATAGCTCACGTGTGGAGGAGATCGTCCGCAACCAGCCCGGGCGAATCGAATCGCTGCGCCGGCTGACCGGTGGCGTCATCCGCACGATTATTCTGCTTTTTGACATATTTATCGATGACACCAGCGGCAACGCATTTGCCGACCTGGGTAAAATTCTCGATTCCGTAACGCCCCTCTACAAGCACCGCATGGACAGCTTGCCCGCCCAGCAGCAGGAGATCGTCAATTTTATTGCCCTGAGCTGGGACGCGGTTAGTACCAAAGAAATCGCCAGCAGAACCAAATTGCAGAGCAAGGCCGTTTCCGCCCAATTAAAGCAATTGGAAAAATACCATATCATCGAAAAAGTGGAAACGGGCAACAAAAATTTATTGTACCGGATTGCCGAACGGTTTTTCAACATCTGGTACCTGATGCGGCACGGGCGGAAATGGGACGAGAAAAGAGTGCGATTTCTGGTTGAGTTTCTGCAAATATGGTGCGATCAGAAAGAACTGGAATACCGAACGCAGCAGCATTTGCGAATGTTGCAATCCGGAAAACTTGGAACAGAGCACGCGCTCTTTCTCACCGAAGCCCTGGCTCGTACTCCGCTCAAACGGGAAATGCAGCATCAGCTCCTGGAAGAAACGAAAACATACCTGGAGAAAAAACATTCGGATTTAAAAACCTACCTTTCCAAATCGGATTATGAGCTATCCCAGGAAGCCTGGGCTGATTATGAAGCGAAGAATTATGATTCCGCCATCAAGCACCTAGAAAGTATCAAAGTGAAGGATGGTCATGAGGAGTATTTGCTAGGCACAACATACGCAAAGACGAAAAGAGATTTGCTCAAAGCGGAAGATCATTTATTAAAAGCCGTTGAAAATGAATTCCCTGAAGCCATGTTTCGTCTGGGATTGCTCTACGATGAAGAATTCAAGGATTTTAAAAAAGCCGAAAAATTTTACCTCATGGCTGTTGAGAAAGAACACGTCAACGCCATGTACGGCTTGGCTTGGCTCTATCAAAATGAGCTCAACGACCTGAAAAAAGCCGAAAAATTCTACCTCATGGCCGTCGAAAAAGAACAGGTCGACGCCATGTATGGCTTGGCTTGGCTCAATCAATTCGAGTTCAAGAACCCCAAAAAAGCAGAAAAGTATTACCTCATGGCGCTCGAAAACGAAAATACCGAGGCTATGTTCGGCCTAGGTTGGCTTTACGAAAATGAGTACAAAAACCTGAAAAAAGCCGAAAAATTCTACCTCATGGCCGTCGAAAAAGGCCACGCCAGCGCTATGAATAACCTGGCGCTTCTCTATTTTCAAGAAAAGAAGAGTAGAGAAAAAGCTCTCGAATACGCACAAAAGGCTTTCTCAAACGTTAAGAATATTTATACATCTCCCACATATTCCATGATTTTGCTCTGGAACGATGACATTGAACAAGCGGTCTCTGTTGCGGATAATTTTCTTGCCGATAAAGAGAGCTATGAAAAATTTCCGCAAAATATCAACATGATTTTACTGCTGCTCATGGCGAAAAAGCAATATCATCTTGCTTTGAAGATTTTTAACGAGAATCCTTTTCAACTGAAGGACCGGTTCAAGCCGATTTATTACGCGCTCATGTATTTTCTGCAGGATGAGTACCCCAATGAGTATCGGAAAATGGGGGCGGAATTAAAAGAGACAGTGGATGAGATCATTGCAGAGATCAAACAATTGGCAAAGGACTATGAATGATCGGTAGAGGGGGGAATCTTTTCGACGTTCACATGCTTGCCATTTCCCGCTGCAAATAGAAATTCACATAGATTCTTGAATCAGGCAGAACTTTTACAACCAAAGTAACATCATTGTAGTTTTCACAACGTCCGGTCAACGGATAGGTGCCACATTGTATCTCTAACCAGAATTGCCCCCAGTCATCCGAAATGGCGACAAGACTATCACCTAAGAAAACTTCCCTGGGCGGGACGTGGTACATCAAGGTCCTGGATTGGATGGTCGCGCCGGTCACGCCGTCATAGATTTGTTTTGCATCCCAGTCTTTTAAATATGGCTTTGACAAAAGAGAGTCGCTGAAGATACCCATATCCTGAAATTCCCCGTATACCCTGCCGGTTGATGAATCCGGTATGAGGTAAAAATCGTGAGTCGCGCTTTTACCGCCGCGAGCCTGAACAGCCTCGGTTGTATCGCGGTAGCCCAAAGAGGAACAGGTCAACAAATAGCTGCCTTCCTCAACGGTGGATATGGCATAGCTGCCGTCTACATCGCTTGTTGCGATGAGACTGTCCTGCAGAAAGATATAAGCCCGGTGATTGACCAGTGCACTGCCTGAGTTTTTGCTCCGGACAATGCCGCTGATACTTCCTTTGGTTTTCTTCGGCTCTGGGGAATTCTCGCATCCCCCGGAAAATAATCCCAAATAACTAAAAATTATAAAGGCGGCAAGCTTGTTAACGACCATTATGTTTTTTTTCATAAAGCCTCTAGCGGTTTCCTGCGAATAAAGAGAACCAGGGATAACTATTCTGCCACAAAGTCCCAAAGACACAAAGGTTCACAAAGGTTTTTTGTGTACCTTCGTGGCCTTGTGACTTTGTGGCAGATTCCTGAACAACTGCAATCAAGGATTGAATATCATTTGACCATGATAATCTTTTTCGTCTGATAGAAAGCAAGAGCGTTGTTGCGGGCGACTATTTTACAGAAATAGGCTCCTGACGGTGCGTACGAACCGTTGTCCATTCGACCGTCCCAGTTTTGTGTATAGATTCCGGCTTGCTGGTGTTCGTTTACTATTGTTCGAATGATTTGTCCCGTTGACGAATAGATTGTCAACCGCACCTGTGACGGATCCGGTAACCTGTACGATATATTGGTGGAGGCATTAAAGGGATTGGGATAATTCTGATCGAGGCCAAAATCACGAACGATTTGCGCCGATTCATTCATATCGTCGGATGCAACAAAAGTGCTGTAACTGTAGACCAACTCGATGCCTTCGTCCGCTCCAAGATTTCTTGAATATTGTTTATCATCGGCGTTATTCCAATGTTCGTGCACGCCCATACTTTGGGGCAGAGAAGTTCCATCGTTCTCCGGGTCATAAGTGAGACCTTGCGGCCAATTGTTCGAATCGGCGGCCTGGTGCAGAAAATCATCCGTGCCGGCGTAATGGGGAAAAGGTCCCGAGTTATCCGAGGGATCGTAGGCGCCTTCGCTCGGATGATTTTCATCGAATTCATTGAACAAAAAATCAAATCCTACGGACTCGATGGCCACCGGGTCCTGGGAGACAAATATCGACGACGGCCAGTCGTTGTTGAACGGGGCCATTCTCCACTTGATCGGCGGATGAGCCCAGTTGGTTGAGCCCCACATACCATCGACGAGGAAAAGCATCGTCTTGCCGCCGAGGTCTTTGTGCCCCATAATATCGACAAAACATCGATAAAGTCCATGATCCCCATTGTTCACCTCGCCTCCACCCTCGGAAGCCGGCAAGCTGTAATGCCAGTGGAAGGCGCTGCCGTTGAACGGCACAAAGGTGCCGAAATGATTTTTGCTGGTCAGGG
>METF01000192.1:8866-14510 GCA_001771235.1 Candidatus Zhuqueibacterota bacterium RBG_16_48_16
CGCCCGGTGATGCTTTTTCAAAACGGGTATATTGATCATATATGAAGCTTCCTGATAACAGGTCGGCAGGTAATCCTGAACCCCGTTATCGCTGGCATGCATCGCATACCCGCTTGACGGTACGATACGCGTTCGCCCGTTGCCGTTTCCCCAATATTTCACATCAGGGAACTGCGGCGTGCATTTATCCCAGAACAAACCATCGACATTTCGGCCCGGGTCGCCAAAGCCGATATCCGCTTGGGCTACACCGACTTTGTTCACGAGCTGATCCAGAACGGCATAGACGATATGCGGCGAGGTGTCCACTGTGGAATAGTCCCACCTGTTATAGGTATTTCCGGAAACGCCGCTGTTCAGATTGATCTTGATGACGATTTTTTCGCCTGCCGTATAGCCAACGTCGCCTTTGCCGTGGGTTTGGTTATAATAACGAAACAAGGCGTCCCATGCTTCGGCGTCGGTTTCTTTGTCCGTCAACCTCCGCAAGGCGTTCGACAGCATGCTATTCACAACGTCCTGGTTGGTGTTATCGTCCTGCCACCAGTAGTCATTCCTTCTGTTCCGGCTTGTTTCGTCCGTCGCATCGGGATCATGAATCCAAACAACCCGTCCGGGATATATCCCTTTTCCCGCGCCCATGGGTTCATTCGGCCCTTCCGTCACGGCTTGATAATTTGCAAAGACTTTTTTATTGGTGTGCAACTGGCTGGAAAAGGCAAAGATCAATCCCAGCAGGCAGGAAACGGAAAACAAAATGTACCTCGATTCATACAGGTACCTTTTGGCTTTTTTAAAGAACAAAATGGAGGAAAATAGCCCGATCACGTAGACAACAAAAGTCGAAGCGACCGGGGCTGCCGCACGCATACACGGGTAGGCAGCGCGGCTGGGCTTTGGAATAACACGGATCAGAAACCAGGTGAGTGACAACAATCCGAAAACCGGCAGGAACAGCTTTTTCATCATTCTCCGCATAAGATACCTCCGCGTTTGAACAGGTTCATGGTTTTCCCTTTGCTTTGAAAGAGCGCTTTTGTTATTGCTAAAATCTACTCCTCCTTGTTTATTGCAAACTGTAACCGATCACAGGAACATCTTTATGTTTTATTCAAAAGCGATTCGACATGATCAAAATCATATCTCGAAGGTCAAATATAGAAATGACAGAGTAAAATGCAAAGTCATCTTTTTTGATTTGTCATTTTGCATCTTGATATTTGATCTTTAATTTAGAAATTGCTTGTCTTAAATCCTTCGAGTCATTCAAACGTTTTGTGATTGGCTATCCAAAACCTAACGGTCTAACAGCCTCCCATCTGCGTCCATGATGTGCACCTCACCGATTGCCAATTCTCGCAAGCCGTCTTCGATTTTGGCTCGGTCGCCGACGACGATCCAGATTAACTTATCCGGCAGAAACACATCTCGGGCGGCGCTAGAAAGGTCGTTGGTTTGTAAGGCAAGTATCTTTTCCGGATATGTTCTAAAGTAATCGTCGGGCAGGTTATAACGAACGATGTCGACGGCCGAGTCCATCACATTGCCAATGGTTTCCCACTGGCCGCTGAGCCGCAGCGAGCGGGATTTTTGCGCTTTGACAAGCTCCTCCGCAGACGGCGGCCTGTCGGCTGTTATGTCTCGTACTTCCTTCAGGATTTCACTCACCGTCTCCTTTGTCTTGTCCGATTGCACCGACGTGGTGACTAAAAAGGGCCGCTGAAAACTGGCATCGCGGAGGGTGCTTCTGGCGCCATAAGACCAGTGTTTGTCTTCGCGCAGGTTCATATTGATTCTCGAGGTAAAGGAGCCGCCCAGAATGTGGTTGGCTATGTCGAGGGCGATCTCGTCGGGATCGGACTTTAGCGGGGCAATCTGCGCGGCCACCACGTAGGACTGCGGCGCATCGGGCCGGTCCAACAGATAAACAGCCGAAGTCACCGGCGGTTCAACACGAGCGACATTCTTTTTCGGCGTTTCGCCCGCCTGCCAGACCGCAAACGACTTTTCCAGCCTGGGTATCATTTCCTCCAAGCCGGTCGCGCCAACGATGATGAGAGTTGCATGATTGGGCTTGAACCAGGCACGGTGGAAAGCCACCAGCTCCTCTCTTGTCAGCTTTTCAACGGTTTCCTCAAAGCCCGAGCCGGTGCCGGGGTTGCCATAAGCATGTCCTTTTCCATACAGCAATTGAGGCAGAATGCGCACGGCCATGCTGCCGGGATTGGTCTTTTCGTTTTTTATCGCAGCGAGATGCTCTTTTTTCAGTCGCTGAAACTCCTGTTCGGCAAAAGACGGGTTCAAAATTACATCAGCATAGATTTCCAGCGATTTGTCCACATTCTCTTTCAGCGAGGAGAGCGAGATATAGGACATATCCAGATCGGACCAGGCATCAAGCTGCGCGGCCAGGATGGACAGCTCTTCACTTATTTGCAGTGACGTTCTTTTCGTCGTCCCTTCATCCAACATGCTCAAGGCAAGATTGGCCGTGCCCGGCTGGCCAAACTGATCCGCCGCATAGCCGGCATCGATCAGGAGATTGAAATCGACCAGCGGCACGCCTTCCCGTTGGATAAGAACGATCTTTAAGCCATTGGACAGGATAGCGCGCTGCAAGTCAGGAAATTTTGCAATCGGCGGTTCTTCTGTGGCCGGCAAACCGGAGCGGTCGACAACCGGCTCCTTTGTCTTATAGTCAGGGAAGGGAATGACTTCAAGAATAAACTCGCCGTCGGACAGCCATGTGTTTGCCGTTGTTTTCAACTGTTGGGCGGTAACGTTTTTGATCCTTTCCAGCTTAGTCTTGTAATGATCCGGATTCCCGGCAAAAACCTGGCTCATGGCCAGGACATCGGACTTGCCGCCAAAGCCGCCGATTCGCTCGATGCCGCGGACAAAACGGGCGCGATATTGCGTTTTGACCCGGGCAAGCTCTTTTTCCGTCGGACCTTCCTGCAGGAATTTTGCCAATTCTTCATCGACAGCTTTTTCGACCTGCGACAGATTATCGCCGGGCCTGGCCGTTGCCTGGACGACGAGCTGGCCGGCAATTTCGCGCAAATCCACGTATGCGTACACGTCCGTGGCGATCTGATCTTGGTAAACCAGTCGCTTGTACAGCCTGGAGGTCTTGCCTGCAGCGAGGATATCCGTGATCAGATCGAGATAATCGGCTTCTTCCGAGGCCCATTCGGGAATGTTCCATACTTTGTAAATGCGCGCCTGGGGCACCCTGTCCTGTAGGGTCTGGCGAATTTTGCCGCTTCTTTTGGCCACCCATCGATCGAATTTGGTAATCGGCGGTCCGGCCGGGATGTCGCCAAAATAGCTTTCAACCTTTTCCTTGACCTCTTGCACATTCACATCACCTGCGATGACTAGCACACTGTTCGCCGCTCCGTAATACGTTCTGAACCATTCATAGACATCATCCAAACTCGCCGCATCCAGGTCTTCCATATAGCCAATCGTCTCCCATGAATAAGGATGGTTGGCGGGATAAGTGCCCTGTGAAATGGCGTGCCATATCTTGCGACCGTAAGGCCGGTTTTCGCCCTGGCGTTTCTCGTTCTGAACGACGCCGCGCTGTTCATCCAGCTTGGCCTGGTCGATGGCGCCCAGCAAATGGCCCATGCGGTCGGATTCCATCCACAGCGCCACGTCCAATGCCGAGGTCGGAACGTTCTGGAAATAGTTCGTTCTGTCCTTATTGGTCGTCCCGTTCAGGTCGGTGGCGCCAACGCGCTCCAGGGCCTGGAAATAGTCATCGTTGAAATGCTCGCTGCCGTTGAACATCAGGTGCTCGAACAAATGCGCGAATCCGGTTTTGCCGATCTTTTCGTTCTTTGAGCCGACATGATACCACACATTGACCGCGACAATCGGCGCCTTGTGATCTTCATGGACGACGAGTGTAAGTCCGTTTTCCAGGACGAGTTTTTGATATGGAATGGCCACATCCCACTCAGTCGCCGTGGTGTTTCCAACCGGACAAAAAATCACTGATAAAAAAGCACTACAAAACATAGCCGTCTTGATGAAACGAGTCGTCATTTTGACCTCCTCTCTATAACGTAACGATTCAGGTATCGTAATTTTTCTGCCACGAAAACTCGAAGACACAAAGGCTCACAAAAATTTTTTGTGTTCCTTAGCCTAGTGGCTTTGCGACTTGGTGGCTGAATAGATACCTTATAACCATCTTTTTCTTTTAAAAATCAATAGGAGCGAAACAGCCGTTGCCAGCATCAGCCCCAGAAAGGCATAGTAGCCATATTTCCATTGCAGCTCGGGAATATTTGGGAAATTGGTGCCGTAAATAGCGGCGATAAGACTCAGCGGCATCATAATGGTCGCAATGATGGCTAATATACGCATAGAGTTGTTGATTTGTTTTGAAAGCTTGGAATGGTATCCCTCTATTGTGGCGTTCAACTGACTTTGCAGTGAATCGATGTTCCGGGCAATGCGGTCCAGATGTTCGAAAATGCCCTTGAGGTAAAGGCGCGCTTCGTCGCTCAATATGCCGATTTTTGTGCTGACAAGATGCCTGAGCGATCTCTGCATCGGCGCAAGGCTTGATTTCAGTTTTCTCACTTCCTGCCGTTCCTGCATGATCTGGTTAAGGACATCGTCCGATTTGAAAGCGCCGAGATATTGCTCGACATATTCTTCCAGCTTGTCGCCGATGTTAAAAATGATGGGCAAAAAACCGTCAACAATGGCATCCCACAACAAAAAATAGATAAATCCCGGGCTTTTGCCGACGGATTTGAATGACTCTTCACAAATATCAACCACCTTGTCTATGTACCCGGAAGCGCCCTGGTGGGCGGTGATGATGGCCCGATCGGTCATGGCCACTTTTAAAGAAGAGCTTTCGATGGAGCCATTATTAAGGCTGCATAATTGAAAATGCTCAAGGATGAATTGCTGGGTATGCGCATAATAGAAAAACTGGCCGGGATCGAGAAACGGATCGGTCTTCTCAGCGGGAATTCCCAATTTCTCCAAAAGCCGTCCGAGGTTTTCATCATTAACACGATCCAGGTGAATCCAGGCAAAATTATTTTCACTGAGGTTTTCGATCACCAGCTCAGCGAGCTCCTGCCGTGTGCACGTCTTGGTTTTATTCTGAAATACAATAGCAAAACTCATGGGTCTCGTCTTTCAAAAAATTCCACTGATGGTTATTGCATAGAAGCCCCGATCAGGCGATAACTGACAAATGCGAACTCTTTGCTGTCCGGTGACCAGGACGGCACATTGATCGTCCCCTGGCCGCCGAACAATTTGGCTATGGCTTTCGGCTCGCCGCCTGCTGCCGGCATTATTCGCAAAATGACAGGCTTGTTGGGCGGATGGCCTTCGACATCTTTTTCATAAGACATAAACACAATCCATTGTCCGTCCGGCGATGGGTGGGGAAACCAGTCATTGAGATCATCGAAAGTCATTTGTTTTTGGCTCGAGCCATTCGCCTCCATGCGCCAGATTTTCATCCGGCCGCTGCGAACCGAATTGAAATAGATATATTTTCCATCCGGCGAATAGTCGGGGCCGTCGTCCAAGCCTGCGGCGGTGGTCAGCCGTTTTTCCCTGCCGCCGTTGGCCGGGATCGTGTACACGTCATATTCGCCGT
>METF01000192.1:14527-14730 GCA_001771235.1 Candidatus Zhuqueibacterota bacterium RBG_16_48_16
GCGAGGGTCTTGCCGTCCGGCGACCAGCCGTGCCAGTAGGAAGGCCCTTCGCTGGTGACCCGTTTCGGTTCACCGCCGGATGCCGGAAGGGTATAGATGAAGGATTTATGCTCTATAGAATGGCTGATGGTCAGCCATTTACCGTCGGGTGAGAAACCATGATCGTTATTGCAATTGGAGGCAAAACCCGTATCGAGCGCTTG
>METF01000193.1:0-5664 GCA_001771235.1 Candidatus Zhuqueibacterota bacterium RBG_16_48_16
GATATTATTACAGATGTTGTCCTTTGGCTACTATTTCAATTGTGCGCTGGGATTTAACGGGCTGACCCTTAAAGTCCTTGGCAAAGTTCGCTACGTCGTCATCATCAATGTCGCAGCCAGCGTGCTCAACCTGGCGGGCAATCTTTTGCTGATTCCAAAATACGGCGCTCTGGGCGCGACGATCGCCACGGCCGGCAGCATGATCGTGCACAATATTTTGAAACAGGCCGGGCTGAAAATGGCCTCCGGCATGAGCATATTCGACTGGCATTACCTGTCTTTCTACCTGATCATCAGCGGCGCTACTGTATGTATTTATGTCATCCAGTTATTCACCCATAACAACATCTATCTGGACCTTGCCATTGTGGCGATATTTACCATTGGCGTTTTTCGTTTATCGGCAAAAAGGCTCGACGTGGAAAACACCTTCCCCGAGCTGTTGAAAATTCCGGTGTTGAAAACCCTGCTGAAAACAAAGGGAAAATAGCGTAACGATCTTTGCCACGAAGGCACAAAGTCGCAAAGGAACACAAATGAAATTTAAGCCATTGTCTGACAGAGAAGAGTATATAGATTAATTTTGTGAAACTTTGTGTCTTAGTGTCTTTGTGGCGAATTATAGCAGATATGCCTGAATATTCACGAAATAGAATTTTACTATGTTGGATTTGACATTAAATACACCGTTCATTCCCGGTACGAACTTGAACGGCGATTTGGCCTGTGCCGACTGGCGGTTCTTATTGCCTCGCCTCAGCTACAAACACATCCTGTTCATCGGCAAGCCTCATGAAGGCGATCTCCAGGTGATGCACGGCATGAGCCCGCTCAAGACTGTGATAACGACAAGAGAGCATAAGGAGAAAAAGCTTGCCAAATTAAATTCAGGAACTCTTGCCGGGACGACTTTTCTGCCTATGCCTTCTCCTGGTGATAACTTTTCCATCTATGAAGAGAGCGTTGACTTGATGGTGCTCGCCGACCTGAATTTGTATAAAAAGCACTTATCTCAAAAAGCTACGCAAAACAAAATCGCCAAAGCATTGAGAACGGATGCGGCGATTTTTATCGATGTATCCGGTTTATCACAACGGTTCACGGCGCGCCGGTTGTTTAAGCGCTACGCCCGCCACGGTTTCGGGCTACGTGCGGCATACTGGCTTACGCCGTTTCGCGGCGATTTACGCACGGCAGCGCCCATCGGTCGCGGAAAAATCTCAGGCTACCTGTTCAGCAATGTTCTTTACGGACAATCCGTCAAAAAAAGGATCATCAGTTTTCTTGGGAAAATCGCCGCTCCGCTGCGAATCATCGACCTGCTGGCGCCCAGACGCGCCTATCTATTGTCAGGAAAGAATCCTTCAAGTTATACAAACGAGATGCCTGATTTTTTAAAGTCTATGGCGCCGTCTTCAGGAGATCGCGGCGACAGCGACGGTTTGGCGCTCTCCGCCCGCGGTAAATATAACGCCAACAAGGTCATTTATTTCTTGTTCGCCCAATCGAAAAGCCGTCCCGATTCGGTGCTCAAGATCACGCGATCGCCGGAGTTTAATTTTCGCCTGGAAAATGAATATAACATTCTCTCCGAATTGCGGGAGAAAAAATACGTTCCGCAGGCATCCTATCCCCGGGCGCAGTTTTTGGCCTATGAAAACAACCTGGCCGTAATCGGCCTCGACGCGGTGAAGGGCGTGCCTTTTCGGGTAAAAACCACGGCCGACGCCGACTGTCCATACACGAGAAAAACGATAAACTGGATCATTCAATTAGGCATGAGCTCGCAAAAATCTACAACCGACTCTGCCGAATGCTATCGTGCCTTACGATCCCTTTATGAAAATTTTTCTAAAATTTACTCTCTGACGCCTTTTGAGAGAGATTTTCTTCTCGACCAGCTCGATACCGTAAGAAACTATCCCGGCAAAATCCCGACAGTTCTCCAGCACGGCGACCCGGGCACCTGGAATATTCTCGTCTCCGATTCCGATGAGATCATCGTGCTTGACTGGGAAGCCGGTGAGCTGAGAGGCGTTCCCCTTTGGGATTTGCTCTATTTTTTCCGCACCTTTTCATCATGGATCGGACGCAGCATGGGCGTCAGGAATCCTTTATCCAGTTTTGAAAACCTGCTTCTCAGGAAAACGGCATTGCACGATCTGTTCGACCAAACGATAAAGACATATTGCAGGTCGGTCAATCTCGATTCGAGGTTGGTTCCGCCGTTATTCCACACCTGCTGGATGCATCGCGCGCTCAAGGAAGCCACAAGATTACATCCCGAAAATGTGAGCGCAGGACATTATGTGAATTTGCTGAAACAATGCATTGCTTCTCCTCTTGCCGCCGCATACTTGCAGAGTTTCGACGTAGTGTCTGAACGAAAACTGGTGAAATGAAACAAAACTGTCATTGCGAGCGGAGGAAATGAGTCATTTCCTGTTCAATTTGCTTTGTTGGAGCGAAGCAATCCCCCTACTTTTCAGGAGATTGCTTCGGCAAAAAACGCCTCGCAATGACAGCAAATTTTTAAATAAGTAGTTTTCGTTCAGACTCTATGTAACAAAATTAAAGGCCGTTTCGTGAGTTATTTCGGAAAACACTATTATCGGGTGGAGGAAAGGGTTGTATGAATAAATTATTCCAGATGACAGCGTCCGTGAATCCGGTCGTGAAACAGATCGTTGGCTACACGTCTTTTGTATTGCTTACGGTCGTCGCTTTTACCGTCCTGTTCATGAAACTCAGCGTGGCCATGGTATTAGGCGGTACATTCATCCTGGCGTTTTTGTTTTTCATGGTATTCTACCCGGAGGCGGGAACCCTGGTTGTCACCTTTTTGATCTACTCCAATGTCGCTGTGGTTGCCTATAAATTCCACGGCGTGCCGCACCTGGCCGTCGCGGCGGTTTCATTATTGATCTGCGTTCCCTTTGCCGTGTATGTGCTTGTTATGCGGGAAAAGGTCGTGTTGGATTATCCGCTTTTGCTGATGTTCCTTTACCTGGCGTCGCTGCTCATTTCATCCTTTTTTGCCAAAGACATCGGTATTGCTTTGGATAGAATTGTCACCTTTCTCATGGAAGGACTCGTTCTTTACTTTTTGCTTATTAATGTAATCAGAAAAGTGTCCACGCTCGACCGGGTGATATGGGCCATGCTCATCGCCGGCACGGTATTGGGTGGAATGACGCTCTTTCAGGAAGCGACAACATCATATAACCAGCAATTCTGGGGCCTCGCCCAGCGAAATCTCGAGTATGGCTTTGACGACGGCAGCGATGAGGTGCAGGGAAATGTGCCTCACCAATCCAAAGTGAGAAGAGCGCAACGAGCCTCCGGGCCGACGGGCGACCCAAACCGGTTCGCGCAAATTTTGCTGGTACTCTTTCCATTGGGATTTTTTCGTTTTCTGCGCGAACATTCCCTGACGGCTAAAATTCTGCTCGGCCTTTGTACCTTGCTCATTTTGAGCGGTGTGTTATTGACGTATTCGCGCGGCGCCTTTGTCACCATCATCGTGTTAATGATTATCATGACTATTATGAGATACATAAAATTTTCTTATGCCATAGGCGCGGGAATCTTACTTCTTTCTCTCATTTTGATCACCTCGCCGGGATACTTTACCCGGATGGATACCATTCGCGGCGTAAAAGGTCTGTTCACAACCGACACGGAACATCAACCGGATTCGGTCACGCGCGGCCGGGTGACCGAAATGCTGGCGGCATTCATGGTATTCCTGGATCACCCCCTGTTTGGCGTCGGTCCCGGCCAGTATACGCCTTTTTATTCCATGAGCTATATGAGCAATCCGGATATCGCCTTTCGCCGCATCGACACCACACGACGAGCGCATACGTTGTATTTTGAGCTTGCCGCAGAAACAGGCATCATGGGCTTGTCGGTGTTTTTGCTCATCGTTTTTCTTGTTGTTTTTAAATTGTGGGACATCCGCAGCCGTCTCATAAAAACCCAGCCTGACCTGGCAAATCTGGCGACTTCCTTCATTCTAGCCATTGCCGCTTACCTGGGCACCGCCATATTTCTGCAACTGTCTTACGAGCGCTATTACTGGCTTCTGCTCGGTGTTGCCGCTGCCGCCATACAAGTGCTCGATCCGGAGAAGCTGGAAAAGCAGGCCACGGCAACAGGATTTGCAAAAATATTAAAATTTTAACCGGCATGACTCTTATGGCTTTTATACAACCCAACATCGCAGAACGGATAAAAATCGATTCAGCCGATATGGCGCAATTTAACGAACGAAAACATTCCGGACATACTGAGCCGCATCACCTGAGACGGCTCGATTGGCGCTTTCTTTTGCCGGAACCGAACATCGACAGCGTCGCCGTTATTGGCACGAACGACGAAGGTTTATTACAGGCATTGCAGGCACATTACAGCAAGGTGATTCCATTAGATCAGCATATTTTATCGGACAGCCAAAAGGCATTGTCAGAGATCGACCTGGTTATCGTGCGCTCGCCGATTTCATTAAATGATGGCTCTATCATTATGATTCTGCAGAATAGTGAGCTGGTCTACTGGGAGATCGACAGGAAAAAGTGGCTGAAAACCATTCTCAAAAAAGGCCCCGCTTCGACGTGGTCGTGGATTGTCTCAGTTCCCCGGCAGGTGAGGATGGCGTTGAAATCATTTACTCATTACTCCGGTCTTTTGCAAGCGGCCGGTTTTAAAAATATCCAAGCCACCTGGCATCGCCCCGGCTTTGGCGACTGCCTGGAGCTTATTCCACTCAACCACAAGTACGGCCTTGAATATTACTTTTCCAGGTCCCAAAACAGCGTGAAAAGTGCTCTGAAAGCAAAAGCAGGCAGGATACTCCTTGCGTTAAAAATATTGCCTCGTGTCATTTCATGTTACAGCATTGTAGCCAGCAAATAAACAATCCGGACGTATCTATGAATTTTGTGCACCTGTATCTTTTAAACAACGCGCATCGATTTGATGACCGGAGAAATCTGGCTTTTGATGAAATATCGTCGCTTTTCATTACGCCCAGGTTTCAGGCATCGGGCCATATCCTGGTCTTTGTCCTTTCACCCCGATACGCCGCCCCGGTTTATGTTATAAAAATGCCCCGCGTGAAAGGAGACCACCTGCGCCTGGACCGCGAAGTGCGCAGCCTGCGGGCTGTTCATAGCCTGAAAAGCGGCGGATTCGACTCCGTGCCAAAGGTCGTCGCTTATGAAGATTTTAAGGGATTGCGTCTGTTGGTGCAAACGGCTTTGCCCGGCCAGCCCATGAAACCGGCTTTTGTGAGAAAACACCCAAAGGCATGCCTGGAGGTGATGTCGGACTGGCTCATTAATATGCAGCGGTCGTCATCGTCAAGAAGCAGTTTTGATCTGTCCTGGTACCACCGCCTGGTTGAAATGCCCTTGAGTTTTGTCAAGAATAAAATTCCGAATTTGGTAAAAGGCCACTACCTCGATTGTACGGAAAATGCCGGAAAGATTCTCGGCGCAATGGATATCCCCCTCGTCTTTGAGCACGGCGACATGAGCTCTCCCAATATCCTGATTACGCCCGATAAACGGCCCGGCGTCGTTGACTGGGAGCTGGCCGAAATAAAAGGTCTGCCGGCGGTTGATTTGTTTTTCTTCCTCACCTACGTTGCCTTTTCGCGCC
>METF01000193.1:5699-5947 GCA_001771235.1 Candidatus Zhuqueibacterota bacterium RBG_16_48_16
TTTCATAAGGCATTTTTCACCACAAAAGCCTGGACGACGCCTTACATCCAAACCTGCATCGACGAAATCGGGCTGCCAAAAGAAGCGCTGCGCCCGCTCTTTGTTATGTGCTGGATGAGGTATGTGGCCAATCTCATCGTCCGATTAGATTGCACGGCGAACAATTCCGCTGATTTCGAAACTAACTATGGCCACTGGCTGCAAAACAATCGCTATTTTGCGCTGTGGCAACACAGTATTGATTTTTA
>METF01000194.1:0-6236 GCA_001771235.1 Candidatus Zhuqueibacterota bacterium RBG_16_48_16
GCGTTTCCTTCGACAAGCTCAGGACAAGTTTTGCCGAAGCAATCTCCTGAAAAGTAAGGGGATTGCTTCGCTCCAACAGAGCAAATTGAACAGGAAATGACTCATTTCCTCCGCTCGCAATGACAGTTTTCTTTAAAGAAAACATCTGACAAATTTTTAGTTTATTTAGCGTGTTTCGTGGGCCTGGTCGCTGCAAGAATCTGATCTTAAACGAAAAGTTTTTCATGATTACCTTGAAACTAAAGTACAAATCCGTATTGATCAGTTCAATCCGTTGCATCCGTGTTCTAATAAAATTTTTGCTCAAGAATAGTAAAATTTGACTTCTGAGATACTAAAACCGTTGATAAGATGGCCATCTTTTCACCAGACCTTAAAAATCGAGCGAAAGGGAAAGCAACAAGCCGGGATTGCCTTCCTGCACGCTGCCGGCTGCGGGCGTTCTTACATCAAGACTCAACGAGGTGCTTTCGTCAAAATCGTAGAGATGCGCATCGACATAGGCATCCGTCATGCTGTACAGAATGACAGCCGCCAGCCACCAATACGACAGGTTTCTGTTGTCGATATAAAAATCGCGTTCCAGCTTGTCTTGTGCCTTGTTGGCGAAATCGTTCTGGATCATCGCGTTCACAACCAGCCCGATTTCCGTACCGGCAACAAGGATTCCTTTAAACCATTTGCCGTTGTAAAACTGTCCCCATCCGGGCAAAAGGATGGACCTGATCATCGCGCCTCGCGGGGACTTTTTTCCCATCGATTCGGAATTTTGCCGCTCGACGGTCTTGCTGCTGTCCGGAACAGGAGAAACAGCAAGCGAATCGGCAGGAGGTTGCGCCTGGATAGGTGTATAGCTCAAGCCAACACAGACAAGCATAACATATACACGGCTGAATCTCATGATCCTGACCTGTCCGCTTCAGACGACGGCAATGGCTTCGATTTCGACCAGGGCATCCTTGGGCAAGCGGGCCGCCTGGATGGCCGAGCGGGCGGGTTGCCGTTGAGTGAAATAAAGAGCAAAAACCTCATTCAATGCGGCAAAATCATTCAGATCCTTGAGGAATACGGTGGTTTTCACGACATCGGCCAGGGAGCCGCCGCCTGCTTCCAGAACCGCCTTGAGGTTTTCCAATGCCTGCTGCACCTGTTCCTTTATGCCTCCGGCGACAAAATCGCCCGTGGCCGGGTTCACTCCCACCTGGCCGGCGGTGAAAATTAACTTGCCGCCATCCGCCACGATGCCCTGGCTGTACGGGCCGATGGGCTGCGGCGCTTTGTCGGTGTTAATGATGCTTTTCATTTTTGCATCCCTTCAGGTGATCACGATGATAATATGTTAAAAAGGTATTTTTTAATGCGACAAAATCCGCATCGACACGATTCCCTTCGACGGCTTCGACCAGGTGATTGACATCAAAACGTGACATGAAGGATAAATCCTCGCTTTTCAGCTTATCCTGGTTTTCCGATTCGAGTATGCTGATCAGGCGGTCCACCTTCATCTTTTTAAAAGCGGCCACGAAAAACTCGTCGAATTGCTGGCCGGAATTTGTATTCAGAATATTTATGACTTTAGAAAATTTCATCCTGTCGCGATAATGGCGCTTGGAAGTGAGGGCATCGAAGACATCGACGACGGCCAGTATCTTGCCAAGTTTCGGAATCTGGCTGTTTGCCAGACCGTTCGGGTAGCCGGAGCCGTTCAGTTTTTCATGATGTGAGGCGGCGATTGTCGGT
The DNA here is from genome assembly GCA_001771235.1 of Candidatus Zhuqueibacterota bacterium RBG_16_48_16. Classification (GTDB taxonomy): domain Bacteria; phylum Zhuqueibacterota; class Zhuqueibacteria; order Residuimicrobiales; family Sediminimicrobiaceae; genus Sediminimicrobium. The sequence goes on from METF01000194.1 coordinate 1,741, forward strand.
ACGTCACGAAAATCACGGGCAAAGTTGATGCGCTCCAGGATGTTCCGGGTGAACAGCGGATGGCTTTTTATGTGCTCATATTCTTCGGCATTCAGCTCGCCCTCCTTGGTGAGCACCGCTTCCCTGACAGCGATCTTGCCATAATCGTGCAGCAGGGCGGCCATGCGCAGCTTCTCCCGTTCCTTCTCGTCCAGGTTGATGATTTTTGCGATCTCGTCCGCATACATGGCGATTCTTTTTGAATGGCCGGCCGTCAACGGATCGCGGGCGTCGATGGTTGTGGCCAGCGTCTCGATAAAGCTGTCAAAGGTTTTCTTTTGTTCTTCATACAACTGGGCATTTTCAATCTGGCTGGCGGAAATAACCGAAATGGCATCGAGCAGCTCTTCGTCTTCATAGATAAACGGCCCGCCGAATTTGTTGAGCACCTGGAACACGCCGATAAGCTCTCCCAGCTTGTTGCGCATGGGCGCGGCAAGAATGCTTCGGGTGCGATAGCCGGTTTTTTTGTCGATATTCGGATTGAAACGTTCGTCCGAATAGGCATCGGGAATATTGAGCACTTCTCCTGTGGTTGCCACATGCCCGGCAATGCCCATGTGGCTGGGGAAGCGAATTTCTTGTTCCCCGTGAGCGATACGGGACCACAGCTCGCCCTTGTCCCGGTCCAGCATGAACACGGTACAACGGTCGCAATTCAACACGCTGACCACTTCATCCATGATCAGTCTCAGCAAACGGTCGAGATGGATTTCCCGCGAGATGTTTCGGGTAATATTCAGCAGGAGCTTCAGGCGTTCATGCTCGCGGCGAAAGACGTCCGCTTCCCGGGACTCTGATTTTTGAGAGCCTTGTTTGCTGCGAATTTTTCTCACGCCGGTTTTTCCTCAATTGAAATCGGCCGCGGCGATACGGATAGTGCAAGCGCAAGGCCTGTCACAAACCACACCATCGTGATGATCTCGGCATCGCCAAAATTCCATTCGAAAAAGCCGTTTATATTAAAGGCGAGGAAAATACTCGCGGCGGATAAGACCCATGCTTTTTGGTGCGACAACAGGCTTGACCTGAGAATTCGCAGAAGCTCGATGAATATCTTTACGATCATGAAAATAAAGGCCGTAAAGCCGATGACGCCCAGTGTTGCCAGGATGTGCAGATAATTGCTGTGAAAGTGGCCTACGGAGCCTTTGAAATTTGGAGGTGCATATTGGCGAAAAATCTCGGATGTGCCCACGTCACCGATGCCGGTGACGGGGTGGTCTTTGAAAATCTCCCAGGCGGCCCGCCACCAGACCAGCCTTTTTGAGATGGTGGGCATATTGGGATCGAAAAAGCCCTGTGCGCGATGCTTGAATGCCGGGGGTGATAAAAAATAAAACGCAGCCGCAAGAACAGGCACCAGGATGAGCAGTTTTTTGTTGGAGTAGAAAAAGGCAAAGAGCACGCCGATCACAAATCCAAGCCAGGAGCCGCGCGTATTGGTCAATACCAGACACACCGAATTCACCAGGGCTGCGGCGGCACAGAGATATTTCCACTTATTCGATTCCAGTTTGGTGAATAAAGCGACGCAGGCCACGGCGCCGATCATGGTGATGCCCCCGGCGGTCATGGAATTTTGTACGTGGCGCACGCGCAGTTGCGGCTCGTTGATCCAGGAGAGAACGCCCCACATCGAATAGAGGGTAGTCGCAGCGACAAAGATCAGGATCATGCGCTTGAAGAGCTTGTCGCTGTCGACGTTGAAGGCAACGAGATAGACAGCGGCGATCAGCAGAATGCGTTTCAGATAGATAATGGACTGAGGGACGTTTATGGAAAAGACCAGGGAAAGAAGCTCGGCGGCGATATAGGCCGCGAATGCCCATTCCAGCGAGGTGTGCTTGAGCCTGGCGGATTTGGTGATAAAAATCCTTGCCAACCAGCACAACGTTGCGATCCCCAGGCTTATTTGAGTGATGGCGATGCTGAACGGCATGGCGGCCGCAAAAAGATAAAGAAACGCCTTTGTGGTCAGAAGCAAATATGTATCGATTTTTGATAAGCTCAAATAAGCCTCTAATAAGGTTAAAATGTGGCGGCGGCCATTTTTCTACTAAGGTTAAAAAGACGGCTTTTTCGTAAGTAGCTCAAGCTTTAGCTTGCTAACCAGCCTGAAGGCTGAACTACAAACTAAAAAAAGTCCCAAAAGATTCATCCTGTCAATCTTTGTCATCCGGTTATCCTGTCGAACACAAACGCGAACAACGACGCATCCCTTTGATCGGTTGCGAGTGCAAGCGATGTTTCGTTTTAAAAAAACAATGATACAATAACTATCAGAATTTTCCAAACACTCTTTTTATTCTCTTGGAGAGGGGATACAAAACAGCCCTCGCTTTGCGGATGGGGTAGCAGCGGAGGAATGTCTTTCGGGGATCGAATGGCGCGGCAAAAGCGGCAACCCGCTGTTGCATAACATGCGGGTGGGCGCCTTTAAATTTTACCAGGAAACTGCGATCCGGGTAGTCAAATTCCTGGCGATCCTGGTATTCCCGGCTGATCCAGGTGTCATCGTGCCAGAGTTTGTCCAGCGACTTTTTCTTGTTCAGCATTTTTTGCGGGGTCTTTACCCAGCCGTAATGATAGACATGGCTTTTGATGCGAGCCACAGCAAGCTTGGAGCCGTCCTTATGGCGAAAGTCCATGGCATCTCCCCAGGAGACGATGTCCTCGGATTTGCGGACGATGCGCACTTCGCGGGGATACCAGCGCCGGTAATTGTCCTGGACATATTGATAGGAACCGTAAAAATGAAGATAGCGGAAGGAAAGGCCTTCGACAGCGGGATTTTCGAGATACTCACGCATTTTTTCCAAAAGATAGGGATGTTCTTTTTCGTGAATCACCTCGTCGGATTGCAGGTAAAAAGCCCAATCACCCGTGCAGGCGCTTAAAGCAACGTTGGTTTGCTGCGACAGAATTTGCCCGCCCTGGCGAATATTCTCGTCCCACTTTGTGTGAAGGATGATCAGTTTGTCCGAGCCAATGGATTGAATCAGCTCCGGCGTATCATCGTCGCTGTCGCCCACGTTGACGATGAATTCATCGCACAAAGGCAGGATGGATTCTATGGACTCTTTAGCCGGATAGCCCATGAGAAGGGCGTTGCGTACGATTGTAAAACCGCTAATTTTCATTGTTCTGATTCAACCGGAATTGCAGCTCGTAGAGCATTTTGTACACCCCTTCCTGGGCCACAAGCTGGTCATGTTTTCCTTGTTGGGCAATTCGCCCGTCCTTGATCACCAGGATTGTGTCCGCATTCAGAATGGTCGACAGCCTGTGGGCGATGACAAAGGAGGTTCTTCCCTGAAAGAGTCGTTCAATCGCTTCCTGCACCAGCAGCTCCGATTCGGTATCCAGCGCCGATGTCGCTTCATCAAAAATGAGGATCGGGGGATTTTTCAGAATAGCCCTGGCAATGGCAAGCCGCTGGCGCTGCCCGCCCGAGAGCATGACGCCGCGGTCGCCGATGATGGTGTCGTAACCATTGGGGAATGAGGTGATGAATGGATGAGCGTTGGCCACCCGCGCCGCCTGCTCGATCTTTTCCATTGGGGCATTTTCGACGCCGTAGGCGATGTTGTTGGCGATGGTGTCGTAAAACAGAATGGTCTCCTGGGTGACGATGCCCAGCAGATGCCGGAAGGTTCCGAGGGAGATTCTGCGAAGGTCTGTCCCGTCCACCAGGATCGCTCCTTTTACCGGATCGTAAAATCGCGCCAAAAGATCGACCAGGGTCGATTTGCCGCCGCCGCTCGGACCGACCAGGGCAATGACCCGGCCTTTTTCCGCTGTAAATGAAATATCCTTCAAGACCTCCGTTTTGCCATCATAGGAGAAACAGACATTTTGAAATTCGATGGCATTTTTGAATTCCGTCACGGCAGTGGCCTGGGGATGATCCGTGATCTCGGGTTTTATTTCGATGATCTGAAAAACCCGGTCGGCGGCGACCATGCCTTCCTTGAGAGAATTATAAACCTGTCCTAATAATTTGAGCGGCTGAAACATGGAAAACAGCGCGCCGAGATAGAGGACGAATCCACCCGGGCTGAGGGACGATTTTTCATCCATGACCTCCAGGCCGCCGATGTACAGAACGACAACCCCGGCAATGACGCCTATGTATTCGCCCAGGGCCGGGCTCAGCTTGCGAATGCGCGACATGTGCACCATGGTGCGGAAAAAGCTGCGGTTCTCTTTTTTGAAACGCTTTATCTCTTTTTCTTCTGCGGTAAAGGCTTTGATCACCCTCATGCCATAAAGCGTTTCCTGGATGATGGCCGTGAGATCGGCCATGCGCTGTTGGCCGTGCAGACTGTCGCGCTTCAGCTTGTTGCCCATTTTGGCGATGATAAATCCGGCAACGGGGACGAGTATGAAAATCACCAGGGTCAGACGCCAGCTCAGAATCAGCAGAAATGTAAAATAGATCATGATGAGAGGCG
>METF01000194.1:6325-8678 GCA_001771235.1 Candidatus Zhuqueibacterota bacterium RBG_16_48_16
CGCTCGCCATGAAAAAAGCGCAGCGACAGCCGGTGAAAATGGCTGTACAGCTCATTTCTCAAATTATGCATCACGCCCTGTTCCACCACGGAGATAAAATAGGTCTGCATGACCGAGGCGAAATTTTTCAGGAGAAAGCCCATGAGAAATAAAAGACAGAGATATTTTAGCGCCGTTTTGCGCGGATACCGTTCCACCAGGTCGGAAAAATAATGTTCGATACGTTTGCGCAAGTCCGGCAGCCTGGGAGTCACTTTAGCTAACTCGTTGTCGCTTGCGTCCGGCTGCACGCCCGGTGATTGTAGCGGCGGCGCGGTTTTCGTCTCATCGACCGTTTCTGCGGCAGGCGCTTTAAATAACACGTTGATGAACGGCATAAAAACGCCCAGGGAAAAAGCGCTGAAAACCACAAAGAGCAACATGAATACAATGGATGCAAAAAATTGCATTTTATACTGCATCACGTATTTAAGGATTTTTTTATAGCTTGCGATCATAATTCCTATTGGTCACTTTGTCCAGCTTGCAAAGATAATTCTTTTTTGAAAAAGATGCGAGAAAGGAGCGCGGTGGGATTTAAAATTATGTTACTCAGGAGTTTGTCAAACCGGTCAGCTTATTTATAGAAAGCTTGGCCAAACAACGCAGGTTGACGACTTGCGTATAAAAATGTTTGTCGATATTTTGAGAATGTGAACCGGAAGATTCATATCTTTCAGATCAATAAGCATAATCATCCAGGATGAGAAATTCTTTCAAGGGATTCAGATAAGGATGTTCCAGGTTCCAGTGATCAGTATTTTTATAATTGCGTTTGGAATCTTTGAGCAGTTCACTTTGATTTTTCGCTAACAGCGCTTCGAGATAAGCATAAATCCTGCTTTTTAGATTTGGCAGTTGATAAGCCGGATTATTTTTTAGGCATTCTTGATAGCTATCAAAGCAATCGAATATGAGTTGATGGTCAGTATTTATAATCTCACAAAGGAGTGATTCTAAACTTCCACTCTCTACATTATTTGGCAGCAAAAATAATTCAAATTCAATCCCTAAATTTTTTTTATAATTCAAGATCTGTTCACGTCTTTGAGGAGGATTGTTGTCGGCATCTAAGATTAACAAGTTAACACCGTTATCGTTCGAGTTCTCTTTGAATTTAGGTTCTGTTTTAGGAATTTCTGTCCAACCACCCACTCGAATTATATCAAGATCATTTGTACTGCCTTGCATCAGAAAAGATATATAATCGTGAATAAATTTCTTATCAGCTTCACCTTCTACAAACAATCTTGCTTTTCTATTCATGCAGCTATCTCATTTCGATATCTTGTTCGATCGCATATTCAAGCTTCTCGAAATCATAGGGATATGAAATTGTCTTATCTTTTTCATGCTTGCGAATCGTAAAACTCCTGATGTCCGACCTGAATTTTTTAAACTCCTCGGTGCTTAAAATTTCACTCAGATTGTTTAATGTTTCCTTACTGTGTGTTGTTAAAAATAATTGGACATTCTGAAGTTCACTCATTCTTATCAAGTATTTCAAAAAGACTTTTAATGACGAATAATGCAGACCGTTTTCTATCTCATCAAGCAGGATTATGCCATCTTTTGTGTCTAAAACTTTTGCCAGAATTGATAACATTCTACGAATTCCATCACCCAGGAGGTTAACAGGCATCAACCTGCTGTACCCAACATCGACATAGATCATGCCATTATTTCCGAATGAAATATCGCGAATTTTTGGTTCAATGTTTCTGAGAGGTTCCAGGAGGACATCCTTTTGCTTTTTTACTATTATGTTCTCGATGCGAGGGCTCAAATCTTTATATACTGTATCTGCATTTATAAAAAAACCTCGCATCGATTCTTTATAATTATTGGGGGCCTTGATTTTTTGTTTAATCCCTTCAGTGGTTTCTTCGATTGAAATTTCCGACCGGAAGTTTTTGGGTTTACCTTGTCCTTTTTTCTTGATAGAAGAATTCAATATTAATTTTTCAATATTCTCGGAAGGCATCACCAGTGTACTGGAAACGTCCGCTTCATCCGAGATTACTGTTTGAGAGCCATTTTCTGGCGATGACAGTGAGAACTGAGGTTTGATGACAAGTGTTCTCAATTGATCGGGTTTAATTTCTGCCTCTATTCTGACTTGCGAATTAAAATCAAGCTGATAAAAAATGAAACGAAAATCATCGGTCTGGGTAAGAAATAAATCTCTGAAGAAATTGATACTGCGGGGTAATTGTGGGTTTGTAAAACCTATAATCAGAAACAACGCTTCCAATATAGAAGTTTTACCACAATTATTCTTGCCTAATAATAGATTGATTTTTCCGAAATCTTC
>METF01000195.1:0-4405 GCA_001771235.1 Candidatus Zhuqueibacterota bacterium RBG_16_48_16
TTTGACCTTATTACCTTATTCTCATAACAGGTAATAAGGTAGGGGTTTACCGGATCTTGGTGGCTACTAAGGTTTTCAAAAAATAGTAAAGGTAGGTAGTACGAGAATATTTAGATCACTGATGCCTGCTCATAGACACAGTGAACTGTCACCAAATACTCTGCAGTGCGAGCCTCTCAAATACCCTGTGATACAGGTTGCCAGGCTTCAGCTTGATAATTTTCAGTCCCAAGGCTGCCCAACAAACCTTCACTACCGATTGCTGCTGCCAAAATCCACACGCGGCGCTTGCTGGGCTTCCTGGGGCGCCTCAAAATAGGGCCTCTGTTGAAAGCCAAACATGCTGGCGATGATGTTATCCGGAAACTGGCGTATTTTTTGGTTATAAGTCCGGGTCGTCTCATTGAATCGTCTTCGCTCGACGGCGATTCTGTTTTCCGTGCCGGCCAGCTCGTCCTGCAGCCGGATGAAATTCTGGTTTGCCTTCAGCTCCGGGTAGCGCTCGATGACCACCATCAACCTGCCCAACGCGGCGGATAAACCGTTTTGGGCGCCCATAAACTGTGATAGCTGTTCCGGATTTTTCGCCAATTCGCCGGCATCGACCGTCAGTCGCGTGGCATTGGCCCTGGCCTGGATGACAGCTTCCAGCGTTTCTCTCTCAAAATTCGCATAACCCTTGACCGTTTCCACCAGGTTGGGAATCAAATCCATTCTTCTTTGCAGCACATTTTGCACCTGCGCCCAGGAATTGTTCACCTCTTCATCGAGCCGGACGAACGAGTTATAGGCGTTCTTAAACGTACTGAACAGGATAATTGCGAAAACAACGATGATAACAAGTATGCCGATACCGATCTTTGCACCTTTCGACATCATTTCCTCCTTGAATTTCCGTTACATTTGGTCTACTTGTATGGCTAATTTTCGAATCTCGCTGATATAGCTTTCCGTCAGCGCAATGAGATCGTTCTTGTTCAATTTGACAGATTTTTCACGAACTCTTAATACTTGTTGGAATACGGATACCTCAAGCTGGAAAACATCCGCTGTCCTGGCTAATATTTCATTTTTATTTTCCGGCGCATCGATATCTTTCAGTGTCAATAAAGCCGCGAATAATGACGCAAAGGCAGGTACGGTAACGGCAAGCAGATGTTCCAGCGCTCTTTTGCCTCCGAGGGTTTTCAAAAAGCCTTCGCGCAGGTGCAACAGCTTTCCTTTCACCTGTTCTTCGCATCTCAGCCGCAGATCGTTTTTCTTTATCTCGATGGAAGCCAGAATCTCCTGGCCGTAAACCAGCTTGTTATACCTTTTGATATTCAAAAATTCAATCGGAAAGCTGTCCAGCGATGACCGGATATATTTCTCCGTCAAAAACAGGGGAACCGAGACGGCGCGCTTTTGCCATTTTTTGACCGGGCCAAAGGCTTTGGCCAGATCGGAAATGCCTTCTTCGCTGAGCACGATCAGGAAATTAATATCCGATTTCTTCCGCACATATTCGCCTTTTGCCCCGCTGCCATAGAGATAAACCGATACCAGGTCTTCTCCGAAAACGGTTTGATAATCACGAGTGAATTCATCGAAAATGTCTTCCGGCGATTTGGGAATTTTCGCCATGTTAACCTCCGGGTTTGCTCGTCAATCCTTAATGATTTACAATTGGAAGTTATTCTCAGCTCAATTGAGCGATTAGCTTTCAGCGATCAGCATTCAGCTTTTTTAAGCATAAACACTTGCAGTCATATATCATTGTCACTTATTGGGTATATTTAATTTGTCCTCATAATGTCACGTTTCTTTGAGCTGACCGCTGAGAGCTGATTGCTGAACGCTTCTTTTAGATCTCAATACCCTCCACCGGCGCCTCCGCCGCCGCTCATGCCACCGCCAAAACCACCAAATCCGCCACCGAAGCCGCCCCCACCGAATCCGCCACCAAAGCCTCCGCCGGAGTGGCCTCGACCGCCTCCTAAAAAGCTGCCAAGAAAAAGCCAGGGTAGAATGCCTCTGCCTCTGAAAAGTGAAAAGAAAATAACAAGCGCGATAATCGTACACAGTCCGCCGCCGGCGCCTCCGCGCGTACGCCTCTGCGTTTTCGGCTGATGGTGTACCGCCTGGCTGCCGGATATCGACACTTTGAATTCAGCGGCAACAATGGCGCTGATGGCCTGCACGCCAGCCAGGAAACCGCCGCCATAATCGCCTTGTGCAAGGTGCGGCCGGATCGCCTGCCGGTATATATCACCGACCCTGGCATCGTTCAAAAAACCTTCGACGCCATAGCCGGTTTCGATTTGCACCTTTCGCTGATCGACGACATTGAAGATGAGAATGCCGCGGTTTAAACCCCTGGTGCCTATGCCCCATGTCTCGAAAAGGCGGTTGGCATAATCGCGGTACTCATCGTCACCGATGCTGGGCATGGTGACGACGACGATGGCGACTTTAGTCTTGTTAAACACTTCAACTGCCAGCGCTTCGATCTGTCGTTCATAACTTGCCGAAATGACATCGGCAAAATCGTTCACCGGCCGGCCGTTTGATTGGGGAATGGAGTATTGGCCAAAGCTCAGAGAGAAAGAAAAGAGGATAAAAAACGGCAGGATAAAATGCTTCATTTTCATGATTGCTCATTCATCTTATTTGCGACTTTTTCGCTTGTGCCATATAAAACATCGGCTCACTTTGTTGTGCGAAAGATACGGTAATTTCTTTTGAATTTCAAGCTAGTAAACCTGCTCACTGTAAAACCTCACTGACGGGTGGATGGCATGACGAGAAAGGGCGGGATGATGGCCTATGATCTAAGATTTGAGATTAACGATTTGCGATGTCAGATCTTCGATTGAAACCGCCTCAAAGAATCGCAAATCATAAATCGTTCATCGTAAATCGTAGATCAGATTTTTTCCACGCCCGTAAGTGAGGTCTTACTGCTCACTGAATGATATTGAACTTGGACGGGGTCTTAAAACCCAGCACGCTTATGCGCGCGGCAATTTTAGCCGCTAATTCGCCGAACGCTCGGGCGATTTCCGAGTCGGGGAACTCGACCACCACCGGCTTGCCGGTGTCTCCGCCTTCCCGGGCGCGGGGATCGAGCGGCAGCCTGCCGAGAAACGGAACGCCCAGCTCCTCAGCGGCTTTTTCGGCGCCGCCGTAACCGAATATTTCGTAGCGGTTACCGGTGTCCGGCGCGATAAAATAGGCCATATTTTCGACAATGCCCAATATGGGAACGTGCAGCTTTTGAAAGGCCACCAGTCCTCTTCTCGCATCCGCCAGGGCAACGTCCTGGGGCGTTGACACGATGATGCCGCCGGTCAACGGAACCGATTGAGCCAGGCTCATCTGCGCATCGCCCGTGCCCGGCGGCAGGTCCACGATCAGGTAATCCAAATCCTCCCAAAGCACGTCGGTCACCAGCTCGCGGATCGCCTTGTGCAGCATCGGGCCGCGCCAGATAATGGGCTGGTCAGCCTCCACCAGGAATCCCATGGACATCAGCTTGATGCCGTATGCCTCTGCGGGCACCAGCTTGTTGTCCCTGGCTGGCGGCATCCGGCTCACTCCCAGCATTTGCGGCAGGTTCGGCCCATAGATATCCGCATCCATCAACCCGATTTTGGCACCCGTTTGCGCCAGAGCAATGGCGATGTTGGCGGCAACCGTGCTTTTGCCGACGCCTCCTTTGCCGCTGGCAACGGCGACGATATTTTTGACCGGGATTTGCAGTTGGCTAAAAATCCGGCTGTCGCCCTTGACGTTGGAATCAAACGTTACGTGGATAGTCTCGATGCCCTTCAAAGCGAGCAAAACCCGTCGCACGTCTTCTTCGATAACTTTTTTTAACGGACAGGCCGGAGTCGTCAAAACGATGGTGACGCCAACCGTGTTTTCATTTATCGTAATATTTTTGACCATATTTAACGTGACGAGATCCTGATGCAGCTCCGGCTCCTGGACGTTTTTCAGAGCACTGCGCACATCAAGCTCGCTGACCGATTGTTTGGACATGAATACTCCTTCCCGAATCAATCAAACATTGCTCTCAGATATTCTCTTTTCATCAAGGCAATATTCTTTATCGAAATGCCTTTCGGGCAAACGGCCTCGCATTCGGCGTGATTGGAACAGTTGCCAAATTCCTCTTTGTCCATTTGCTCGACCATATTTTTGACCCGCCGTTTTCTCTCCGGATGTCCCTGGGGCAGATGAACGAGCTGGGCGATCTTCGCCGCGGTAAACAACGATGCCGAGGCGTTGGGACAGGCGGCGACGCAAGCGCCGCAGCCGATGCATTCGGCGGCATCCATGGCATCGTCGGCTTTTTCCTTTGGAATGAGAATGCTGTTGGCGTCCGGCGCGCTGCCGGTATTGACGGAAATATAACCGCCGG
>METF01000195.1:4444-4774 GCA_001771235.1 Candidatus Zhuqueibacterota bacterium RBG_16_48_16
GGTCTTTTATCACCGGAAAGGCCCTGGCGCGGAACGGCTCCACGGTGATCATATCGCCGCTCTTGAAATGGCGCAGATGCAACTGGCAGGCAGCGGTGAGTTTTTGCGGCCCGTGAGCGGTGCCATTAATCACAAGGCCGCAGGAGCCGCAAATCCCCTCGCGGCAGTCATTGTCGAATTCAACCGGCACCACGCCTTCTTTGGTGAGATTTTCATTCAACACGTCCAACAGCTCCAGGAAGGACATATCCGGGGAAGCGTTTTCGACCGGGTAGGTCTCAAACGCTCCTTTGCTCTGTCCGTTTTTTTGTCGCCAAATGCGCAGGATAA
>METF01000195.1:4810-4951 GCA_001771235.1 Candidatus Zhuqueibacterota bacterium RBG_16_48_16
ATCTGCTCAATATTTTATGGCAAATTAAAACTCATAGTTGCTACTGAACGCATGGTTGCATGACTGTACGCATCCATGCAATCATGCATCTATGCAGGAATACCTTTTAGATTCTAAAATCAGCAATTCTTGCCACCATTT
>METF01000195.1:5025-5301 GCA_001771235.1 Candidatus Zhuqueibacterota bacterium RBG_16_48_16
GAACGGCGCGGCCTTGCCGGAATTCCCATACCGCCACGTGAGTGAAATTATCGTCGTCGCGCAACGCTTCGCCGTCCGCGGTCTGGAACTCTTCGCGAAAATGGCCGCCGCACGACTCGCGGCGCTCCAGGGCATCAACCGCGACCAGCTCGCCCAATTCCAGATAATCGGCCACCCTGCCGGCAAACTCCAGGTTTTTGTTCAGCGTTTCGCCGCTGCCGGGAACGTAAACATCCTGCCAGAACTGCTCCCGCAGGTCACTAATGAGGCCGATGG
>METF01000196.1 GCA_001771235.1 Candidatus Zhuqueibacterota bacterium RBG_16_48_16
CAATTCTATTGTGGAATATGAGCAGGGCACAAAGCTCGCTCCGAGAAGCTACGCGCTCGTTTTTGCTTACAAATACTTTACCGACAGCCGGTATTACCGCGATGCCATTCCGCCCCAAGCCCTGGTGCTGAGCTCCAGCCACAGCACCCTGGGTTTGAACGGACTGGCCAACAGCCGTGCCGAGACCATTTCTCTCTTTACGCCCGATACGACAGAGGTAGCCTCCCGGGCTTACACGGTTCCCAATGCGGATGGATTTTCCGAAGAAAAGAAAGTGCTGGACTATCCGGACGAGGACAAGAATTGGGCAGATGCCATCGTCCCGGGCGGCACGCCGGGCTATGCCAACTCGATTGCGCCGCTCGATTTCGATCTGGCTTTTGTTGCAGAAAAAGTCAGGGTGTCGCCGGCGAACATTACCCGCCGTGATTCGCTTTGTTTCGATTTTTGGCTGGTCAATATCGGCATAAATTCCGTCGAGCGAGTGATCGTCGATCTGTTTGAGGATGCCAACCTGGACGGCATTTTTGCGCCGGGAGAACGGCTTGCCACTCAGGCCGCGCCATCCGCCGGGCTTTCCTGGATGGACACGCTGCACGTCCTCGTTCGGACGCATCCGCTGGCGGTCGGCTTGCACGGCTTCCGTGCACAGATCGTGTACAATGAGGATCGGGATATTTCCAACAATCAGCTCGACCTGGAGGCGGAAGTCCGAGCTGGATATGGAGATGTTGTGGTTAATGAAATTTACACCGATGAAAAAGCCACTTGGCTCGAGGTATACAATGCCTTGCCGGAGGCCGTTTCCTTGCGCAATTGGCAGATCTTGTTCCCGCTGCATAAAAGCTCCGTTGTTTTGAAAAAAGAGATTTCTATCGCGCCGAACGGTATGGCCCTTTTTGTCTCGCCCGATTTCGATGCCGAAACGATCTGGAAAACCCAAACGCCAATAATTGAGATGAAAGAGCTGCCCGCGCTTGATAGCGGCTCTGAAATCATTTCACTGATTGATGAGCGGGGAGCAACGATAGATTCGGTCTATTACTCGCTGCCTTTTTCGCAGGACAAAAAATCTGTTGAGCGGCTTGGTTACGATCTGCCGGGTGATCAGACATCGAGCTGGCAGTTTTGTCCATATCCGAAAGGGGCCACTCCCGGCGAGGCCAATGCCGCCGGGCGCTCCTTCGCCGATCCCGCCATAAGCGCCGGTTCCGTTATTTACCAGCCGGCCTTCCCCGCGTTAAACGATTCTATAACGCTCAGTTTTTACGTGCACAATCACGGCAATATGGCTGCCGGAGACGTGCAAGTGTTTATCTATTCGATCCTGGCAGCAAGTACGGACACGATGCTGGTGTCGCACATAAACGTTCCCCGTATTTCCCCGGCTGATTCATCACAATGTACGCTGTCGCTGCAACCGCAAGATGTTGGGCTTTATACGATTCTATTTCGAGTCGACGCAGCGAATGACTTTTACGCCATCAACAACAGGGCGGAAACAGTCGTGAGGGTCGGTTATCCGTTCCACACCCTGGTTGTTAACGAAATTCTCTACAACACGGAGGAGAAGGAACAGGAGTGGGTAGAGCTGTACAATCCATCCAGCCGGACTGTCGATCTGGCCGGTTGGTCTTTAAGAGATAAATCCAGGCAGGTCACTCTTACGGATGTGTCTTTCTTGCTCGATCCGGGCGGCTATCTCGTCTTCAGCAACGTCCCCCTGCAGGGGGACAGCCTGGCGCTGAATATCGTAAATCCCAGGCTGCCGGAGCTGAACAACAGTGGCGATATACTGGTTCTCTATGACGCCGCCGGCCATGTCTGTGACAGCCTGGAATACAAAAGCTTATGGGGTGGAGGCCGGTCGGTTTCGCTGGAGCGGATACGGTTCGACGAAGCGTCAACGGACAGCCTCAATTGGGCGAGCAGCATCGACCCGTCAGGCAGCACGCCGGGGCGGGTGAACAGCGTGAGTCCCAAAGCATGGGACGTGGCTGTTTTGCCGGATCGCTTTTTCTGCGAGCCGGCAAGACCGGAGGCAGATGATGATATTCTCCTGACGGTAACAGTTGAGAACACTGGATTAAATCCCTTGACGAATTTTTCTGTTTTTTTCCATTATCGGCCTTTGCACTCCGAGGAAAGCCTGCTTATTTCGGATCCGGTTACAATTTCATATCTCGAACCACAGGAGAGAACGGAGGTCGCGGCAACCTGGAAGAGTGCGCCGTCAGGGACGTTCATCCTTCAGGCGCAGGTGGCACATCCACAGGACGGACTGGCAGACAACGATTTTGCCGAGCGGCGAATTTCCGTCAGTTTCCCGAGAGAAAGCCTTGTCATCAACGAAATCATGTTCAACCCGCTGCCAAACCAGGGCGAGTGGATAGAGTTGTTTAACAAAAGCTCTTTGGAGATCGATCTCTTTGATTGGCGGCTTGCCGATAGCGATACGGCAGCGAGCACGGTTATTGCCGACTCATCATGCCTGTTCCTGCCCGGCGAATTTGTCGTCCTGGCTGCGGATTCATTTGAGGTGGATTCTCCTGCAAAGTGGGTATGCCTTTCCAGATGGCCTTCTTTGTCCAACTCGGGCGATGAGATATACCTGACCGATGCCAATGGCAGAGTCATCGACCATGTCATTTATTCGACGGAAAATGCCGAACGCCGCGGTTTTTCGCTGGAGCGGATCAGTCCCTCTACGCCTTCGGCGGAAACGACCAATTGGGTGCAGAGTGTCGACGCCCGGGGGCATACGGCGGGCAGGACGAACAGTGTTTTCATCGACGTCCTCCCCGGCGGTGTCAGTCTTGAGGTATCCCCCGATCCGTTTTCACCGGACAGCGACGGCTTTGAAGATGTCGTCGCCATCTCCTGTGAGCTGCCGGTCACAAGCGCATCAATCCATCTGAAGATTTATGATATCCACGGTCGGATGGTACGCTTTCTATTGAACAATGAATCGACCGGGGCGAAGAGAACGGTATTTTGGGATGGGACGGATGAGGATGGCCAAAGATGTCGGATGGGCATTTATATTGTCTATTTGGAGGCACTGGATCGTCTTCATCGGACTGTTCATAGAGCCAAAAAAACGCTGGTGCTGGCCACAAGATTGTGATGGTGCTTTGCGCGTGCCTGTTTCGGGTAGCGGGCGCTCGGGTTTCTAATTGTCTGATCGAATACTATTCAATTTGAAAATTTGCTGTCATTGCGAGGCGTTTCCTTCGACAAGCTCAGGACAAGTTTTGCCGAAGCAATCTCCTGAAAGGTAAGGGGATTGCTTCGCTCCAACATAGCAAATTGAACGGGAAATGACTCATTTCCTCCGCTCGCAATGACAGTTTTCTTGCATTTCGCTATTTTTCGGTCAGACACTGTAATATAACAAACCCTGACAGGGTTCCGAACCCAAAACAAACGAAAGGCATCAACCCGGATTTCATTCATTTTGTTTTTTTGTGTGTTTCATGGGCTGGAAAGTTACGACGAAAATAGAAAGATGATTTTATTAACGCGGAGAACGCAGAGGCCGCCGAGGGTCGCAGAGGAAGTTATTCGATTCTTGTCGATGACCAGGACAACAACGGCACTTTTTATGTAAATTTCTTAAGGAATGACTTATTGTGTGTCGAATGCGTCGTTGTGGTAGACCGAATACCATCTACCGTGTCCCCAATTCAGCCTAACTGTCATTCTCTTGAGAATCTTTGTAATTGTGTAATCGTAGCCGCCGTAACGGCATTTTTTAGGAGAAATTCCCATATCAGTTACAGTTTGCGTTTTTTTAATTTGTGCACGCTTGGCAAAGATTCCTAAAGGAATGACACCCTCTTATTAGTAAATGGAGTAGATAGATTGTCATTCGACTCTAAACTTTCGCTGTAGTTCTAGTAAAGCTCCCCAGAAAGCGGCTGAATTATACCCCCGGGTTTTTACAAGGTATCACTTTCAGCGGGGTCAAGATCTTCCAGCTCGTCCAGTTTATCCTCCAACCCCTCCATGAGCGTTTCAATATTTTTTTCCAATTGTCCCAACGCCACATCGACGTTGCCGGAGGCAAAGGACGCTACCATGCTCTGAATGGCTTCAGGTGATGTCACTACTTTGAGCAGTTGCTCCTTTTGCAATTCCGTGAATTGCTGCATCAATTGATTTTTTTGCGCAATTTTCATGTACGTTTTCACATCAGGCTTGAATTCTATGGACAGGCCGCTATCCGCCTTGAATACGAAATGCTGCTCTTTTTTGAATTTGGGCAGCTCCTTTAAGAGGTCACGATGAAAGTCGCTGACCTGTTGAATCTGGTGTGCGAGCTTGTCGTAATCTTGTGGCGACCAGGACCTCTCGCCATCGACATGTCTCGGTATTCTTGGAAAGGTTCTAAAGCGCGCGATACCGCCCCTTTCGCCGGTTTGCTTGTCTTTTTTCTCCACCTCACTTATCGTCGGCTCCTGCGGCTCCAGCGTGGCCATGATGTTGTCGGCATCGATCGTATCCTGGCTGGTTTCGTTCAGGATTGCCGCGGCTACCTTTTCAATTCTCGCCGGAGAAACTTCATCCTTATCGACGCTTCCCAGGAATTCCTTATACTTTTTTTGCAGTGCATCTTTTTTCTCACCATCCGGCACCATGGCAAACAATTGATCGCCGAGCAAGCCCAGCGTGGAATCGAGGACGTTATCGTTCAGTCTCTTATCCTTTGTAAAGGTGAAAAAAATGGCTGCGGACAGAAGAACGACCAGTAAGGCAAGAGACACATTTTTTATGATTTTCATCGAACTCTCCCAAGAATTCCGTTTTTATAACGTTTAGACAAAGAAAATATCAAATAGTTTCATGCAATTTTCTATTCCTTTTTGGCAGCTATTCAGGTATCGTAATTTTTCGGCCACGAAAACTCGAAGACACAAAGATTGACAAAGATTTTTTGTGTTCCTTAGTGGCTTTGCGACTTGGTGGCTGAATAGATACCCTTTTTGGCACGATGATTTTCAGAGCCCGAGGCACCAGGGTCACGCTCAATTCGGTTTGGGCATCTTGCGGTTCTCCATCCACGTGAAAAGGCCCCGGCTTTTCGCGAATGATCTTCACTTCCCTGGCCTGGAACCGTTCGTATTTTCGTACCTTTTCAATTTTTCCTGAAAACAGTTTTGGGAAATGATAAGCGGCGTATAAAAATTTTACGCGATGCAGGATACAGATATCCAGCAGTCCGTCGTCCGGCTCCGCTTTTGGCGCAATAATGACGCCGTTGCCCCATTGCCTGGTATTGGCAATGGTGATCAGCAGGGCGGGCACGGCGATCTGCTTGCCGTTAAATTTTAAGACAAAAACCTCGGGCCGGTAAAACAGGAATTCCCGAAAGCCGATGGTAAAATAAGGCAACGGCCCGCGAATGCTTTGATCGTCAAAAAGCTTGCCCACCAGGGCGTCAAAGCCGACGCCGGCGACGATAAAAAAATAGCGATTTTCGATCTTTCCGGCATCGATGATCCGGGTTGTGCCGTCGATTAATAATCGCGCCGCTTTGCGGATCGACAGGGGGATATCCACGCCCCTCGACAGCCCGTTGCCCGAGCCGATAGGTATGACGCCAAAAGCCACATCGCGATGAATGAGGGCGGAAGCCGTTTCGTTGGCGGTGCCGTCGCCGCCAACGGCTACAATGGCATCATAACCTTGTCCGCAGGCTCTGGTGGCTATCTCAGTAGCGTGCCCTCGGTATTTTGTTTCCTCGAAATCGAATTCAAATTTTGCATCGCTCAGCGTAAACTCGATGACCTTGCGGATGAGCAAAGGACTGCGAATCAAGCCTGATTTTGGATTGTGGATGAATTTTACCTTATTGAAGCTCAACGAAATCCTGCCTATGATATTTTTTACACGCCCACCTAATTTATAAAATATGCCAACATATACAATTTATTTATTTCCCTTGCTATTTTTGTCTCTAGTCCTTAACCTGCATTATTCATAAATTCTAGCCACGAAGGCGCCAAGTTACAAAGCATCACAAAGTTATATGGCAAAGTTGTCTAAAACTGTATTTTTGTTCCGATTCATCACCGTTGCAAGGCAAACTAAATATTGTCTTAGTTTTGTGTAGCTTAGTGCCTTTGGGACTTTGTGGCAATGAATTATTCAGGTTAAATAACGGCAAAGGCATTCAAGAGGACAAACGATATGAGACGGATGAAGCCGATCGCTGTTTTGTTGATTTTTATGTGGAGCTCAATTGCCTTTTCCCAGGGATTCCTCACAAGAGATAATAAGCGGATCGTAAACGGCAGCGGCGAAAAGGTTATCTTGAGAGCAATAGGGCTTGGCGGCTGGATGCTGCAGGAAGGCTATATGCTGCAAACGGAATCCTTTGCGAACACGCAGCATGAAATAAGAGCCAAGATTGAAAGTGTTGTGGGCAAGGAGAACACCGAGGCTTTTTACGATGCCTGGCTGACAAACCATTGCCGCAAAAGAGATGTGGACTCTTTAGCCGCCTGGGGGTTCAACAGCATTCGCCTGCCCATGCATTATAACCTGTTTACCCTTCCCATAGAAGAAGAGCCGGTAAAAGGCCAAAACACCTGGCTTGAAAAAGGCTTTGAGATAATCGATAGCCTTTTGGCCTGGTGCGAAGAAAATGAGATGTATCTTATTTTAGACCTGCACGCCGCGCCGGGCGGACAGGGAGCGGACGCCCCGATATCGGATTACGATCCGGCAAAGCCCTCCTTGTGGGAGAGTACCGAGAACCGGGCAAAGACAGTGGCTTTATGGCGCAGGCTGGCCGAGCGATATGCTGACGAACCATGGATCGGCGGGTATGACCTCTTAAACGAGCCGAATTGGGACTTGCCGGGCAATGCCGCTTTAAAACAATTGTACCTGGATATTACCGCCGCCATTCGTCAGGTCGATGCCGATCATATTCTGTTCGTCGAGGGCAACTGGTTTGCCAACGATTTCACCGGCCTCACGCCTCCCTGGGATGACAATATGGTCTACAGTTTTCATAAATATCACACCTATAACGATCAGAACGCCATCCAATGGGTGCTGAATTTGAGAGAC
>METF01000197.1:0-3911 GCA_001771235.1 Candidatus Zhuqueibacterota bacterium RBG_16_48_16
TACCAGCATTCCTTATCAGGGGTATGGCCGTGACCGCCAGATTCGCATCACCGATGATGAAATCGAGCTCATCCGTCACGAAGTGTCGAAAATCCAAAGAATCAGTCCGGAATACAGCCGATGGGGTACGCCCATCCGGGTCAAGGATAACATCAACCGGCCCAATATCAGCGGCATTATCCCGGAATATGGTCCCATGCGCAATATCTGGCCGCAGCCGGGTGGACGATGGCTGGACGATCTCGACGTGAAGAGCCGGAAACGGGTGGTTTTCCTGGGCAACGGTTTGAAGGACTTTTTATTCGGCGAGCAGGTCGATGCCGTCGGCAAATATGTCATGATCGGCGAAACGCCCTTTCTGGTTGTGGGCGTTTTACAAAAGAAAACCCAAAATTCTTCCTACAGCTCCCGCGACCAGGACCGGGCTTTTATTCCTTCGACAACATTCAAATCGCTTTTCGGCCATCTCTATGTGAGCAATTTTATTTATCAAGTGAGCGATCCCCGTCAAGCCGACCCGGTCAAGAAGGAACTCTATGGCGTTCTGGCAAAAAAATTCAAATTCGATCCTAAAGACGAGGAGACGCTGGGGATATGGGATACCACGGAATTTGACAAGTTCATTTTCTATTTTGCGCTGGGATTCAATATTTTTTTGGGCCTCATCGGACTGATCACGCTGGTTGTCGGCGGCATCGGACTGGCGAATATCATGTATGTGGTGGTGCAGGAGCGAACCCGCGAAATCGGTATCCGCCGATCCGCTGGCGCAAAAAGAAGGCACATCATGCTGCAATTTTTGTATGAAGCTTTTATCATCATCGGACTGAGTGCCTCGCTCGGATTCATCCTGGCCATTATCATAATCAAGCTCAGCGTCTTTTTGCCCGGCAAGGATGTTGTCGGTCGACCCGATCTGAACATGAGTGTGGCCTTCATCACCGTCTTTATTCTGAGCACCATAGGATTTTTGGCCGGGTTTTTCCCCGCCCGCAAGGCGGCCAGGCTGAATGTCGTGGACTGCCTGCGATATTAAGATGGACATGGTCAAAGCCAGATATCAACTCGTTAGGCAAAGAAACCAATGTAAGTATAATTAATGAGGAGAAATATGAATAAACTATTCTTTCTTATTCTCATAATTCTGGTTAGTGCAAATTTGGTGATTGCACAAAATCAACAAAGCACCCCAAAAGCCGGGAACTTGACGGTTCAAATTATAGGTATTCAAAATAGCTCCGGAGATGTAAAAATAGGACTGTTTAATTCTGAAGAAAGTTTTAACGGAAAAGAGAAGAAATTTAAGGGGATAACAGTTAAAGCTGATAGCAACAAAATTATTTGGTCACTTGGCAGCATTCCATTTGGATATTATGCTGTCAAGGCATTTCACGATGAAGATCAAGATGACGAAGTGGATACAAAACTTGGAATTCCTTCAGAAGGTTTCGGCTTTTCTAATAATCCTTCAATTCTTTTAGGTGCACCAAGCTATGATAAAGCCAAATTCCTATTTGACACTGATAGTATGACTGTTGAAATCAAATTGATAAATTTTTAAAACCTGATATCTATTTTATGAAATATTCAAATACCAATATGACAAAATTGGCGTTATGTACTTTTCGCATCGTTTTGTTTTTCATGGCATTTTATTTTTTCGCAATGGGTTTAATGCTGGTTTTATTTCCGCAGGTTTTGACAAGGGGAGCCGGCGAACAACATGGTATAATACTTGGGATGCTACGAGGTGCTGGGGGCAGCATTATCCCTTATTCATTCATGTACATTTTGGTAGCAGTTAAGCCATTAGAAGGACGTTGGTTTGGATTTATTATTGCCTGTGCAAATGTACTTGCAATAATTTTAGATTTCACCTCTGTTTTTCTTAAGGAGTACCAAATCAGTTATGCAATGATTGATGTCCCGTTTGAGCTACTAAGTTTGTTTGTACTTGTTAAATTCTATTCAATCCCGGGCGTCAAGCTACTGATAAAAAATGGAAACACGAAAATATAATACATTATACTATTGCCTGACATTTGTCTCATGAACCTTGTGATCAATTACAAATAAACACCACAACATTGAGGAATCCAATGTTTATCATCCTGCTCATAAAAGAATTCATTCAGGATATTCGCTTCCAGAAAACCCGGGCTTTTCTGACAACCGTAGCCATTACCTGGGGTGTTTTTGCCATCATCTTATTGATGGCATTTGGAGAAGGCCTTGGCGTGCAAATGCGAGAAGGCTTGCTGAACGCCGGCGACCGTATCATCCGGGTCTATGGCGGACAGACGACGAAAAAGTACAATGGCATGCCCGTTGGCCGCCGCATACGGCTGGTGGAGACAGACGCCGAAATACTGAAGCACATCCCCCAGGTTTCCACGGCCGTTCCCGGCTATGGCAAGTGGGTGCGCCTGCGAATTGGCGACAAGATTTCTTCCACTTTTATGGAAGGCGTTTACCCTGATTTTGAATTTTTGCGCCGCACCTATCCGGCTTCCGGCGGGCGGTTTTTGGACGGCAAGGACCTGAAGGAACGAAAGCGCGTCGTCTTTTTCGGTGGCGTGATTGCCAGGGAAATGTTTGGCGATCAAGATCCCATTGGCAAAATGATCAGCATCGACGGGGTTCCATTTACAGTCGTAGGCATTATGCCGAAAAAACTGCAAACCTCCATGAACAACGGCCCCGATGACCGGCGTGCCATCATCCCCTTTACGACCTTTCAATCCATTTACGGCAGTAAATATCTGGACGAGCTCATCGTAAAGCCGGCAAGAGTGGAAGATGGTGAGTTTGTGGAAAAAGAGATCCGCAGGGTTTTGGCCAAAAAATACAACTTTGACCCGACTGACGAACGAGCCGTCCCCATGTGGAATTTTATAGACAACGAAAAAGAGGGGGCAAAAGTGTTTTTAGGGCTGAATATATTCCTCGGCGTTATCGGAGCGATGACCCTGATCATCGCCGGGGTTGGAGTGGCGAATATTATGTACGTCGTTGCCAAAGAACGAACGCACGAGATCGGGATAAAACGCGCGGTGGGCGCGAAAAAGAGCCATATCATTTTTCAATTCATCTTTGAATCATTGCTCATTTCCTTTGTCGGTGGTCTGGTCGGCCTTCTTTTTTCGACGGGACTCATAAAACTTATGTGGACCATGCCGGCAAAAGAAGGGGCGATGGAATTTTTAGGCCGCCCGGTTCTCTCCGGCACTGTTGTCATCCTGTCGATAGGAATTCTGACGCTCATCGGATTGCTTGCCGGATTGTTCCCTGCCCGTAAAGCCGCCAACGTCGATCCGGTCGAGGCGTTACGCTACGAATGATCAATTCGTGAAAAAATCGAAAATGTTACCCAGCATGCTGCTGTCGGCCTGGTATATTTCCGTGTACCGGCATCTTGTGCAGGTCACCGTAGTGAACTTGCGATTCTGCACGTCAAACACCTTACTCAGGAATCCCCCCGTCGTTCTCATCTCACTGATCTCGCATTGGCTGTTTGAACACTTTGGACATAAGTAGCTCAATCGATCCATCCTTCCTCCGCTCTATTCTACCATAACGGCCGTGCCATAGGCCAGAATTTCCGCAGCACCGCCCATGATATAGCTGGTGCTAAACCGGACATCGATGATGGCGTTCGCGCCAAGTGCTTCGGCCTCCGTCTTCATGCGATCCAGCGCCTGTTCCCGCGATTCAGCCAGGAGTTTCGTATACTCTGCAATCTCGCCGCCGACTATTGTTTTCAATCCGGCCAGAATATCTTTGCCAACATGGCGGGCGCGGACTGTGTTTCCTTCCACCATCCCAAGCGTTTTGACAATCTTTTTCCCGGGAATCGAATCGGATGTTACGAGCATCATCGTTCAACCTCCTTGTAAGGATCTGATTTTCGC
>METF01000197.1:3925-4231 GCA_001771235.1 Candidatus Zhuqueibacterota bacterium RBG_16_48_16
GCGAGCAACGGATATCAATAAAACAATCACTCCGGCTACCAGCAAGAAGATGCCTGCTTTTACAATGACGGGTACATTGGCATCGCCAAAAAGGGCGATTAGAAATTGATAGGCAGCATAGACCAGCACAATGATTGTGCCTATTGACAAAAAAATCCAGCCTAAACCGCGTTCGATGCGATTATAGACGTTCAGCCAATAGCTGTCCCATGTTTCGTCCGCAGGAGATTTAAGCTTCATTTGTTTGGTCACCTCCTTCACTTTTTTAAATTGTTCCCATTCATCCCGGCATTCGGGATAGTTTCG
>METF01000197.1:4262-6124 GCA_001771235.1 Candidatus Zhuqueibacterota bacterium RBG_16_48_16
GGGCCGAGCTCGCCGTCGATGGCCGCCATGACCATAAGGTTGAATCGTTCTCTTTGGTCGTTATTGAGCTCTGATTGCTTCATAGGTATTTCTCCAGCTTGGCTTTCAGAGCCTTTCTGGCGTTGAATAGCCGTGACATGACCGTCCCGATGGGACAAGCCAAAACTTCAGCAATTTCTTTATAGGATAATTCCTGAAAATCCTTCAGAATGATGATTTCCCGTTCCTGATCCCGCAAATCTTCAAGGGCGTTCCACACGGCCTTGCGAAGCTCCTCTCGCTCAACATTATCGGATGCCTCTGTCCCATCTCCGACAAGCGCGATACGGCTCGTTCCGACTTCCGAAAAAGTGCGCGCGTGCTTAGCACGATCTCGCAGGAAATTAAAACACAAGTTCCTCAGTATGTGATAGTACCAGGTGAAAAATCTCTTATCCGGGTCGAAATTATTGAGCGCTCGATAGGCGCGAATGAAGGCTTCCTGGGAGAGGTCGAGGGCTCCGTCATGGCTTCCTACGAGTCCCAGGGCGGAATAATATGCACGCTGCATATATCGTTTGACCAAAAGGCCAAAGGCGCGCTTGTCGCCATTTTGGCTTTGAGCGATCAGCGTGCGATCATCAAGTTGTTCGATAGTCATTGCCAGCTCATGCTCCATCCCCGGAACCTCTATGGCTATTTGGGATTGGGAAAACATTATGGGTATTCGGAAAGCTTGCGAAATATAAATATTTTCATCTATTCTAACAAACAACTTTTAAATATGACGGATAGAATACCCTCCCGGAGCTGGATTATTCAAGAGTATTTCGCCATGCCGGACTGTCGAAAAAGTTGGCATTTGACATTATTTTCACTATCATATAACCATTACCAGGTAAGTATTTAGCCCACTAAACACACGAAGAAATCGAAAGAAAAGGATTTGATATGTCGGAAACCCCGGTAAAAGTCTCTGTCATTATTCCATCGTACAACCAAAAGCGAGTTATTTTCACGGCGATAGAATCCGTTTTGCAGCAGAAAACATCCTTTCCCTTCGAAGTGATCGTTGTGGAATCGACCGGCGACGATACGGCCAAGCTTGTCAGGGAGCGTTTTCCCGATGTCCGTGTGCTCGAGCTTAGAGAGCGGGCTTATCCGGGAACAGCTCGAAATGAGGCGATTAAGATTGCGCGCGGTGAGATTTTGGCCTTTACGGATACGGATTGCGTTGTCGCACCGGACTGGCTGTCGACGCTGGTTCGCGCTCACGGCGATGGTTATCCCATCGTAGGCGGCATGGTGCGAAACGGCACGCCCAAAAGCATTTTCGGCACGGTGGACTATCTGCTGGAATTTGCCGACCTGATCACACTCCGCCCGACAACGGGCAAATCGCATTTTGGCACCTGCAACGTCTCATTCAAAAAAGAGGTCTTTGATCGCCACGGCCTGTTTGCCGACCAGGTAAAAGGGAGCGACAGTTTATATACCCGCCTGGCGAAGGCCAAAGGGGAGGTGTTGTACCACGAACCGAATGCGGTTATATGGCATAAGAACAGGAGGAATTTAAATAAAATTTTTAAGAACCAATATGAGCTGGGTTACGGCGCAGCGATCAACCGCCATAAATACAATTTGAAGGGAAAAATCTTTATCAAAATACCGTTACTCATACCGCTCATGCCATTCATCAGAACGGTCGCCATCGGCTGGCGGCTGCTGCGAAACAGTCCGGTTAATTTTTTGAAATTTATTTTGCTTTTGCCTTTTATTTTCACAGGACTGGCGGTGCATGCCTGGGGATTCGTAAAAGGGAGGAAAAAGGTACTTTTCGATGCGAAGAAGTAACTCGGCCTAAAGACAGCTCAATATCTTTT
>METF01000197.1:6205-10328 GCA_001771235.1 Candidatus Zhuqueibacterota bacterium RBG_16_48_16
CGAAAAAATCGCCATGCTCGAAAACGAGGTGCAGGCCAATCTGCTTGAGAGCATCCTCAAGGAACAAGGCATTCCGCATATTATCCGCACTTATCACGACTCCGCATACAACGGGCTTTTCCAGGCATCAAAAGGCTGGGGCCATGTGGATGCGCCCGGCGAATATAAAGAGCGCATTTTATCCATTCTCCGGGATTTGAAGACCGACAGCGAAAACAAGCCTCATACACAAAGTGTCGAGGATATCCCAATGGAGGAATTAAAAGTGGGCAAAAAGGCTTTTAAGCAGGTGCTCATCGGGCCGGACGTCGGGCCGAATTTCGCCATGCGGCGGTTTATCATCGAGCCGGGCGGCCATATCCCCACCCACACCAACACCGTCGAGCATGAGCAATACGTGCTAGGCGGCAGGGCGCAGATCGGCATTGGCGAAAAAGTGATCGACGTGCAAAAGGATGACGTGGTTTTCATTCCCCGGAACGTGCCGCACTGTTATAAAGTGGCGGGAGATGAAGCCTTTGAATTTCTCTGCATCGTGCCCAACGAACGTGATGACATGACTTTGCTGGAAAAAGAGTAAAGAGAGGGAATGTTGTGGGGGCACTTTCCCGTGACTAATAAATATGGAACTTGGGAGGGGCTTATCTGCTTTAATACCACGTAACAAATGGGATATATCTCTTGCCGATTCGCCGGCAGTTTTAAGAATTCTCTGAAAACAATAACTCTTCAGGCACACCACACTGAACCATAATGCTCAAGGGAGGATAGCCATGAAACCGTTCCTTTTTTCAAATTCCACCGTAATGATCGTTCTCTCCGTTTTGCTTCTCTTTCGATCTCCATCTTTTTGTCAAACGAGCGAAACAAGTGGAAAAGAAGTGAATCCCGACAAAAACTGGGCGCTGCAGTTTCAAATAGTCGATAATTTCCGTTTGATACCTTTTAACGGCAGCACCATTTCCGCACAAAAGTATTTTAGTGATCGCAAGGCCATTCGGCTAGGTTTGAGGCTGGCATTCGAGGATAGTGAGGATGAAGCAACTTCAAATTTAAAGACGCCTCTTCAGCGCAATAACGATATGACCGCAGATCGGAAATCTTTTGATATAACAATGACGGCACAGATCATGTTCTACTCACTACCGAAAAACAATGTGAGTTTATATTTTGGCATTGGGCCGCTCCTGGAGTATGGGTACGGCAAACATGAAGCAACAACAAGATCGTCAGCTTCGGATACATTAAGAGTAATGCAAACGATAGATGCTACAAGAGATATGTGGCAGATGGGACTTGCTCCGGGCATTGGTGTTGAATATTCAATTTTGAAAAGCGTCAGCCTGGTTGCGGAATATTCATCCGAGATGGCCTATTTCAAGTCAACGCAAAAAAGCTCTCAGGAAAGAGAGGCCTTGAATCCCGGAACCGACGCAGAATACACAACAAGCAATGACAAAAAAGAATCCAAAGGATTTATTTGGGGACCGGATAACGTAAAATTCGGCGTTACTGTCTTTTTTTAGAGGCCCGCTCGATAGTAAGACAACAGCCTTCATTTGCTTCACTGAGTACTACATTTCATACGTACCTGTTGGGTCTTTTGTTCGTAGTCCAAGCTTTAGCTTGATAATTTCAGCCTAAAGGCTGGACTACGAACTTTTACTTTTTCCATAACCCGACAAATGATTCTGAAATGGACTACTTAGGTCTGCTCGTTGGCTAAAAGAATTCGCGCTGGCCCGGCTGCTCAAACCTTCGAATTTCTTTCTTCCATCGGTACGTAGCTGCGGCAATCGTAACCGGTATAGACCTGTCGCGGCCGCGCTATCTTTTGTTCCGGATCGTTGAGCATTTCCTCCCACTGCGCCAGCCAGCCGACGGTTCGCGGGATGGCAAAGAGCACGGGGAACATATCCACGGGAAAATTCATCGCCTGGTAAATGATGCCGGAGTAAAAGTCCACATTGGGGTAGAGCCGGCGCTTAATGAAATAATCATCTTCAAGGGCAATGCGCTCCAGCTCCAGCGCGATGTTGAGCAGCTCATTTTTGCCGGTCACTTCGAAAACCTGGTCGGCCATCTCCTTGAGGATCTTGGCCCTCGGATCGTAGTTCTTGTAAACACGATGGCCAAAACCCATCAGCTTGAGCTCGCCCGATTTGACTCTTTTGATATAGTCCGGAATTTTGTCCTTGCTGCCGATTTCACGCAGCATGCGCAGCACCTGCTCGTTGGCGCCGCCGTGCAGAGGCCCGTAAAGCGCCGCCGCCGCAGCCGCAATGGAAACGTAGGGATCAGGAAGCGAGCTGCCGACGTTTCGCATGGCGCTGGCACTGCAGTTTTGCTCGTGATCGGCATGGAGGATGAACAGGATATCCAGGGCCTTTTCAAGAACGGGATCGGGCTGGTATTTTAGCTCGGTGCGTTTGAACATCATGTTGAAAAAATTGCCGGTATAGCCGAGGTCACAGTCAGGGTAGGAATAGGGCATGCCGATGCTGTGGCGATAAGCAAAAGCGGCAATGGTCGGCATTTTGGCAATCAGCCGGTAAAACTGCATCCTGCGCACCATCGGATCGCTGATGTTTCGGGCTTCCGGGTAGAGCGTCGACAAAGCGGCGACGGTGCCCACCAGAATACCCATGGGGTGGGCGTCGTATAAAAATCCATCCATGAATTTTTTCATGTTCTCGTGAATGAGAACATGGTGCATGATATTTTTGGTCCAGTCCGCCAATTGATCGTGCGTGGGAAGCTCTCCGTGCAATAGAAGATAGGCGACCTCGAGATAATTCCCTTTCGTTGCCAGATCTTCAATCGAATAGCCCCGGTAACGCAGAATGCCCCGCTCGCCATCGATAAACGTAACCTTGCTCTTACAGGAAGCGGTGTTCAGAAACGCCGGATCATAGCCCAACAGGCCAAAGTCATCTTCGGATGCTTTGATTTGTCGCAGGTCCGCGGAGCGGATGGCCGCCCCGTAATTCGGATAGGTGCCGTACATGATCGGAAAGTTGTATTGCTTGCCGGTGCGGTTGTCAACGACGGTTAGCGAATTTTCCATGTTATTGTCTCCTTAAATGCTAAGTCTTGTAAAATTCAATCTCAAGAATGGCAAAATCTGACTTTGATACTAGAGCTTTAAGCTGTATTATTCATAAATTTTTGCCACAAAGACACCAAGCCACAAAGGAACACAAAGTTTTAAAAAAGACGAAACAATATGTTCTAAACTATATCTTTAGATCTGCTCATTACGCTTGCCTGGCAAATTTAATATTGTTTAAGTTTTGTGTTGCTTCGTGCCTTTGAGACTTTGTGGCCAGGAATTATCCGGGTTAGGTCTCGTTAAAAAATGAAGTAAACATCCATCATCCGATCATGCGATTGACCAGGCTCAACAACTGGTTCGGTTGAATGGGCTTTTCAATGAACTCGTCAACCGGCAGCCATTCGGTGGCGACGGCATCATCAAATCGTGCCGGCGTCGTATCATGAATACCCGTTACCATGAGAATAGGGATATCCTTAAAAGGTGCATACTCGGATTTTGGATCGTTGCTGCGCAGGGTGTAAGCAACGTGAAATCCCTCTGTCTGGGACTCCATCATGACGTCTAAAATGATCAGGTGCGGCTTCTCTCTTTTCACCATTTTTAATCCCAGCCTGCCATTTGCCGCCCAGCTCACCTGACAACCGTGCGCTTCAAGAACGATGCGCATGGCGTTGACAATATCCTCATCATCTTCGATGATGAGAATTTTTTTCTCTCTCATCAATGTGCTCCTTAACTAAACCTTTTATCAACTATGCATCTTGAATTTTGAACAAGTTTTAATTGCATTATACATGTTTCTGTAAGAGGAATAATGGAATAATGGAATATTGGAACATGGGAAGAAGTGATTTATTTTAAAATCCATTCTTCCATCATTCCATCATTCCAGTCTCTTTGTTGACAATTTGACGTCAATCGTTTCGCTCTCGTCGGTTTGCGGCAGAGCTTCACTAGGATTTCACTATCGGCAAATAAAAAGTAAACCGCGTGCCAACGCCGTCGCCATTTTGGGTTGTAAAGGCCGGACTGGTCACATGGATGGTTCCGCCATGCGCTGCCAGG
>METF01000198.1 GCA_001771235.1 Candidatus Zhuqueibacterota bacterium RBG_16_48_16
AGCCAAATGAAGTAGGTCAAAGTAAAATTCCAAACCTCAAGCACCAAATTTCAAACAAATCCGAAATCCGAATGACCAAGGACCAAAACATTGGAGTTGTTTGGATTTTCGAGTTTTGCTCATTGGAATTTATTTGGAATTTGGCACTTTGGGATTTGGTTCTTTACTGGACTTCTCTTGACTAAACAGTTACCAGATTAGTATTTCAAAAGCTTGATTTGACCATTTTAATAATATGAAAGAGGACATGTCATGAAACGATCTTTTTTCTTCTATGCCTTATCCATCCTGTTTCTGGCAAGCGCACTTTTTGACAGCTCTTGCACTCAGAAACCGAGGTCGATCGGATCGAATGATAAAATTGTGGTTCTGGCGGACAGTGCGCTGTGGCGAGAGGTCGAAGTGGATGTGCGACATGCCGTTGAAAGGGAAATGTACACACCGCAACCGGAGAGGATTTTTTCCATCATCCTGAAAGACCCGCAAGATATCTCGGATGTGGGCCGGTTTCCGCACCTTTTACTGCTTGGTACACTCGATTCCGAAGGCAGCACCAGGACACTGTTGGACGGCATGCTCGATGAAACGCTGGTTGAGAAAATCGAAAAAGATAGCCTTTTCGTTTTCCGGAAAACGGATATCTGGGCAAAAGACCAGCTTCTGGTGGTGATGGTGTGCCGCGACGTGCCGACCCTGCTTTCTCATTTACAAGGTGATAAAGATCTTTTGTTTCGTCTTTTCGACGATCACGCCCAAATGGTTGTGCAAACCGCCATGTACAAGCTCGCCGAGCAGAAAGATGCCGAACAACGGTTGATGCAAAAACACGGCTGGAGCGTCCGGGTCATTCATGATTATTTTGCTGCCATCGATTCCACGCAAGCGCGCTTTGTCTGGCTGAGGAGAATGGGGCCACAGCGCGAATTTTTTGTCTACTGGCAGCCGGTTGCCGATCCTTCCGTTCTATCCAAACAGTGGATTATCCAAAAGAGAGATAGTCTGACAAAGATTTACTACCAGGGCGATTATATCGACACTGTCAAAGTGAACGTCGTCGAAACCGAAGTTGATTTTCAGGGCAGGTATGCCATCCGCCTCGATGGGGTCTGGCAGAACGAAATAAATATCTCCGGCGGGCCTTTCCGCAGCTACGCTTTTTATAATGAAGACGATGGTCGAATGTATTTAATCGATTGTTCCGTCGTCGCTCCCGGCCAAAGAAAGTGGGCATATATGCGCCAGTTGGACGTGATGGCGCAGACGTTTCGGACAGCGCAATCAAAAGAGTCGGAGGCTGAATGAATCCCAGGGTGGCGATTGTCATGGGCAGCCGCTCCGATGCGGAGGTCATGCAGACGGCGGAAGAATTCCTGGCCTATTTTGGTATCGATTTCGAGACCCACGTCATGTCCGCCCACCGGACGCCGGAAGACGTTGCCAGATTTGCCGGCGATGCTGAAAAAGCAGGATTTGCCGCTATTATAGCCGGTGCGGGCATGGCGGCGCATCTGCCCGGCGTCATCGCCAGCTACACGCCCTTGCCGGTCATCGGTGTACCGCTTTCCGGCTCGGCCTTGAACGGCGTCGATGCGTTGTATGCGATTGTCCAGATGCCGCAGGGCGTACCGGTGGCAACCATGGCCATCGGCAAGGCCGGTGCCGGCAATGCCGCCATATTTGTCGCCGAAATGCTGGCGTCGCAATACGAGACCGTCAGGCAAAAACTGCTGGCCTTTCGCAAGAACAAATGCCAGTTGCCGAAGTAGATGTAAGCGATCACAGGATAAGCCGAGAGGTTTAATCTACCGTGTTCGCAATTCAGCGTGACTGTCATTCTCTTGAGAATCTTTGTAATTGTGTCATCGTAGCCGCCGTAATGGCATTTTTTAGGAGGGCCTCCCATATCAGCCTGCGTTTTTTTCAATTTGTGCTCTCTTGACAAAGATTCCTAAAGGAATGACATCCTTTTTTTAGTAAAAGGAACTGATAGTTCGATATTCCACTCCAAACTTTCGCTGTAGTTCTAGACACTTTCAAAGAAATACTCATCCGGATGGCAAATAACCTTATTGTGATTCCAGGATTCACCCATGCGAATATTGATTACCGGTTGCAATGGTCTGCTTGGACAAAAATTGGTCGAGCTGGCGCCCGTGCGTCATGAGGTTTTCGGTCTTGACCTGGCCGATCAGGGTCTGGTCATGGACGGTTCCTCCTATTACTCCGGCAGCATTGTCGACCGCAAGCCATTGCTTAGGATAGCACAAGAGACCAGGCCGGACTGGATTCTCAACGCCGCCGCTTATACGGACGTGGACGGGGCTGAAAGCGAGAAGGAGCTTTGCTGGAAGGTGAATGTCTCCGGCGTTGAGAACATCGCTTATGTCGCGCGCAAATGCCGGGCTAAAGTCGTTCACATATCGACCGATTATATATTCGATGGCAAAGACGGGCCTTACGATGAAGAAGCTGTCCCCAATCCGCTCGGCTTCTACGGACGCTCCAAGCTGGCCGGTGAAAATGTTTTAAAAATGTCGCCGGTGCCATACACCATTGCCAGGACTATGGTGCTTTACGGCACAGGAAAAAATCTCCGGCCCAATTTTGTGTCCTGGCTGATCGAACAGTTGAGAGACGGCAATAGGGCCAATGTCGTCAACGATCAGTTTGGCAACACCACCCTGGTCGATGAGCTTGCTGCGGGCATTTGGTCGATTGTGCGAAAAAGAAAGCTCGGCGTCTTTCATATCGCCGGCAGCGGAATTGTCGATCGTTTTACTTTTGCCGAGAAAATCGCTCATGTATTCGATCTGGATGCCTCATTGATCACCCCTATCTCCACAAAAGATTTGAGCCAGGCCGCGCCGCGCCCGATGATATCGGGGCTGAAAGTCGATAAGGCTGTCAAAGAGCTGGGTCTGAAACTGAGCAATGTCGAGGAAGGTTTGTTCAAGCTCAAAATGCAAATGACGCCGAAAAATTAAAACAGGGGAATCGGACTCGTGAACAAGGTGTAGAGGAAGCCATTTGAAGACACTCATCATCATCCCTACTTATAATGAACGTCAAAATATCGGGAACCTCATTCAGGCTATCTTTGAGCTGGGAATTGAAGGCGTGCAAGTCTTGGTAGTCGATGATAATTCTCCCGATGGAACGGCGGAAGTCGTAAAAGAGCTTCAAAAGAGCCAGCCCAAATTGCATCTCATTCAACGGGAGAGAAAGATGGGATTGGGGACGGCTTATGTCGCCGGTTTCCGTTTTGCACTGAAGCACTCTTTTGAATTGATCATGGAAATAGACGCCGACTTTTCCCACGATCCAAAGGATATCCTCCGTTTTATGATAGCCTCTGAGACCAGTGACCTCGTCGTCGGATCGCGTTACGTCAATGGGGTGAACGTCATAAACTGGCCGCTGGGCAGGCTGTTGATGAGTATCGGTGCGAGCACGTATACCCGCCTGATCACCGGCCTGCCGCTGAAGGATTGCACCAGCGGATTCAAATGTTTTCGCCGCGAGGTGCTCGAAAGCATCGCCCTGGATCGCCTTCAATCGGATGGCTATTCTTTTCAAATCGAAATGAATTTTCGCGCCTGGAAAAAGGGATTCCGGATCAGCGAATTGCCCATCGTGTTTGTGGACAGGAGAGCCGGCACTTCCAAGATGTCGAAAAAAATCGTTCGCGAGGCTATCTGGATGGTATGGAAGCTGAAGCTGATGAGCCTGTTGGGAAGACTTGGCTAGTCTGCATTATTCATGAATCTTTGCCACGAAGACACCAAGTCACAAAGCATCACCAAGCTATATTGTGTCTGAACGAAAACTACTTATTTGAAAGTTTGCTGTCATTGCGAGGCGTTTTTTGCCGAAGCAATCTCCTGAAAAGTAAGGGGATTGCTTCGCTCCAACAAAGCAAATTGAACAGGAAGTGGCTCTTTTCCTCCGCTCGCAATGACAGTTTTTCTCATTTTGCTAGTTTTGGTTCGAACACTATATAAGCAAGGTTTTCTAAAACTGTATTTTTGTATCGACTCATCCCAGTCGCAAGACAAGCTGATTATTAGCTTGATTTTGTGTAGCTTGGTGCCTTTGGGACTTTGTGGCAATGAATTATCCACGCCAGGACTACCACCGATAATTGCCTTGATTCACACCCCTATAGTCCCTATATTTTTCACCCTATGGTAAAACGAGTAAACAAACAAGTGTCGGAATCGCCGATAACATTCGTCAGCGACGGCTATCAAATCGTCGGCGTGTTGCATTCCTCAGGGCAAAAGAAAATCGTGATTTTATGCCACGGCTTTACCGGTAACAAGTGCGAAAATCGCCGCCTGTTTGTCGAGGCAGCCAGGGAAATTGCCCGCCAGGGTTATGATGCCCTGCGCTTTGATTTTTATGGCTCTGGCGACAGTGCCGGTGAATTTGCCGATACGCTCGTTTCTCACAACATTCAAAATGTCAAAGATGCCGTGGCCTGGTGTAAGGAGAAGGGCTATGAGCAGTGGGCGTTATTGGGACTGAGCATGGGCGGCGCCACTGCCATTTTGTGCGCCAACGACGTTGAGGCGAGCGCCCTGGTTACCTGGTCGGCCGTGCCGGACATGAAGCTTTTATTCGAGCATTATGTCGAGGATTTACAGAATAAAGTGCAGCACGTTGAAATTTACGACCACGACGGCTGGCTCATCAAAAGAGCGTTTTGGGAGGATGCCATCGGCTACGATATTGCGGACGCTCTTGGCCGGATCAGGATACCCAAAATGATCGTCCAGGGGACGGAAGATTCCCCTTTGTTTGTTCACGGTTTTCACGAGTTCCAAAAGATCGTCTATCCGCCCGCGGATTTTATGGAAATTCCCGGGGGAGGCCACACCTTCCAAAAACCTTCTCACCGCAGGCAGGTGATTCGCCAGACAGCAATATGGCTCAAGCGGCACTTTTAGATTTTGATGTGGAGATTCCGCGAAATATGCCGTGACTCCTATATGTATAGCTGCCGTTTGGTATTTTAAAATATGGAATATGAAGAGGAGGGATGAAAGAGAGCAGTTATGGAATCAACTCAACGTAAAACATTGATCAAAGCTTATGACAATCAAAAATTCCTTTACAGCGCCGATGCCAGGGCCATCAGGATATTGGCCGAGTACCTGGAGCCGCTCTACCGGCTGCGGAAGAAGAAGATCAAAGATACGGTGGTATTTTTTGGCTCCGCCCGCACACTGTCAATGAAACAGGCCAAAGACCAATATGCAAAAGCAAAATGGAAGCTATCTTCTCACAATAATTCTCGATCACTAAAAGAAAAAGTAGAGCAGGCAGAGCACGATCTGAAAATTGCCAGGTACTATGAGGAGGCAAAAGAGCTGGCTTTTCGTTTGACGCAATGGTCCTCAAGCCTGGAAGAAGGCCAGCGGTTCATCGTTTGTTCCGGCGGTGGCCCGGGCATTATGGAGGCGGCCAATCGTGGCGCTGCCGAAGCCGGTGGCCCGACGATTGGTATGAACATAAGTATTCCAACGGAACAGTATCCCAATCCCTATATCGATGAGGATTTGTCTTTTGAATTTCACTATTTTTTCATGCGAAAGTTTTGGTTTGTTTATACGGCAAAAGCGCTGGTCGTCTTTCCCGGTGGGTTCGGCACAATGGACGAGCTTTTTGAGTTGTTGACCCTGCGACAGACGCAAAAAGTCAAAAAGCCGCTCGCTGTTGTCGTTTATTCATCGGAATACTGGAACAGTGTGATTCATTTTGAAAAGCTGGTGGAATGGGGAACCATCAGTCAAAAAGACCTGGAGCTTTTTAATATCGTAGATTCTGTCGATCAGGCCTTTGGCATTCTCAAAAGCCACTTTGAGGAAAATTTTGTTGGCAAGAAAAAATACTGGCATCTGTAGAATGATGAAGGCAACAGATCATAGGTGCTAAAACGAGTCGTGCGATTACAGACAAACAGTTTTTAAAGCAAAGATCAAATATTAAAATGTAAGATGACCATTTTTCTACTAAGGTTAAAAAGACGAAAATAAGGTTCAAGTGTATATGCCGATATTAATAGTGGCGGACAACTGATACGTGTGAGCTATTACGATTTTTGAAATATGATTTCACTTCTTGAATGTGCTTATAAAAGACCAGCCGGTTTGTCTTGTGTTCACTTACAAATAAACACCAATATTACCCTGTAATTGGTCATTTAAGAAGAGGATCGATACAATGAAGGCTATCCGTGTGCATGAGTGTGGAGGACCGGAGGTATTACAGCCGGAAGAGTTGCCGGTTCCAAAGCCTGCAGATGATGAGATTGTCGTTCAACAGGAAGCTATCGGTGTCAATTACATAGATATCTATCACCGCACCGGACTCTATCCTTTGTCGCTCCCATATACGCCAGGGCAGGAGGGAGCGGGAAAAGTGGTCGACAAAGGGGCAAAGGTGAGCGACCTCGCCGTCGGAGATCGGGTTGCCTACCTGGCGCCAGGCACTTATGCCGAATGCGTGGCCGTGCCTGCGGTAAAAGCCGTTCGTGTGCCGCCCGGCTTGGACAGCAGGATTGCGACGGCGCTGATGCTGCAAGGGATGACAGCGCATTATTTGACGAAAACGACCTATCCCTTGAAAGAAGGATCGACTTGTCTGGTTCATGCCGCGGCTGGCGGTGTTGGTTTGTTGCTGGTGCAATTGGCGAAAATGGCAGGCGCCAGGGTATACGCGACCGTTTCAACGGAGGAAAAGGCCCGGCTCGCCAGGGAAGCCGGGGCGGATTTTATTGTTTTGTATACGCAACAGGATTTCGAGCAGAAGATCATGAACGACACAAACGGCCGGGGAGTCGACGTGGTCTACGATTCCGTGGGAAGAACGACATTCGACAAAAGCCTGAATTGCCTCAAACCTCTCGGCTATATGGTGCTGTTCGGCCAGTCCAGCGGCAAGGTGGAAAAAATCGACCCGTCGATACTGGCCGCAAAAGGCTCGCTCTTTCTCACCAGGACGACACTGTTCAATTACATTGCCGAGCGCCGGCAGTTGGAGAGCCGGGTCAACGATCTTTTTGCCTGGGTCGAATCGGGCAAGCTGAAGGTGCGAATCGGCCAGGAGTTTTCTCTGGAGCAAGCAGCGACAGCCCACGAGCAACTGGAAGGGCGGAAAACCACGGGGAAAGTGTTGCTGATACCTTAGTAGTCTATTTTAAAATTATTTGTCGGGTCATGGAAAAGTTCGTAGTCCAGCCTTTAGGCTGAAGTTGGCAAGCTAAAGCTTGAACTACAAACAAAAAATCCAACACAAATTTTAGCAGATCAAATCTGCGCAAATCCGCGTCATCCGCGTTGTCTGCGTTCTATTTCCTGTTGTATAAATATTCATAATGCTCATTAATCTTCAACTGGCCAT
>METF01000199.1:0-5928 GCA_001771235.1 Candidatus Zhuqueibacterota bacterium RBG_16_48_16
CAAAAACGACCTTCAACACCCCCTAAAAACCGCAAAGGTCGACCAGCCTCCGGCGTCGAAATCCCTTTCTTCCGCACCCTGGAGCTGACGATCTTTGGCATATTCGAGCTCTTTCGCCGCTTCTTACGCACCATATTCGATCTGGCCCGCCACCCCGCTCGTCTCGGCAACGAATCCACCGACGAATCCGGTCGAAGCCATTATGTAAAACCCTACACCTTCCTGGCAATGACTACCTTCCTGGTCATCAAGGTCATCCGCATTTCCATCGTCTATCTCCTGATCGCCATCTCGGCGTTTACATTCACCTGCGAAACGCGCCACGACACGATGCAAGAGGTGGAGTACCCCTCGCTTGCCGCGCAGCTCAGGCTGCCTTCTCTCTCCGAAGTGCTGCTCATCGGCATTCCGATGGTCGCCTTTGTGCTGATCTTTGCCTGGTTGTACCGAATACTCGTAACAAAAAGACCGGCAAAATTAAATGACAAGTTTGTGCTGATTTCGTGCTATTCAATCGGTTTCCAGTATTTTCTCTATCTGATTGCCCTGGCAATAATCGCCATTTTCTGGCTCAAGTTTCCCGAAGGCGGCCGCTCTAATGTGTCAAGCCCGATTCTTCTTGCACTTCTCGCCCTCGTAATCGTCTTTTGGCCAGCCCGGATACTTTTTCGTTTAACATCGAATCAATTCTCCTTCAACCTGCATCGTTTCACCACGCCCTGGCTTTCCAAATCAATGATGGCATTGGCGGCTATACTCTTTTGCCTGTTCACCATACTGGCGAGCTTTGCCATTTCTTTTCCCCTGGCACGTCTGGATGTGAAGGATAAAACAGAGCAAAAAACGGTTTTGCTGGCCGCCATGCTCAAAGAGCCGCTGGTCAAAGGCAATGACATTGAAATTTCCCTTCTGATGACCAACAACACGGCAAAGCGGCTCATTTTTGTCGCCGACCGGGTGGAGTACGTTTTGCAAGATTCTCGAGAGTTATCCGGTTCCATCACCTCCTGGAAGCCCCCCTTCGGCCCGATCCTCAGCCTGGAAGCGGGCGAAAGCAGTTGGCTGACGGCCAGGCTCGTCCCCACGGAAAAACAGATCGCCATCCCCAGCGAAGGCATCGGCCAGGTGGTCTTGTTTGCCATAGCGCCCGAAGGACAGATCAGCCCGCTGGTGGCGACGATCCGGAAGAAGCCACCCGTTCCTGCCCAATAATATACCCTTGTCAAGCAGTGAGATGTTTAATGAAGCACCTTCTCCTCTTGTGCTGTCTCTTGTCAAAGAATTTCCACTGCTCCTGCACCAGATAGTTGGTCTCCAATTCCTGGTTGGTTTCGACTTTGACAATATGAAACCGGTTGTACACCTGGTTCATCATGTTGATGAGAATGGCATTCACCCCTTTGCCCTGCAGCTCCGGCCTGACGGCTACAAGATACAAATCCGCCCGGTCATTTTTGTTCAATGCTTTTAATATCGTGATAAATCCAAACGGAAAGAGTTTCCCTTTTGCCTTTTGCAGTGCTTTGGATAACGACGGCATGGTAATGCCGAACGCCGCCATGCGGCCGTCCTGGTCGAGCAAAATCGGCACGAAATCCGGTTTGATAAAGCCGAAATACTGCTTGACGTAAAAATCAATCTGTTTTCGCGTCAACGGCACAAAGCCGTACAAGTTGTGAAAAGCATCGTTCAGCAGTAGGAACAAATCCTCGGTATAAGGCAGCATTCCTTTTTTGTTCGACACCTCCAGCTTGTTCAGCTTTAACCGGCGCATGGCAATGTCGGCGATCCGGGCAATTTTCTCGTTTGGCTCCGGCGGCACCGAAAGCTCGAACTCCACCCAGTCGATGTCCTTGACAAAACCCAAATTTTCCAGGTGTGTCGGATAATAAGGAAAATTATAAATTGTGGCCAGCGTGCCCAGCTCCTCGAATCCTTCCACCAGCATGCCCTCGGGGTCCAGGTCGGTGAAACCCAGGGGACCGTGCAGCGCTTGCATGTCCTGCTCTTTTGCCCACGCCTCGACGCTTCCAAGCAGGGCCTTGGAGACGGCCGCATCATCGATAAAATCAATCCAGCTAAATCGCGCCCAGCGCTGACCCCATTTTTCAATATGGAGTCGGTTTATAATGCCGGCAATACGCCCGACAATGTGGCCATTCTGAACCGCAAGCCAATATTTTACTTCGCAGTGATCAAATGCAGGATTTTTGCCCCAATGCAAAGTACGAAATTCATCCGCAAATAAAAGCGGGACACGATACGGATTGCCGCGATAGAGCGCCTCGGGAAAACGGACAAACGATTTCAAGTCTCTCGGTGTGAGCACCTCTCTGATCTGCACGTCCATAGAAAATGCCCTCTAATATGTGATTAAAGATTTTCCAGCACGCCTTTAATCCTGACAAACGCCCAATCCAGGGTTTCTTTATCAATCGTCAATGGCGGGGCAAAGCGTACGACGTTCTCGTGAGTTTCTTTGCAAAGCAGTCCCGCTTGCGCCAGCGCTTCGCAATAGCGCCGGGCGCCACCGGCGTCAGCTTCAAGTTCCACGCCGATGAGCAGGCCTTTGCCCCTCACCTCTTTGATATGGCGGCTTTGAATCGAGGCGAGCCGGCTAAGAAGGTATGCCCCGGACTCCGCCGCGCGGGCCGCTAAATTTTCGTCCACCAATATCCGCAGCGCCTCCCTGGAAATAGCGCAGGCCAGCGGGTTGCCGCCGAAGGTGCTGCCGTGGTCGCCCGGATGAAAAACGCCCATGACCTCGTCACTGGCCAGGAAGGCCGACACAGGATAAAAGCCACCGCTGAGCGCTTTGCCAATGATGACACCGTCCGGTCGAACGTCTTCATACTGATAGGCGAACAGCCTGCCGCAGCGACCCAGTCCTGTTTGGATTTCATCGACTATGAGTAAAGCATGGTTCTGCCGACAGAGTTCCTGCAGGTCTTCCAGGTAGCCGGCAGGGGGCACATTGATGCCACCCTCACCCTGAACAGGCTCGACCAGAACGGCGACCGTATTCCTGGTAAATGCCTTTTTTGCAGCGTTAATATCTCCATAAGGGACTAGGCTGAAACCTGGCGTAAAAGGGCCGAATCCCTGCTGATACTGTTGTTCCGTTGAAAAGCCGACGATGGTCGTCGTTCTGCCGTGAAAATTATTGTGGAAAACCATGATTTCTGCTCTGTCTTTTTCGACGCCCTTGACCGTGTATCCCCATTTTCTCATGGCCTTAATGGCCGTTTCCACGGCCTCGGCGCCGCTGTTCATCGGCAGCACCTTATCAAAGCCGGTGAGCTCGCACAGCTCTTTGCATAACAGCGGCAGTTGATCGTTGCGGAATGCCCGGGATGTCAGCGTCAGCTTGCCGCCCTGCTCTTTTATTTTAGCCACCAGCCTGGGATGGCAGTGCCCCTGGTTGACGGCGGAATAAGCGCTCAAAAAATCGAGATATTTATTGCCATGAACATCGTACAGCCAGACGCCCTCACCCCGCTCGATCACCACATCGAGGGGAAAATAATTATGGGCGCCAAATTTTTCTTCAAGCTCAATCAACTCTCTAGATTTCATTCAACCTCCATCAAGATATATGAGACGGGGAAACCGCTGAAATAATAAACAATTGTGCCCCAAAAAGCAAGCTTTTCACTTGATTCCACAAATAAATTCATGTATTTTTGCACATATTATTTGGCTTTTTATTGGCGCGGAGGAATTCCCAGCAAAAACGAAAGGAGAAAAAGTGCGCGTCTTGTCGGGCATACAACCATCCGGTTCCCTTCACCTCGGCAACTATTTTGCCATGATGAAGCGGATGATCGAATACCAGAAAAACCACGAGCTGTTCTGTTTCATTGTCAACTATCACGCCTTAACAACGGTCTCCGACGCAGCGATGCTGCGACAACGGACTTTTGAAGCGATATGTGATTTTTTAGCCCTGGGGATCGATCCCGATAAATCCTATTTTTATGTGCAATCCGATATTCCAGAAGTCACCGAGCTGACCTGGATACTTTCCAACGTCACCTCGCTGGGACTTTTGGAGCGGGCGCATTCATTCAAAGACAAAAAGGCTAAAGGCATCGTGGCCAATCACGGCCTGTTTGCCTACCCGGTTCTCATGGCCGCCGATATCCTGTTATATGGCGCCGAGCTGATCCCGGTGGGCAAAGACCAGAAACAGCACGTGGAGATGACCAGGGACATCGCCATTCGCTTTAACCAGACTTATGGCGAAACCTTTGTCCTGCCAAAACCCGATATTCCCAGGGATGTGGCGACGATCCCCGGCATAGACGGTCAAAAAATGTCAAAATCCTACGGCAATACTATCGACATTTTCGCGCCAAAGGATGAGATGAAAAAGACCGTGATGTCGATCGTCACCGACTCGACGCCGGTCGAAGAGCCGAAAAATTTCAAGACCTGCAATTTGTTCAAAATTTACACCTTGTTTTTAGATGAGGAAGGCAAAAAAGAGCTGAAACACAGATATCTCAAGCCCGGCCTGAAATACGGCGAAGTGAAAAAAGAGCTGGTCGAGGTCATCCGGAGCTATTTTGAGCCGTATCGGGAAAAAAGGGAGAAACTGCTGCAGGATCGGGACTATGTCATGGACATCATGCATACGGGGGCGAAAAAGACCCGGGCTGTTGGCTTATATTATCTTGAAAAAGCTCGAGAAAATGTCGGGCTGAATTATTGATTCGAAGCGGATTATATACTATGAAAAAATGGCTGCTTTTTATTGCACTGCTTTTTTGTGTTCACTCCATACTCGCTCAAAAACGCGCCATGACGGTCGAGGATATGTGGGCGATGAAACGTATTTCGGAAATAGCGCTGTCACCGGACGGCAAACGGATCGCCTTTTCGCTGGCCGAATACGATATGGAAAAAAATTCCTCTTCGGCGGATATCTGGCTGATTCCGTCTGAGGGCGGCGAGCCGGTGAAGCTGACCCAGGGCGCCGGTAAAAACACCAAGCCGAGATGGAAACCCGACGGCTCCGGCATTACCTTTCTTTCGAACCGGAGCGGCAGCTCACAGATTTATGCACTTTCGCTGTCAGGAGGAGAAGCGCGACAACTGGGCGACTTTCCCATCGGCG
This sequence comes from Candidatus Zhuqueibacterota bacterium RBG_16_48_16, assembly GCA_001771235.1. Lineage (GTDB taxonomy): Bacteria > Zhuqueibacterota > Zhuqueibacteria > Residuimicrobiales > Sediminimicrobiaceae > Sediminimicrobium. The sequence continues at coordinate 5,120 of METF01000199.1, forward strand.
TCGAGGACTTTTGCTGGTCGCCGGATGGACAACGAATCGCCTTTGTGGCCAAAGTGCTGCCGGAGGCTAAATCGCTGCAAGAAAGCGCGGATCAGCTCAAGGCGCAAGCCGATTCGCCGGTGCAGGCCAGAATCATCGACGGCCTCCTTTACCGCCACTGGGATAGCTGGTTGGATGGCAAGCGAAACCATATTTTTCTCTGTGACCGGAACGGCCAAAACGTGCAACAGATCACCGCCGGCGATTTCGACGCGCCGCCGGTTGCACTGGAAAGCAATCACGACTTTACTTTTTCGCCCGACGGACAGCAGCTCGCCTACGTCAGCAACCATGACAAGATGGTCGCCGCGTCCACCAACAATGATGTTTTTCTCACCCCGGTTGCTTCGATGGATGATTCCTGCATAACATCCGATAACCCTGCCCTGGACAGCTATCCCGTGTTCTCCCCTGACGGCCGCTACATCGCCTGGCGCGCCATGAAGCGTCCCGGCTTTGAAGCCGATCAATTCGAGCTGATCCTCTACGACCGCAAAACGGGTGAAAAGAAATCGTTGACAGACCGATTCGACAGGGACGTTGATGAAATCGTCTGGACTCGGGACAGCAAAAAGATCATTTTCAATGCCGGAGACCAATGCCGTGTGTGCATCTTTGTACTCGATATTCACACGCTAACTGTGGACACGCTGGCGACAGATCACATTAATGCTAACATCCGGATGAGTCCTGACGGCCGTTTCCTCTATTTCAGACGCCAGGCGGTGAACCTGCCCTACGAGATTTTCCGTTTCGATCTACGGAAAAAA
>METF01000199.1:5937-6829 GCA_001771235.1 Candidatus Zhuqueibacterota bacterium RBG_16_48_16
CAACTGACCTTCATCAACAAGCCTCTCCTGGACGAGCTGGCGCTCAATGAAGCGGAATATTTTCGGTTCACCAGCTTTGACGGGAAAATGGTGCAGGGCATTATGGTCAAGCCGCCTTTTTTCGATCCGGCCAGGAAATATCCGCTGATCTACCTCATTCACGGCGGGCCGCAAAATATGTGGGGCGATGATTTTCATTACCGCTGGAACATCAATATGTTTTCCGCACCCGGCTACGTTGCCGCAGCGGTGAACTTTCGCGGCTCCAAAGGCTATGGCCAGGAATTTTGCGATGCAGTGAGCAGAGATTGGGGCGGAGGTCCCTACAAAGATCTCATGGCCGGTCTCGATTCTCTTTTGGCAACATATCCGTTCATCGATGAAAACCGCATCGGTGCGGCCGGGGGCAGCTACGGCGGATACATGATCAACTGGATCGCCACTCAGACGGATCGCTTCAAAGCGCTGGTGTGCCACTCCGGGGCGTTCGATCTGCGCAGCAAGTACGGCGCTACCGAAGAATTGTGGTTCCCGGAATGGGAATTCGGCGGCACGCCGTATGAGTATGCCGAGTTGTACGAAAAATGGTCGCCTTCCTATCATGCAAAGAACCTGAAAGAATTCAAAACACCGACGCTTGTCATTCACGGCCAGGGCGATTTTCGCGTGCCGGTGACACAGGGATTGCAGATGTTCACGGCGCTGCAGCGTATGGGCGCGCCTTCGCGCCTTCTCTACTTTCCGGATGAAGGCCATTGGGTCTTAAAGCCGCAAAACGCCCGGCTCTGGTGGAGCGAAGTATTTGCCTGGTTTGATAAATGGATGTAAAGGCGGGGGAACTTTTTCTTTCCCCTTACCTTTAAGGATTATTGAAAAAGATTGAGCGTGTGAT
>METF01000200.1:0-164 GCA_001771235.1 Candidatus Zhuqueibacterota bacterium RBG_16_48_16
TGCCGGAGGGAACGAAGATCCAGATTCTTGCGCCGATTGTCCGGGGGCGAAAAGGCGAGTATCGCGAGGTCTTCGAGGAAGCGCGGCGCGATGGCTATGTGCGCGTGCGGGTGGATGGAGAGATTCGCGAGCTGGATTCGGAAATCATTTTGGATAAAAATAAA
>METF01000200.1:232-2969 GCA_001771235.1 Candidatus Zhuqueibacterota bacterium RBG_16_48_16
TCTGACCGACTCGGTCGAAACAGCGCTTGGGCTGGCATCGGGAATCATCCTGATTGACGTTGTCGAACAAGAGCCTCTGTTATTCAGTGAAAATTACGCCTGTTTAAACTGCGGCATCTCCTACGAAGAACTGGCTCCGCGAATGTTCTCCTTCAATTCCCCTTATGGCGCCTGCCAGACCTGCAACGGCCTGGGCACGAAAATGGAGCTCATGCCGGAGTTGATTGTGCCAGACCAAACCCTGTCGCTTAACAAAGGTGCCTTCGTGCCATGGGGTGAATTAAAAGAAGGCTGGTATATCACCATGGCGGTTGGCGTGGCAGAGCATTTTGGTTTTTCGCTGGACACGCCGTTCAAGGATCTTTCGCCCGAATGCCAGCACGCACTTTTTTACGGCACCGAAGAGATGCTCAGCTTTAAATACGAATCGCGCAGCGGTCGACACAAGGGTGAGTTTAAAAATAAGTTTGAAGGCATCGTCCATAATTTGGAACGACGCTACCGCCAAACCGATTCGCAATACATCCGGGAATGGATCGAGAAATTTATGAAGGTCGTCGATTGCCCGGATTGCCAGGGCGCCCGATTAAGACCGGAGGCTCGATCTGTCAAAATTGCCAATCACCCCGTTCAAAAAGTGGTGGCCAAATCGATCAAAGAGGCCTTGCGGTTTTTTGAGACATTGCCGCTTAACGAGCGGCAAAAAATAATTTCCCACCAGATCTTGAAGGAGATTCGCGAGCGCCTGGGTTTCCTGGTCAATGTGGGGCTGGATTATCTGACACTCGACCGGGCAGCGGGATCGCTTTCCGGAGGTGAGGCGCAACGCATCCGCCTGGCCACACAAATCGGCTCGCAATTGGTCGGCGTGCTTTATATTTTGGATGAGCCGTCCATCGGCCTGCATCAAAGAGACAACCGCCGGCTGATCGACACGCTCATCAAGCTTCGCGATTTGGGCAATTCGGTCATCGTTGTGGAGCACGACAAGGAAACCATCCAACAGGCCGACTATCTCATTGACCTGGGTCCCGGCGCGGGAGAGCATGGCGGCGAGGTCGTCGCCTTTGGCACTCCTGCCGAGGTCGCCGAGAACGAAAAATCGATCACCGGCGATTTTCTGGCTGGCCGACGCCACATTCCCCTGCCGGAAAAGAGAAGAGAAGGCAACGGCCAATGGCTTGTTCTCAAGGGGGCCAAAGGAAATAATTTGAAAAATATTGATGCCAGATTCCCGTTGGGTCTTTTTATATGCGTCACCGGCGTTTCCGGAAGCGGCAAAAGCAGTTTGGTCAATGAAACCCTGTACCGGATTTTATGCAAGCACTTTTACCGAAGCAAAGACGATCCTTTGCCTTACCGGGGCATCGAGGGGTTGCAAAACATCGACAAAGTGATCGACATCGACCAGTCGCCCATTGGCCGCACGCCGAGATCGAATCCCGCCACTTACACCGGCCTGTTCACCCACATTCGCGATCTGTTCTCGCAACTGTCCGAAGCAAAGATCCGCGGCTACAAGCCCGGCCGCTTTAGCTTTAATGTCAAGGGCGGCCGCTGCGAAGCTTGCCAGGGGGACGGCATCCTGAAAATAGAGATGCATTTTTTGCCCGATGTCTATGTCACCTGTGAAGTGTGCAAAGGCAAACGCTATAACCGGGAGACCCTTGAGATAAAGTACCGGGGCAAATCCATAGCCGACGTTTTGGACATGACTGTCTCCCAGGCGCTGGAATTCTTTGAGAACATCCCGGGGATCAAACGTAAATTACAGACGCTTTTCGACGTCGGTCTCGGTTACATTCATCTCGGCCAACAGGCGACCACCCTTTCCGGCGGCGAGGCACAGCGGGTCAAACTGGCTACCGAATTGTCCAAAATCAGCACCGGCCGGACGCTCTACATCCTCGACGAACCCACAACCGGACTGCACTTTGAAGACACCAACATGCTTCTCAATGTACTCAACCGACTGACGGACAGGGGCAATACGGTCATCGTCATCGAGCATCATCTGGACGTGATCAAGACAGCGGATTATATCATCGACCTGGGGCCGGAGGGCGGCGACGACGGCGGGGAAATCATTGCCACCGGAACGCCGGAGCAGTTGGCAAAAAACAGCAGGTCGTACACGGGGCAGTTTTTGGCCCATGAAATAGCTTCATCCCCTACTCTGAATCAGGCCATATAAAAAAAGGACGCTCGCAACGCGGCGTCCTTTGGCCAAGTGAGGATGGCGGGAATCGAACCCACGACCGACGGCTTAAAAGGCCGCTGCTCTACCTGGCTGAGCTACATCCTCTGAAAAATGACGGCGGCAATATAGCCATTTCGCTAGTTATTCGCAATAGAAAAATCCTCGTGCGGTTCTGGCGGCATAAGAAACAGAGGTTACAAAATCATCATAAAAAATCGCTGGCTTTCTGACAGGCGAGACCCTATTCTAATTGGCGTTTGCTCAAGGATGTCTTGTGTTTTTGTTAAAATTTATACGATGCCATCGTATAATTTTGACATTTATTATACGCTATTATCGTATGTCTCAAAGCTTATGACATCATTCTGCTACTTTACTTTTCTATGTGAAAAACTTCCCTCAACTCTTTCGAAACCGGGCTATGATCTGCATGACACGGCATAAGTGGGGCCATATAATCCCACCACTTTCGACAGATATCGGTTTTGGCGATGTCGTTCCATTTTCCCAACGATTCGATTTCTGCATAAGCAAAGA
>METF01000200.1:3056-4173 GCA_001771235.1 Candidatus Zhuqueibacterota bacterium RBG_16_48_16
TGTGCCGCTTCTCGTATTCCTGTTTATAATCTTTATTGACTTTCATTTTAAATGCAATGCGCATACGAGCTCCTGTTCTTAAATTGTAATGGCTTCCGATCTTTGTTCAAAACAGATGGTTGTTCATTCATGCACAACAGCGAAAGATGCTATAAACATTTTGTCCCTTACAGGACTATTACTCCCGACCTTTTTATGTACCGTCATGACAAAACATTTAGTAACAGCTCACTGTATCTATAAGCAGAAAGCAGACATTAGTGATCTAAACATTCTCATGTAAATTGCCTTGTTTCTGTTTTAAAAACCTTAGTAGCAACCAACATCTGGTAAAATCCTACCTTATTACCCTCATTGGATGAAAATAAAGTAATAAGGTTATAATGTGGTGGTGACCATTTTTCTACTAAGGTTAAAAAGACAAAAATAAGGTTCAAGTATAGATGCCAATATTAACAATGTCGGACATCTGATGCGGGTGAACTATCTCACGGCGCCATTTGCCTTCTCCCTAATCCTGGTCAATATAACCATAACGAAACACGTTGTCAACCCACACTTTTATTCTCGCCACCACCGCTAATGAATCGAGAATTTCATGAAACCCGTGAGCATCCTTTGCTGTATTAACAGGCGCATATCGATTTTCGTAACTTCAGGTACATGCTAAAAGGCAAAACTATTCAGGGCAAAACAATTGACCCTGCGAGATTTATCTGAGACCAGTTTGGATAAATTTCAATCATGATAAGGCAACATTCAGGATAATACACAAATATGGCTTTCTTTAATAGTTTTGTCCAAAATCGTTTTGCCTTTTCTTTGATAACACCTGAATAGTCATAATCCGGTCACGTGGCTTGATGGGTTTCGCCCCGGTTTTTTTAGATTTTGTGAGCTATGGCGTATAATGTTTTTCCCCATTGTCGTAATTATGCGCTGTTCCAGTCCTCAGATGCCGGAGCAGGGTGATTTCTTTACCGACTCTACATATCAAAGTAACAGCACCAATTATGCATCAGGTTTGCTTTCATGTTTAAACAAAATTATTCAAAAGCCTCCGTTCTTGTCATCACAATGGTCACGTTGATCGTCGTCCTGTTGTCGTCACTGCCGA
>METF01000200.1:4355-5773 GCA_001771235.1 Candidatus Zhuqueibacterota bacterium RBG_16_48_16
ATTCTGTTCAATACCGCGAACAGCAAATATCCCGAATACGACACCGCGCTGGCAGAATTCATGGTAGCGTCAGGAAACATCGTTTTGCCTATGGCTTTCGCCGAGCTAAAGAGGACGCCCATTCAAAGCTCCATAAGCTCTCAGAAAATTCTTCAAGCCCGGCAGCCGAGCTTTCCGATAGAGCTTTTTCGCCAACCGAGCGCGGCCGTAGGATTTAGTAATTTTGACGAGCAAACGGTTTATCTTAAAGTGCCGCTATGGGCCATTTATAATGATTCGATCCTTTTTTCCTTCGGCTTTGAGCTGGCCCGAACCTACCTGGGCTTGAGCGAAAAAGACCTTTTATTCAAGTCCCAAAAGTTACAAATACAGAGAGAAAACGGTGCTTCAATAAACATTCCTGTAGACAGCCGCGGCAGGATGCGGCTGAACCATTTTGGCGACGAAAGCCGCCTTCGTGCGATGAGTTTCGTGCAACTGTTGCAGGAATTCCGCAATGATAGCTTGACGATTGACCTGAAGGACAAATGCGTGGTGATTGCCGCTACGGCGCCCGGAATTTGCCAGACCAAGGCCACCCCTTTTGCGGCGGCGCTGCCGGCGACATTTCTCCATCTCACCGCCGCGGAGAATATCATTTCCAATAATTTTCTAAAGCAAACCCCCTTTATTCTTCAGCTTGTCATCATTGTCTTTTTCCCATTTTTTATTTTTGTATCGCTGGCATCCGGACTGCAAAAGAAAAAAATATTCCGGCTTTTTGCCGCGCTGGCTGCCTACCTGCTTCTTACGGCCATCAGCTTTAAAACCGCCAATCTCGTCCTGCCGGTCTTTTATCCGCTCGTTTCCTTTTTTGCGGCATTCATTGCCTTATTCATTTTGCACGTCCAACACGAAAAAATCCAGAACGCATCGCAGCGCGCCTCGTTGAACGCCCGGATCCACGACAAGCAGGAACAGCTCGATGAAGCGGACGCGCAACTGCACGACCTGCACGAAAAACTGGATCGGGAAAAAGATGTCAAAAAAAACCTGTCCGATGAAAACACCCGGCTCCTGGACGAGAAGAAAAAAGAGCTGCTGCATTTGCAGCAACAACTATCGGATTTGCAACGCTATACTTTTTCGAATAAGGATGCGCCGGAGGTCTCTATTTCCGAAATCATCCATGCAAAAAACAGCCCAATGGCCGAGGTGCTGGTGCTGGTTCACAAAATAGCGGCGGATAATATCCCGGTGCTGCTCTGTGGAGAAACCGGAACGGGCAAAGAGTTGATTGCCCGCGCCATTTATAAAAACAGCAAACGGGCGGACAAGCCGTTCGTTGCGGTAAATTGCGGGGCGCTTTCGGAAACGCTGCTGGAGAGCGAGCTTTTTGGCCATGAGAAAGGCAGCTTTACCGGGGCGCTCGCGCAACG
>METF01000200.1:5797-6037 GCA_001771235.1 Candidatus Zhuqueibacterota bacterium RBG_16_48_16
CGGCGGCACGCTTTTTTTGGACGAGATAACGGAGACTTCGCCGGCTTTTCAGGCCAAGCTGTTGCGGGTGTTGCAGGAGGGCGCCTTTGAAAGACTGGGCGGGGAAAAAACCATTCAAGTTAATGTGCACACCATCGCCGCGTCGAGCAAGAATCTCAAGAGCGAGGTGGATAAAGGTGCTTTCCGGGAAGACCTGTACTACCGGCTCAACGGCTTTCCCATTTCCCTGCCGTCGCTGAG
>METF01000200.1:6072-11606 GCA_001771235.1 Candidatus Zhuqueibacterota bacterium RBG_16_48_16
ACTTTTTGAGCAAGCACAGCGACAAAACGATCAGCGGGTTTTCCGATCGCGCGATGGAGGCGCTGAAAGCTTATGGCTGGCCGGGCAACGTGCGCGAGCTGGAGAACACCGTAAGACGGGCGGTGCTGCTGGCCCAGAGTGAATCGCGGAAACTGATTCAAGTGCAAGACCTGCCCAAAGAGCTGCAGGGCGCTGGCGTCGGCGTAAAAACAGAGATCGCCTACCAGACGCTCGATGAACAGATTTTGGAAACGTTGCGCCTGTTCAAATTTTCTCATGCGTCGATCAGCAAAACGGCGCGGGCTTTGGGAAATCGGGACCGGGGCACCATCACCGAATATTTTCGCGGCTTATGTTTCGAACATCTTGTAAAGGCCGATTTTGAGATAGAAGCGGCGGCCAGGAGCATCGCCGGCCAGGACGATGACGATCTGCAAGCCAACATCAGCAACAAAATTCAGGAGTACCTGAAGAAATTGGCCCCCGTACTTTCGGGCGAGGATTCTGTTGATGAGAAAGGCACGTCCGCGTTCCTGGGACTGCCCAAAAAATACCATCCCTACCTGCAGTCCGTGATAAGCCATCTTGCCCAAAAAAAGTAACAGTTTCTGCCCACGAAACACGCGAAATAAACGAAAAGAATCATTTTGTTTGTTTTGCGTGTTTCGTGGGCTGAGTAAAGACTGAATTGAGGAAAATTTCCGCAAGCTGTCGAATTTCCGCATCTTTTCTTCGATTCGGGATTCCAGGCTAATTCAATGAAAATCAAACGACAAAAGGATGAGTTTCCGTTGGCATCGTTGTTGCGTGTGAGAGCCGCACAATTCCCAATTTGAACAAACAGAAAGGAGATTTGAAATGGGAAAAAAAATGATGTCAACGGCGCTTGTAACGGCGTTCTTTGTAATCGCGCTTTCTTCAGCGAACGCATTCTCTCAATCCCGCTCGACGGGCATCGGCTTTCGCGGTACCTATTGGGATATGGACAACCAGCCGAGCGGAATTTCGGTGCGGCAAAACGGCGGCATTACCAGAGTCGACGTGGGAAGTGGCGGCGGATGGCTGTACTTTTATTCACGCGTCAACGATAGCTGGCTGTTTGAGTTCAGCCTCGGTGTGGCGGGAAAAGCCAAAACGGAAGAGGAAGATTTCTGGGGTGAAAATGTAGAAGTCAATGCCATCACCCCGGTTTTACTCGGCTTCAGGCACAACCTTCTTGCCCATGACACACAAAGCGCTTTGCAGCCTTACCTGTCTTTTGGCGCAGGCCCGTATTGGATCAATGATATTAAAGTCCGCGACCGCTATTACGACGATGATGAAGAGGTCTATGTCAAGTCCAAAGTCAAACCGGGCGGCTATACCGGCGGCGGTCTCAATTTTATGCTGGGCGACTGGGTCGGCTTGAACTTTGACATAAAGTACCATTTTGTCGATTTCAGCGAAAAACATCTCTATAGCGGCTATGAGTATGGTTTGGGCTTTTTCTTCACCTGGGGCCGGTATCATTCGCCCAGGGAAAAGGAAAAGGTCAAAATAACTATTGAGTGAAAGATGAAAAGAATATCAGGTTTTGCTGTTTTCCTACTGTTGTTCATGAGTAACGGTTCCTATTCACAAGGCATGTCCCGATCCTCCGGAATCGGCTTGCGAGCCTCTTTCTGGAATATTACCGGCAGGGCCACGCGCGTTAGCGTCAACAGCAATACCGGCCACGCACAAGTAGACGTAGGAGGCGCCGGAGCATGGATTTGTTATTCTTCCCGTGCCTTCCACGACATCTTCCTGGAAATGAATCTCGGCGCGATCGGCAGCGCCCAGGTGGAGCAAAAGGATTATTTTAGCAGCGAAACCACCGTTGACGCCGTAGCGATCATGCCTTTCCTCCTGGGACTGCGATACGACCTGTTGCGAACGCGGCTGTCCGGCGCGCTGCATCCGTACATCTCGGCCGGCGGCGGCCCCTATTGGTCGTGGACGGTTGAATCAAAGCGCCAACTCTCCGTAGTGGAAGAAAGCGTCGAATCTGATTTTGACTACGGCGGCTATCTCGGCGGCGGCGTCAACATCGTGCTGACGAGCTGGTTTGCCTTGAACATGGACCTGAAATACCATTTCATCAATTTTACCCCGGACAAGGATTACAGCGGACTTGATTTCGGAATTGGCATTGGTTTTATGTGGGGCCGACAAAGAGAAGTCTTTGAGATCAAGGATACCAGGCTGGTGGTCACGGATATTTATCCTGCCTATTACCAGTTTTATAACACCTATCCCATAGCCCTGGTGACGGTCAAAAATCTTGTCGGCTATGCTATTGATGTGAATGTCCGTTGCACGGTGAGAGGCTTTTCGCAAAAGCCCAAGGACAGCGGCTTCATTCAAATCGACGGCGGCGAGGCCAGAGACATCCCGGTCACGGCGTTTCTGGGCGCTGGCTTGCAGGATGTTGGAAAACGCAAAACCGCTATTCTCGACCTGGTCATCGAGGCCCGGGCCGCGACGACGCATAAAAAGGAAATCAGCACCCAAATCGTAATCCATAGCCGCAACGCCTGGAACGGCGACATGGACAAACTCGGCTTTTTCCTCACACCGGATGAAGATGAGATTCTGGACATCAGCCGAAAAATGGCCGCACAAACGCCCCCTCCTCCCAATGAACGGTTGGTCAATTTTGACCGGGCCCGCAGCCTGTTCGACCAATTGAGCAGCAGCGGCATTCGCTACCTGCCTGATCCGAACATCCCCTTTTACCAGGACGACCGTGTGCAATTCGCCCGCGAAACCCTGCAGATCGGCAGCGGCGATTGCGACGACCTGGTCGTGTTGTACGCATCGCTTCTTGAAGGTCTGGGCATCAAAACGTCTTTTATCGAAGTTCGCGACCCGGAAAAAGAAACAGCTCATTTGTATCTCATGTTTGCCAGTGGCCTCTCTGCCGAAGATGGCCTTCTCATCAGCAGCAATGAAAAAAGATACATCGTCAGGCAAAATTCCGCCGGGCAAAACGTGATCTGGATTCCCGTTGAAACGACCTTGATAGGTGACGGCTTTGAAGCGGCGTGGAACGCTGCGGCTATGAACTATTTACAAGACGGATTATTAAGAAGCGGAATTATCCAGGGATGGGTCAACGTCATCGATGTCCGGTAGCGGTAATTCCGTTTCGACAAAAAGCACCATACAATGCGGAGATAACCATGTTATTAAAAAAATACATACTGATGGCAGGTATCATGTTCCTTTCGGCCATGATGGCGCAATCCTCTGCCGCGACCGAGATTGCAAAAGTAACCGGCGAGGTTAAGGTGCGCCGGGGACTGGACGAAAAGTGGCAAAACGCATTCGCAGGAATGATGCTGAAGAATATTGATACCATTCTCTCCTTAGAGGGGGAGGTTGTTTTAAGAATGGATGACGGGACGATGTTTCATCTCGGCAGCCACTCCATATTAGATATCGGCGATTTGCGGCGAATTACGCGGCAGGAAATGTTCCTCTATCTCATGGCGCAAAAAGTGGATAAAATTCAGCCCCGCGGCGAAAAAGCCAGGCTGCACGTCGGCAACGTCTCTGTCGTTCATGGTGAAAAAGTTCTTGCACCGGCGAAAGCACCGGGCGATCGCGCATCAACCAATTGGCTGTGGTCGTTAAACGCGGCCAGGGCCATGTACGAACAGAATCTGTACCCGAACACCATTGTGTCTTTGCACAAGCTCCTCAGCCGCTTTTCGCAGCCTAACGATTGTGGCGAAATCCATCTCTACATGGGCCGCGCATTCGAAAAACTCGACGAGGCCGGGCAGGCCCTGGATGCCTATCAGCTCGCCGCGGCAAGGTGCAGTCGTTGCCAGTCCGTAGAAGCGGATCGCATTGCCGCCGAAGCCCGGACGGCCATAACCAGGCTGTCGGAGTGATTCAAAGACAAGAAGCAAAAACCCTAACCCGGATGAACAGGCAGCCAATAAAATACAACCACGAATTTGCACCAATTGCGCGCGAATTTGCACGAATTAAAATGAGTCTTGGTGTACATATTCGTGAAATTGGCTTGATTCGTCAAAATCGTGGTAAAATTTTTCAGAATCTACCTCTGCCATATTTGTACAAAATTAACCAAGATATTAACATGACCATCTTAACATAAGAGGTGATTAAAATGAAATCAACATTATGTCATAAAAATTTCGTGTGCTCTTTTTTCGTATTGACCTTGGGATGTGTTCTTCTATTCATAACGAGCTGCGGTATTGTCGATCCGGTAGAAAGGACACATGAGAACATTTACCAGGCTTCTTCCGATTTTAATTACGAAATCGCGGCAGGAGCGGGCAAAGTTTTGGAAATAAGCAACATTAACGGCCCCATAACCGTGACCGGTGTGACAAACAGCACGACTGTTCGCCTATGGGGCGCGCGGGCCGCGGGATCGGACACAGAGGCGGATGCGGAAGCCTTTTTGGAAAAAGTGGCAATCGATTTCAGCGAATCGAAGGAAAAAATCTCGGTTGAGACATCTCAGCCCAATGAAACAAATGGCCGGGACGTAAGCGTCGTCTATTACGCCCGCATCCCTTACGACTGGTCGGTGAAAATCGAAAACATCAATGGCGCATGCCAGGTCGATTCACTGGGCGGCGAGGTCTCGGTAAAACTCACCAACGGCAATACGCTTCTGCGCCAGATACATGGAAATGCCTACGTGGCGGTGACCAACGGCCAGGTCGAGGGTGCGCTGTACATGCCGGCCAACGGGCACATCCAGATGAGATCGACCAACGGTCTTATCCAATTGCTCCTGCCGCAAAGCACCTCGGCAAGACTATCCGCCAGCGTCACCAACGGTTCGGTTCAAGTGGAAGGCCTTGAGCTGAGTGAGTCAAAAGGAACGCGGAGAAGCATCGAGGCCACGATCGGCAGCGGCGACGGGCGAATAGAGTTGGCGACCACCAACGGCAATATTCTGGTAAAAGGCATGTAGCCTGCCTGGTTCGTAAGCGTTCAGCCACATGAAGTGGAAGTAAAATTCCAAATAGCAAGCACCAAATCTCAAATAAATCCAAAATTCGAACGACCAAAACATAGGCAGATGTCTGGACGAAAACTAGCGGAATAAAAAAGAACTGTCATTGCGAGCGGAGGAAATGAGTCATTTCCCGTTCAATTCGCTTTACTGGAGCGAAGCAATCCCCTAACTTTTCTGGAGATTGCTTCGGCAAAAAACGCCTCGCAATGACAGCAAATTTTTAAATTAGTTTTCGTCCAGACATCTAAATAAATCCGCATGAACTCATCTGCCTCCTCTTTTTCCCCGCTCCAGCGATATTCTGCGGGGCGTTTTTAGCAACTGATCGCAGGATCTCAAATAACACAGCGTTTATAAAAAAGTCAAAATGAACGAATATTGGGAGCCCGACTTGCAGTCGGACTCCCAATAATAACATGATTCTGACTTAATCATTTTGACTTTTACCATTTTTACCCGCCAAGCAACCGGCCCACCAATTATCCATATTGCAGATTTTTGACTG
>METF01000201.1:0-169 GCA_001771235.1 Candidatus Zhuqueibacterota bacterium RBG_16_48_16
ACACCTTGTTGCCGACCGTCGCTTACGTCGGCGGCCCCGGCGAGATCGCTTACTGGGCGCAGCTCAAAGGAGTGTACCAGGCTTTTGAATTGCCCATGCCCGCAGTCGTTCCCCGCGCTTCCTTCACCCTGATCGAGCCGAAAATCAAGCGCCACCTGGAAAAGTTCGG
>METF01000201.1:271-6779 GCA_001771235.1 Candidatus Zhuqueibacterota bacterium RBG_16_48_16
AGAAAGCATAACTCGGGAGATAAAATCGCTCGGCGAGACTATTGTGCCGGTTGACCCAACCCTGGCAAGCCTGGTCGACAAGACAAAATCATCCATCGAAAAACAGCTTCAGTCATTGGAGCAGCGAATGTTAAAGTCAGTACAAGACAGGGAGCAGGTCGTCCTGGCCCAATGGCAGGCTGTTGTTGAGAACCTCCTCCCGGAGGGAAAATTGCAGGAGCGGCAGGTGAGCGCCCTACCCTTTTTAATAAAATATCATTGGGCTTTTGTCGATACAATCTACCAACACATCGATTTGACAAATTTTACCCACAGCATAGTAGAGTTATAGAGATGAGTCTCCAACTGGACGCCCTGGCCTTTGCGGCCCATCCGGATGACGTCGAGCTGTCCTGCGCCGGGACGATTATCAAGCTGGCAAAAATAGGCTACAAGACGGGCATTGTGTCATTGACCGCCGGCGAAATGGGCACACGGGGAACCCCGGAAATCCGCCAAAAAGAGTTCGAAGCGGCGGGGGAGATTATGGGACTGAGCGTCCATAAAATTCTCGGTGTTCCCGACAGCCGTGTCCAGGCGAATGAAGAAAACCGGCTTAAGGTAATCAAAGCAATAAGAGCCTATACTCCCAAGATCGTCTTTGCGCCTTACTGGGAGACGCGGCACCCGGATCATGCCCATTGTTCTCACCTGGTGCGCGAGTCGGCGTTCTTTTCAGGTCTAAAAAAGATCGACACCGGCCAGGCGCCGTTCCGCCCCGGCAAGGTCATTTATTATATGGAGATGTATGATTTCTCCCCCTCATTTATCGTTGACGTTAGCGATACGTTTGCCGATAAAATAAAATCCATTCGCGCCTACGACTCGCAATTCCACAATCCGCAAAACAGCGCGAATGAGGATGAGGAAACATTCATCAGCTCGCCCGAATTTCTTGAATTCATCATTCACCGGGGGGAATACTGGGGCAACAAGATCGGCGCCAAATACGGCGAGCCGTTCCTCATCCGCGAACCGATATCCATTACCGATCCGGTTGCACTGTTCGGCGAAGCCCATTTAACCAAATTCCCTTAACGCTTAAAAAATTCGATGGAGAAACAGAAATGAGCCTCAAGCACCCATTGGCCGACCTCGCGGTGATCAAATCACGCCATATCAAATCAGAGGGGATTTTTCGCCAGGGACAAAATCTGGTTGACAATGAAATGTGCACGTTGACCAGCCAGGATGGCAATCTCTTTACTTTTATCGTTGAAGATCGGTTCAGCGATTTTAAGGTCAAAGTCACGTTGGACGAATGGGCGATTTCTTTCGATTGCGAATGCGGATCACAATTGGACTGCTGTCGGCATCAAGCTGCTGCCCTTTTGACCCTTTATCAGCTTTATAAAGATAGCGAAGAAAGCTCGACCCGCGAAGGCGAGGCATACACCAGAAAAGAGATGATAAAGCGCGTCCTGCAGGAACGGCAGGAGCGGGCGGCTGAAGAACATTTTGACATCACTTTTGGTGAAAACGTTCACGGCTTTCACAAGGTCAAAACGCAGTCCGGCAGAATTTACGAGATAACGATACGGGATTTTAGCACGGACAACGGTTATTGCTCCTGCCCGGATTTTAAAACCAACAAGCTGGGCACCTGCAAGCACCTGATATTTGCGACCGAGAAAATCAGGCGCAAGTATGGCATTCGCAAATCGATCGGGATGCAAAAATATCCTTTCGTCGAGGTTTACTGCGACCCCCATTATGAATATCACATCACCCTTTATAACGAAGGCGAGCTGCCGCCGGATATTGCCGGTTTGATCCACCAGTATTTCAACGGCAGGCAATATATTCTGCCCGAACACTACCAGGAGTTTTCCGGATTTATAAACGACGCCCAGACTTATAAAGGCATTCTGATCCGTCCCGAAGTTCCGGAAAAACTGGACAAATATTTCGAAAAGGAAATGCTCAAAAATCTGGCGAAAAAAATCACGCCGGATATGTCCGCGATCAAGGCCACTCTGTTCGAATATCAACGACAAGGCATTCTGTTTTCCCTGTTCAAAACAAGCAATATCATAGCCGACGAAATGGGTCTGGGAAAGACCGTACAGGCCATTGCGGTTGCCATATTGAAGAAGGATATTTATAACATCAGCCGCACCCTGGTCATCTGCCCGGCTTCTCTCAAATACCAATGGAAACAGGAGATCGAGCGTTTTTCCGATGAAAAAGCGATCATTGTGGAAGGCATGCGAAACGACCGCCACGCTATCTATAAAAAGTCCGATGCATTTTTTCTCATCGCCAACTATGAAGCTGTGATGCGCGATATTACCATCATCCGCAATCACCCGCCTGATATGATCATTTTGGATGAGGCACAACGGATCAAAAATTATGACACAAAAACCTCTTACGCGGTAAAATCAATTCCCAGGAAGCACGCCCTGGTCATCTCCGGTACGCCGCTGGAAAATCGCCTGCTGGATTTGTATTCGATCATGAATTTTCTCGATCCGGAAATCCTGTCGCCGCAGTGGGAATTTTCCATGAACCATTGCTACTTTGACAAAGAGAAAAAGAATCGCATCACCGGCTATTACAACCTGCAGCAGTTGAAGGAGAAACTGGCGGATCACATCATCCGCCGGGAGAAATCCGAAGTCATGCGGCAGTTGCCGGCCGTGCAGGAATTGACCGTGCCGGTGGAGCTTCACGAAGCGCAAGCGGAGATTCACGCCGGACTGGTCAGGTCCTTGGTGCCCATCATGGCAAAAAAATACAAGACCTTTTTTGATATGCAGCGAATTCAGCAAATCTTAACCAGCATGCGTATGGTGTGCGATTCCACCTACCTGGTGGACAAAGAGACCCATCATTCGCCAAAGCTGACAGAGCTGCAGGAGATTCTGCTGGAAAAGCTCAATATTGTTGAAAAGAAAAAGAAGGTGCTCGTTTTCTCCGAATGGAAAACCATGCTGCACATCATCAGCAAGATGCTCAACAGCCACGGGATAACTCACGTGATGTTGTCGGGCGATGTTCAGGTCAGCAAAAGGGGCCTGCTGATAGATGAGTTTGCCAAAAATCCCGACAGCCTGGTGTTCCTTTCCACCGAGGCGGGCGGAAGCGGCTTGAACCTGCAATTTGCCGACACGGTGATCAATTTTGATTTGCCCTGGAATCCGGCGAAGAAAAACCAGCGAATCGGGCGGGTCAACCGCATCGGCCAGGAGAGTCCGTCCATCACCGCGATCAACCTGGTGGCCTTGAACAGCATCGAATCGCGCATTGCCGACGGCATTGTTTTGAAAGAATCTCTGTTCGATGCCGTTCTCAGCGACGGCGACATGACCGATGAGGTCGATTTTTCCGCCAAAGGCAGGTCTACTTTTGTTGACCAGATTCAAAAACTGATCGAGCCGATTGAAGCGGCCGAACATGATGGCGAAGAAATAGCGGCTGAAGAGATCGAGATACTCGAGTCGGAAATGCAGGAAGAACCGGAAGAAGTGGCGCCGGTCGAGAGGATACAAAAAGCCGAAGAAGAAATTGCGGCAAAGGAAAGCGAAAGAGTAAAAGCACCGCAGCCCGAGGAAATCGAAGCGACATTGAACCAGGGCATGCAGTTTTTGAACGGCATCTTCAAAATGGCCACGGGCAAGGAGCTTGTCATGGGCGATCAAAATATTTCCGTCGACCGGGAAACGGGCGAGGTGACGATGAAATTCAAATTGCCGGGATTTTCGGCGAAATAGACAACAATATAACTTGGGAGTTCACGTTATGGAAGACCCCAAAGCCATCCTTGAGCAGGCTCTAAAAATGAAACCGGCTGATAAATTTTTGATTATCGAGGCGTTATTGAATAGTCTATATGAGCCTGATAAAAAGATTGAAGAAATATGGGCGATTGAGGCTGAAAAGCGCCTAAAGGCTTATAAGGAAGGGAAATTAAAGACATTGTCATATTAGCAATTGCTCATCAACATAGAAAACCAGGATATTGGATAGAAGGATCAGAAAAGTAAAGAGTTCGTCCGTTCAGTGCTTGAAGAAGAGTCTTTATCATCTGTGTCATTGCGAGGAGTGAGGAACGAACGACTGAGCAGCCCTTTACTTTCCAGGAGATTGCTTTGGCAAAAAACGCCTCGCAATGACAGTAAATTTTTAAATGGTAATTCCTTCTGAATGGAACTCTCTTTTACAAAGCTGCTTCCGCCAGTGTGTATTTTCGTCCCTGGTTTGCCTTTTTCAGAAAAGCCATCAATGGCTCAAAATAATTCAACATGGCTTGCGCGCTCATCTCCTCGCCAATCGTCTCTTGCAGCAATTGCCGCCAATCGGCGCTGGCGCCCGGGTACATGACACCGGCGAGGAATTCACCCACGTCCTTGTCAGCGTAATAATTGGTGTTGTGCGGATTTTGCTGCAGGATTTTATTGGCAATGTGATCGTGGAACTGGAAAAGCAAGACATAAGATAAGGCATAATCGTAATATTGCGCCGCGTCGTCATTGATGTGGGTTTTGGATGCGGCATCGCAAAATTCTTCACCTCGCGGCGACGGCGGCACGATGCCCTGGTATTTCTTCTTCAGCTCCCACCACTTTGCATTGAATTCATCCGCCGGCAGCTCGTTGGCATACAATTCATATTCGAACTCGGTCATCACGCCGGACGACCAGGGCATGAACACGATATAATTCAAAGCATCCTTGAGCAGCTTTTGCCCCTCGTCGGTCTCGGATTTTTCGGGCAAGAGTCCCAGCTCGGCCAGGAACGGCTTTTGCATCGCTGCCAGGCCCATAAGGCTGCCGATGGCTTCATGATAAGCGCGATTGGCGCCACTACGCAGCAAAATGGGCACGTCGGGATTGGTGTAGGTGATATAGTAATAAATATGCCCCAGCTCGTGCAACGCGGTCTCGTACCAGCGGGCATTGGCTTCGACGCTCATCAGGCTGCGCACGTCCTGGCCCAAATCCAAATGCCAGGCCGAGGCGTGGTTGTTCTTTTTGTAACCGGCATCTTTAGGCAGCGGATATAGGCTCGACTTTTGCCAAAAGCTTTCCGGCAACGAGGGGAAACCGAGACTGGCATAAAACAGCTCGCCCTGCTGCATGATCCACTGGGCGGATTTCTTGCGCAAAATTCCATCCAGGTCCATGCCTTTCACCGTGACCATCTCATTCCAATCCTGTCCCCAGCGATTGGGCAGCCAGTGCGCCGGCAGCATGTCCGGCACCTCGCTCGCTCCGTAACGTTTCGCCAGCTCGTACCTGGCCCAGGTGTGCAGCTCACGATAGAGCGGCCAAATCTCCTGAATCAGCTTTTTATTGAGATCGAGCATCTCCTGGGTTGACATGCCGTAATCGGAAACCTGATAGGTGAAAAAGTCAGAGTATCCGAGCGCCCGGACGGTTTGGTTTCTCAGGCGCTGCAAGGTCACCAGGCCTTCTTTCAGGGAGGCACCGACTTGCTTGCTCGCTTCCCAGGCGATGAGTCGCTTTGTCAGGTCTTTTTCGGCTTTCAGAATCTCGTCGATCTCATTTGTCGAAACCGATTTTTCGCCGATCTTGAAATCGAATCCAAACAGCTTTTCGGTCTGCTCGGCTTCCGCCTTGATGCGCGCTTTGACGACATCTTTGACCGTAGCCGGATTGTTGGCCGCCTGGTAGAGCATGGTTTCCAACTGCTTCACCTGGATGGGGGCGAGCTTTTCCTTCCGTTTCAGGAGGCGCTGAATTTTCTCGATGTTCTCCACACTGCCGGTAAAATCGGCCAGGGCTTCATTGGCTTGGCGCGTGGCAACGGCATTGGTCGAATCGCCTTCGACGATTTTGGTGTTCGATGCCCACTCTGCCAAAGCGGATGCGTAATACAGTTGTTGGAATTGCTGTGTATAAGCGTCAATAAAATTCTGGGCTTCCTGTTGCACTTTTTGTGGACTCGAGCAGTTGAGGAATAAGATTGAAATAAAAAGACCGGCGCATATTCTCATTTTTATCCGCTCCTAAAAATGTTAAAAGCGATGCCATAATTTCCAGGCAGCTACTTGAATATCTCCACCCGTTGATTGACCGCTATCGGCAGATCCATTACCCCAAAGGGCGTGTTGACCGCGGCGTTGCCATTAACAGCGCAGTCGATGCTTTTGCCCGTCAGCGCAGAAGAGAGTGTGGACGCCACGCCGAAAAAGCTAAATGAAATCGGCAGGTTGATCAGGCCGCTCTGCTTGGCCGGAATTTGCGCCAGATTGAGCGTGGCGCCTTCGGCAACCTGGTTGCCGGCCAGGCTGATCTTGTAATCAAACTTGCCAATGTCAAAACCGAACACGTTGGGATTATCCACATCGAGAGCAACACCCATCTCCACGCCGCTAAAATTGAGCTTGTTCAGCTTGAGACTTTTCAGCGACAGCCGTGGTAGCCGCATATTCGGCAAGGTGCCGGTTTTGCTAAAAGGTATTTTAAACTCGGACAAGATGCCGCTGGGCTTGAAATGGCCA
>METF01000202.1:0-11761 GCA_001771235.1 Candidatus Zhuqueibacterota bacterium RBG_16_48_16
AAAAGCCAGGGGGTATCCGGTGGCTTTGGACGCCAGGGCCGAGCTGCGCGACAGGCGGGCGTTTATTTCGATGACGCGGTAATCTTCGGAATCAGGATCGAGAGCGTATTGAATATTGCATTCGCCGATGACCCCCAAATGGCGGACGGTGCGGATGGCGATCTCCCGCAGATAGTGGTATTCGCGGTTGGTCAACGTCTGACTGGGAGCCACGACGATACTCTCGCCGGTATGTATCCCCATGGGATCGAAATTTTCCATGTTGCATATCGAATGGCAATTGTCAAATTGATCACGAACGATCTCGTATTCGATCTCTTTCCAGCCTTCGAGGTACTCCTCGATCAAGATTTGTTTGGTGTAGGAAAAGGCTTTGGTGGCGCGCTCGCGCACCTGCTCTTCGTCGGTGCAAATGCCGGAGCCCAGGCCGCCCAATGCGTAGGCAATGCGAATCATGACCGGATAGCCGATCTGCTCCGCCGTTTTCACGGCTTGCTGAACGGAGGTGACCGCCTGGCTTCGCGGCACGCTCACATCGATTTGCCGGAGCTTTGCGGTGAAAAGATCGCGGTCTTCGGTGTTGACAATCGTCTCAACCGGCGTACCCAAAACGTTGACGCCATACCTTTGCAGCGCACCGCCCCGGTCCAGCTCGACGCCGCAATTCAGGGCCGTCTGGCCGCCAAAGCCGAGCAGTATGCCGTCGGGTTTTTCCTTCCTGATCACCTGCTCGACGAAATACGGCGTAACCGGCAGGAAATAAACTTTGTCGGCAAGATAATCGGACGTCTGGATCGTGGCAATATTGGGATTGACCAGGATGGTTACGATCCCTTCTTCCTTGAGCGCCTTGATGGCCTGGCTGCCGGAATAATCGAACTCGCCTGCCTCGCCGATCTTGAGAGCCGAGCTGCCGAGAATGATCACTTTTTGGGGTTTATCGCTCATCAAAGCATCCTTTTGAATTCATCGAAAAGTATTTCCGTATCGACCGGGCCGGGCGTCGCTTCCGGGTGAAATTGCACGCTCATGAACGGTTTTGAAATGTGCCGTATCCCTTCATTGGTGCCGTCATTGGCATTGACAAACCACGGCTCCCAACCGGAGGGAAGCGTGCGGCCATCCACGGCAAAACCGTGATTTTGCGATGTGATATAGCAGCGTTTGCTGCCGACCTCGACGCACGGCTGGTTCTGACTCCTGTGGCCGAACTTTAGCTTGTAGGTATCGGCCCCGGCGGCCAAAGCCAGCACCTGATTTCCCAGGCAAATACCGAAAACAGGCTTTGTCAGCTCCAGCGCCTTTCTCACCGTGTTGATGGTTTTCACACACATTTTCGGATCACCAGGACCGTTGGAAATCACCACCCCATCATAGTCTTCTTCGGTAAAATCATAGTCCCAGGGAACCCGTTTGACTTTGGCTCCCCGTTTGACCAGGCAGCGAACGATGTTATCTTTGGCGCCGCAATCGACCAGGATGACTTTATTATCACCGGCGCCATATTCTTTCGGCTGGGAAATGCTCACCTTTTCGACCAGGTTGGATTTATTGGGATCGTAAAAATTCATCTCTTCGGTGAAAAAGAGAATCCGTCCCAGCATCGTTCCCTCATCCCGCAGCATTTTAGTCAGCCTGCGGGTATCGATGCCATAAAGAGCCGGCACCTCATGTTCGATAAGCCATTGCGCCAGACTCCGCTTTGCGTTCCAATGGCTGTATTCGAAGGAATATTCGGAGACCACAAGGCCGAGAATCTGCACCCGGCTCGACTCGAAATACTTTTCCAGTCCGTCGATGATCTCGGATTCGGGAACACCGTAATTGCCGATCAATGGATAGGTCAGCACCAGGATTTGACCATAATAGGACGGGTCGGTCAGGCTTTCGGGATAGCCGACCATGCTGGTGTTAAAAACCACTTCTCCGGCGACGGACTTGCACGCGGCAAAAGAAAAGCCGTGAAAGACAGAGCCATCCTCCAGCTCCAGCCGCGCCTTGATTTTTTTCTGCTCCATGACGACCTGCTCATTCGGTTACGAGTTTTGCATCAGATCTCAAGTATCTGGTCAGCCACCAGGTCACAAAGCCACTAAGGAACACGAAAAATCTTGGTGAAGCTTTGTGTCTTCGAGTTTTCGTGGCAAAAAGTTACGATACTTAATAGTTACGATCTCAAAGGGATATTACTAAAAACCCCAATACATTATCTCAGCCAAATAACATATCGGGGCAGGTGACATTCAATTTTTAATGCGAAAATGAAAAGAAGAACCATATTAAAACGGTCTGTTTTTGTTTTGAAGAAGATAAGGAAAATTTACGTGGATGGCAAGCTTAAATTCGCCATTCAGGCAAGACCTCATGGAAATTTTTTCACCCCTTATTTTACGAAACGGTTTTTTTATAAAAAAAGTTGTTTTTAAAAATTCTTCCTCTATCTTGTAATATCCACACCAAAATTCTATTCCAACTGCGAAATTCATTTGCTCCGGAGAACCTTACTCTTATGTTTTAAGGTTTTTCGGGTTGTTATGATCACTTAAACATTGAGGCGCACAATGAATAAAGACCGATTATTTATTTTTTCTCTGATCACATTGTGTTTTACCATAAGTGGAGAAAATAGCCATCTCATTGCCGGGACAACAGGCAAGATAACAGGTCGCGTCATAGATAGACAGACAAACGAGCCGCTTCCGGGTGTAAACATAGTGCTTGAAGGTACCGGCTGGGGAGCCGCATCGGATCTCGAAGGGAATTATCTCATCATGAATGTTCCGCCCGGTGGCTACACGCTGAACGTGACTATGCTTGGCTACAAGGAAGTGCATGTCGAAAATGTGCGTGTTAAAATCGATCTAACGACGACTATCAATGTAAGTATGGAAGCGACCGTACTCGAGGCCGGTGAAACAGTAACTGTTGTCGCCGAGCGGCCCCTGGTTCAACTGGACATGACTTCCTCTATGACCTCAGTAGGATCCAATGAGATTGCTTCGTTGCCGGTAGAATCCGTGGAGGATGTATTGGAATTACAGGCAGGTGTGGTACGAACAGGAAATGATTTGCATATCCGTGGTGGTCGCGCCGGCGAAGTTGCCTATTGGATCGACGGCGTATCGACAACGGATGTCTTTTCGGGCGACCGGGGTGTTACGGTGGAAAATGCCGCAATCGAAGAGCTGCAGGTCGTCAGTGGGACTTTTAACGCCGAATATGGCCAGGCCATGTCCGGGATCGTAAATATCATCACCAAAGAGGGTGGTCGCCATTACACCGGACAGATCAAAGCTTACGTCGGCGATTATGTGAGCACTGACGAACACTTTCAACTGGCAGAAAGCATCGAGACAAAGGTCGATCCGGTTACCGGGGCGGTCACACCAATTAGCACAATGGAAAATCCCATCAAAAAATTCAATCCCATTTACAACGGAGAGTTTAGCTTAAATGGGCCGGTGCCGTTTTCAGGCGATCAATTGAGCTTTTTCACCAATGCACGGTATTACTCGACCGAAGGCCACCTTTACGGGCGGAATTGGTTTACTCCACAAGGCACTGCGGGTGACAGCTCGTTAGTACCAATGAATCCATACAAGAGACTCACGGCCCTGGGTAAATTGACCTATCGAATGAGCTCGAGCTTGAAACTAAGCTATAATCTATTTTATAACGATTGGAAAAATGACCGTACCTATTCCAAAGACTGGAAATATTGTCCCTACAGCCGGCCGCAACAGTTTGGCGGCGGCACAACGCATATTGCCACGCTGAATCACGTCTTGTCCCCCTCAACCTTTTACGAAGTTCATCTTAACCGCTTTTATAATGAATACACGCGGTATCTATATGAAGACCCTCTTGCCATGCCCAAGTATCTGGTCCAGGTTTATGACGACACGACCCTTAACATCCTCGAGCATGTGTTCGATCCTTCGACCGAATCCGGCCAGGCAGAACTCGAGTCCATCACGCAAAACCGTGTCGATTTTGATTATGTTATCGATCCGAAGGGCCCGGCAGGTTATATCTCACCCGATTCGGCAAATGCGCCGACGGCTTATAGCTTCAATACCATCGGAACCGACAGGGAGCATTATAATCGCAGCACATCTTATTGGATTGGGAAATTTGACTTGACCAGCCAAATAAACCGGGTTCATCAAATAAAAGCGGGATTAGAATACCGACAACACAAGCTCAAATTGAATCGATTTGAAGTTCGTCCCAAAACAAACGAATCAGGGACAGAACAGATCGTCCCTTTTGCACCGACGATACCGGATATTTCCACGACTTATGTCAGTCGCTATACCAGGGAGCCAAAGGAAGTCTCATTCTATGTTCAGGATAAAATCGAATTAAAAGACCTGATTATGAATGTCGGCCTGCGCTTTGACTATTTCGACGCCAATTCTGTGGTTCCTGGCGATCCCTCCGATCCGAATATCTATTTCCCGTTTCGACCTGAGCACAAATACAAGAACTGGGCCAATCCCCCGGACACTTTAACCCTCGCCGAGTATGATGCTTATATCAGTGGCCTGGAACAATACACAGCGGAGGAAAGACGGGCATTCATGCATAAAGAAACCAAGCCCCATTCGCAATTGAGTCCCCGCCTGGGCATCGCCTATCCGATCACAGATAAAGGCGTGATCCATTTTTCTTACGGCAATTTTTTCCAGGTCCCGGAATTCGAATACCTCTACGCCAATCCTGACTTTAAAGTGAGCGCCAGCAGCGGATATTTCATCTTTGGCAATGCGGCCCTGAAACCGCAGCGTACCGTGCAGTATGAGATTGGTTTGCAGCAACAATTAACGGAAAACATGGGCGTCGATGTCACCCTGTTTTACCGCGACGTGCGGGATTGGGTCGGCACAAGTCCCCTGATCGAGACCGCCATTCCAAGTGTACTGTATTCCCAGTATGAGAACAAAGATTATTCGAATGTCCGCGGCATCACCTTCAAGCTTGAAAAACGCACCTCGCTCAATTTTTCCGCAAGACTTGATTATACCTTCGAGGTTGCCGAGGGAACCTATTCAAATCCGGACGATGCCTTTAATTCCTATCAAGCCAATGAAGAGCCTCGGCTGGCACTGCTTCCACTCAACTGGGATCGGCGCCACAGCGCTAACGGATCGCTGGTGTATCGCAAGTCGGATTGGACAGTCTCACTGATCGGCAGGTACTGGGACGGATTGCCTTACACGCCCAGTTTTGCCAAAGGAGAAGTTGTCGGCGGTTCGGTGCTCATTGGACTAAAGGAGAACAGTGAGCGTCGGCCCGGCCAAAAAAGCGTGGATCTATATATCAACAGAATGATCAGGATGAGCGGGATGTACGTGCAATTGTTCTGTAACATTTACAACCTTTTTGACAACCGCGACGACACCTCCGTATACAGCGATACCGGAACGGCCGAATACACGACAAATATCGATCCCAAAGCAATTCCATATAATCCGCAGCGCGTCGGGACTATTAAAGATTACGTGCTCCAACCCAGTTGGTATACAGCCCCCCGCGAGATTCAGGTGGGTATGAGTCTTGGGTTTTAAGAATGCGGTATGCTAAAACATTCATGGAAAGCTATTTTTATTGGACACAGAGTGCTCTGAGGACCACAAAGTGCACAGAGATGGTTTAGGTCTTACAACCAAAAGAGGAGGGATCCTAGCATGAGAGATCTGGAGCAACTAAATATTTTGACCGAAAAGATCATTGGGCTTGCCATTGAGGTACACCGTTTTCTTGGCCCAGGGTTGTTGGAGTCTACCTACCGTAAATGTCTTTGTTATGAATTTGACAAAAATGGATTGCCTTATAAAGAAGAAGTTCCTATACCTATAAAGTATAAAGAACTTCTAATTGATAATGCTTATAGGGCGGACATTATTGTTGAAGCGGAGATAATACTCGAGATAAAGGCTGTTGAAAATATCTTGCCGGTTCACGAAGCACAACTATTAACTTACATAAAATTGAACAAATCAAAGTTAGGACTAATCCTAAACTTCAATGTCCCTTTGATGAAAAATGGAATTGTCAGAAAAATTAACTGAGTCATTTCAACAAAATAACAACTCTGTGAACTTTGTGATTTCTTTGTGCTCTCTGTGTCCCTCTTTTTATTTTACATAAGGAGACAAAAATGATGCGAAAACATTTCTTATTCATATTCTTCGTGCTCATCCTCATCTGTCATACCGGTCTGTATGCGCAGATGCAGGGCCTGCATGGGGATATTGTGGAACAACGAAACGGTGTGCACTCGGGAAATCAATTTCGTGTTTCGTTCTATAATGACGGCATGATCGGCGGCAACCAGGTGCCGCCCGATTATTTCGGGGAATGGCCGATCAATTCAGGAACCCAATATCTCCGTGACGGCAACATTTTTGTAGGCTCCGAAGTATTGGATCGAGACGGACTTTTAAAACATATTGTGAGTGAAAATCCAAGGAACAGGCCTGTCGGAGATCCATCCGCCGGAGACATCGGACCCAATGGAGAAAACTGGACGTTCCTGCCGCTGCGAGGATTTGCCAATCCCGATACCAACAAGATTGCCATGAGCAAATGGAAATTTTCCTGGCCCTATTTCTGGCCGGATAAAGCGGATGACCTGTTGGATGCGGGCTGGGCAGGCTCATGGAATGGCTATTTTGGCAAAAATGTCTTTAATGCGGATGAAGAGAGTTATTATGTGGCCGACGATTATGCGAATCAGGAGTTCAATTTTTATCCTGACAGCACAGACGCCAACAGACGCGGACTGGGAATTCGCCTCTATTTTAGAGGTTTTCAATGGTCCAATGCCCTGGTGGAAGATGCGCTTTTTGTATTGTATGATCTCGAAAATATCGGCACTCGCGAATACGATAAAATGGTGTTCGGCTACAAGTGCGGCAATAATTTGGGCGACACCTCGACATCAGGCGGTGACGGCAATGATGATAATGGGGAATATGACAAGGAAAACGATCTGGCCTTTTTATACGATAACGATGACATCGGCGCTGGCGGCTGGACGCCTGTGGGCTATATCGGCGGCGCGTTTCTGGAAAGCCCGGGAAACCACTTTGACAGCATCGACAACGACGGCGATGGGATGTTTGGCTCCGGCCGTATCATCACCGAGGAAATGATGCTGCCAAAGACACTTCATGTTGGAGACGAGATCATCCTGACCGATTACGACACCTTTGTTCGCGAAAGAATGTCCATGCCGAACGATACCATCCGTGTCCAATACCAGGACCTGGTCTTTAAGTTTTGGCCGGGTAAAGAGATCACGGAAATTCCTTTCAATCTTGTAGATGACAATCTGAATGGCATTATCGATGAGAGCAACGGAGCGACCATCGGCACGCCGCCCAATGAGATCTCGACCTATCTTTACGTGGGATTGAAATGCGTCGATTATTTCACAGGAGAGGGGCTGGACAATCCGCTCCTGGATGAACAACGGGATGACGATGTCGATAATGATGGTGACTGGAACATCAGAACGGATGATCTGGGCGCCGATGGGGTTGCTTTCACCGGGGATCCGGGTGAAGCGGATGGCCAACCGACCAGTGGAGAGCCGCACTTTGACAAGACCGACATTGACGAAACGGATATGCTGGGCCTGACTAGTTTTACACTCTATTTCTGGCCGGACATCCCACGTTCCAACGATGAGCTGGTCTGGGAAGCGATTCGGCCCGGCTATTTTGATGACTTGCTTCAGAACAACAATACCGAGTTGCTCTACGGCTCCGGATATTTCCCGATGAAACCGGGACAGATCGAACGGTTCTCCATGGGCATCATTCTCGGCGAAGACCGGGACGACTTTTATCAGAATGCATACTGGGTTGCCAAAGCTTATAATGAGAATTACAATTTTTCAAAAGCCCCGTACGTTCCGACGCTTACGGGAGTGCCAGGCGATGGCAGGGTGACGCTCTATTGGGATGATTTTGCAGAACAATCCGAAGACCCCATTACCGGAAAAGACTTTGAAGGATATCGCATCTATCGCTCCACCGATCCGGGTTGGAATGACATGAAAGGAATTACGGACGGGCAAGGCTCTGTGACCTATCGCAAACCTCTCGCTCAATTCGATCTCATTAATGAGTATTCGGGATATGCGCTGACTCCTATCAAAGGCGTTCAGTTTTGGCTCGGTGAAGACACCGGCATCAGGCATGCGTTCGTTGACACAACGGTGCAAAATGGTTTTACTTATTATTATGCGGTAACTTCTTATGACCGTGGTGATCCCCTGGCGTCCATCCCGCCATCAGAATGTTCAAAATTTGTTTCCATAAGCACAAGTGGCGAGATAGACAAAGGGAGCAACGTCGCCATTGTTCGTCCGGAAGCGCCGGCAGCAGGATTTGTTCAGGCCGACTTTGATTCGTCAATAATCAAAAAATTGCCCGGTACCAAAGCCTCCGGTGCTGTGAATTATAAAATAATCGATCCAATGAGCATCAAAGATAACAATACCTATCAAATTGTTTTTGAAGATAGCCTGGCGGAAATGCTTCCGATGACGAAAAACTTCTCCATCATCAATACAACCACTGGTGACGTACTGGTAAAAAGAAGCACCTTGTTTAACGATGGCGATGAAGTGCCGGTAACGGACGGTTTTCGCATTTCCTTTCAGGGCAATCCCGCGGAATTTGTCTTTGATGAGGAGAATTCAGGATGGAATCGCCCGGGAGTCTACGCTCCCACGCTTCGAGTGTTCAACTACCGTACCCAACCTGTCGAGCTGCTGGCCGCTGATTTTAAGATTGTCATCGGTGAGGTCGGTATGGATACATCGACGACCTATTTCCGTGGCACGGCGGAGATTCCAGCCATACCGGTCAATTTTAAGGTCGTGAATCTCTTTTCAAATGAAAAGATCAAATTCGCTTTAAGAGACCTGGATGTTGTAGAGGGAGAAGAAGGAAAATTCACGGCTTACACCAGCGGCAGAAGAATTGACGAACTCATTCTATTGAGCGGCACATCGACCGATACGGTGAAAGCCGGGTGGCAAATATCATTGACCGATGTGAACGGCGATTCATTGCCGCCCGAGGTTGGCGATGAATTATCGATAACATTTCATAAGCCATTCACCGCACGAGACAAGTATCAATTCACAACCGCCGGCCCGAAAATAGATAAAGAATTGGCCAAAGGTCAAATAGACAATATCAAGGTCGTTCCAAATCCTTACGTTGTCACCAACTCCTGGGAGCCACTGAATCCCTATTCCAACGGACGTGGACCGCGGGAACTGCATTTTATTCATCTGCCACCGAAATGTACCATTAGAATCTTTAGTGTTCGCGGACAATTGGTGACCACCCTGGAACATGACGCTGAATTATGGGACGGCACTGAGATTTGGGACATGCTCACCAAAGATGAGCTGGATATTGCTTACGGCATTTATGTCTACCATGTGGAGGCTGAAGGTATCGGACAAAAAATTGGCAAGTTTGCGGTGATTAAATGAAGTTTTTGCCACAAAGTCACGAAGGCACTCAGGAACATAAAAAATTGTTTCGACTAGATTTTTTGGACGTCGTTCCTGATCTTCAATGCCGATTAGTTTTTATTCTCAGGAAAACCTTGGCGAACCTTCGTGTCTTAGAGTCTTCGTGGCAGGAACTTGAACAGCCAGGTTTCAGCTTGACATTAAGTTTGAACAGTGCTAGCGAGGAGAAGAGAATGAAAAAGATCATCATAATTCTGTTGGTGCTAAATATACCATTATCCGCCCAGGAGGTCTCCAAAGTCGGGACAACGGCGGCGGGTTTTTTGAATGTCGACGTCGGCTCACGTGCCGTTGGTATGGGAGGCGCCTTTGCAGCCGTGGCTGCGGATGTCTCGGCGAGTTACTGGAACCCTGCCGGTATAGCCCGTCTGGATAAAGCCGAAGCCATGTTCTGCAATGCCCGTTGGATCGCCGATCTTGCTTACAACTATGCGGCTGTGGCAATACCATTTGGCAACGTCGGCACGGTCGGCATCAATGCCGCTTTTTTGAGCATGGATGAAATGGAGCGCACCACCATTGCTCAACCGGATGGCACGGGCGAAACTTTTGACGCCGGAAGTTATGCCTTTGGACTCGGTTACGCTCGCAATTTGACCGATCGTTTTTCCATCGGCTTTAATGTCAAATACATTCATGAAGAAATCTATCACAGCAGCGCCAACGGCATTGCCTTTGATGTGGGCACCCTGTTCGACACCCAGCTCAAGGGCTTGAGAATCGGCATGAGCATAGCCAATTACGGCACCAAGATGCAGATGGGTGGCCGCGATATGCTTGCCCAGGTGGATGTCGATCCATTGGTTTCCGGCAACAATGCCAATATCAACGCCAATCTGCAAACGGATGCCTACGATCTTCCCCTGATGTTCCGCGTGGGGGTGTCGATGGATGTGCTCAAGGGCGCGGCGAATAGTCATTTCCTCGTGTCGGCAGATGCATTGCATCCGAATGATGACGTGGAATATGTGAACGTGGGCGGCGAATATATCTGGAATCAGATGTTTTCCCTGCGCGCAGGCTACAAGTCACTATTTGCCCGGGACTCGCAGGGAGGATTAAGCCTCGGCGGTGGTTTGCAGTATAAAGTGGCAGGAATGGCCACCGTGCTCGTTGATTATGCCTGGCTAGATTTTGGATTGTTGAATGATGTTCAGATGTTCACTATCGGATTGGCATTTTGAATCCGTTTCATAAAAAGAGAATGTCATTCAGGAGGAATCCTTGTCTTGCAGGAAGTAAAAATTTACAAGGTAACCTTCTCAAAGAAGGTTACCTTGTAAATCACCATGAGTCGGCCCCATGAACCGAAAATTACACGAATACTCATTTCGTTATTTCCGATGAAGCAATGGATGAAAATTCGTGAGATTCGTGAGTCATTCAAAAAAGAATGCTGTGTTATATAAAGTTGAAAAAAGGTTGTTGACTTGCTATTTGCTGCTTATTTAGCTGAAGTTGCCTTGACCGATTTTAATAAATCTACCATGATAATCAGCAATGATAAACAGCCAAGAATCGCGGGTATGATATATACTTCTTCGTACTTCACGCCTCCAAACCAGTGTCCAAAAATTGGAGAGCCCAGTCGTGCACCAATCCAACCGAAGATCACCTTAGAAATGAATGAATTAAGGCCCGGTCTTGCATAGTATTTAACTCCAAAATGCAGAACCGCTGAGACAACAACACTGATCACCAGTAAAATGACAAAACTGATAAAATTAATTCCTATCATCTTCAATCCCTCCCTTCTTAGCTTAAAGTTTGATTATAACACAGCATTCTTGATTGCATTCAAGCTAAAATGGACGCAAATATTGATAAGTGTACAAAATTTTATTCATAAAATCAAATTTATCTTTCATCTTTTCTCATGATCCACAGGATAACAATGAAATTTCCAGTTTCTTGCAACACGCTTTTAGCTCTTCTCATACCACTGGTCGCTTTGGCAAATTCCCCCAGGACCACGAAGAATCTCGAGGGAAACGCGGCACCGGTCGCCGACATCTTCTTTAGCCACGAGCGCGGCTTTTACGATCAAAGTTTTATGCTTGTGCTTGCACCAACCACAGAAGGCGCGAAAATCCATTATACGACGGACGGCAGCGAGCCAAAGGACGTCATCGGCGGAGCCAGTTTACTTTATAACGCTCCGATTTCGATCACCACGACAACGTGTATTCGCGCAAA
>METF01000202.1:11795-12072 GCA_001771235.1 Candidatus Zhuqueibacterota bacterium RBG_16_48_16
TTTACCCACACATATATTTTTCTCGACGACGTGCTTGTCCAGCCGCGCAATCCACAGGGTTTCCCGACCAATTGGGGGCACTCGGGTCTTGGCGATTATGAGATGGACGCCGATGTTGTGGACGATCCCCTTTATCGCGATAGCATCAAACAAGACATGAAATCGGTGCCTTCCCTGTCGCTGGTTATGGCTGTGGATGACTGGTTTGGGGGCAATGGCCGCGGTATTTACGTCCACGGCGAGCTGGACGAGCGGCCTGTCTCAGCCGAGCTGATCA
>METF01000203.1:0-637 GCA_001771235.1 Candidatus Zhuqueibacterota bacterium RBG_16_48_16
TATCCAGGTGAACAATCCCGACGGTGTCGAAAAAGGCGTTGTAGAAATGCGGCTGAATGGCGACCGAATTACGGGAAATCTCATCAGGGCGGATATGATGCAAAAAGAAAACAAGGTCACTGTTCTCATGGGCTAGGGTCGGCACCGACTAAACGTTTTATATATCCGCTCAATATTTTATGGCAAATTTGAAATGCATAGCAAATTAAAACTCATCATTGTGGCTAAACGCATGGATGCATGGCAGCATGCATTCATGCATTCATGCATCCATGCAGGAATATCTTTTTGATTCTATTATCAAGTTCTCTCTTAATTTTCATGTTGGTTTCATGGTTTTCACGTCTCGTGAGGAAAATACATGGATAAAGTTACCGAGCTGGCAAAAATGATCGATCATTCGTTACTACATCCGACCATGACCGACGAGCAGCTCAAAGCCGGATGCGAGCTGGCGATTAAGTACGACACGGCCTCCGTCTGCATCAAGCCCTGCGCGGTAAAGCAGGCTGTCGACTGGCTTAGAGAATCCGAGGTCAAGGTCGGAACGGTGATCGGCTTTCCTCATGGGAATTCGTCCATCGCCATAAAAGCTGCGGAAACGGAAGAGGCTTGTCGCGATGGCGCGGTTGAGATT
>METF01000203.1:701-4027 GCA_001771235.1 Candidatus Zhuqueibacterota bacterium RBG_16_48_16
CCGCCGTTCTGAAGGCATGCCGCAAGCATGAGGCGCTTCTCAAGGTAATTTTTGAAAATGATTTTTTACCGGAGGATAAATACAAAATCTCCCTGTGCCGGATTTGCAGTGATCTTGGCGTGGATTTTATCAAGACCTCTACAGGCTACGGCTTTGCCAAAAGCGATGATGGAAGCTATTCATACCGCGGCGCGACGGACAGCGATCTCAAGCTCATGCGGGCGAATGCACATCCCAACGTGCAAGTGAAAGCGGCCGGGGGTGTGCGCACATTGGATGATGTTTTGCGCGTTAAAAGAATCGGCGTCACCCGCGTGGGCGTAACAGCCACCGCTGCTATTCTGGATGAGGCCAGGAGTCGTTTTGGCAGATGATCCTTATTATTTTCGCTTTGTGGAATTGGATGCCTTGCTATTTAGCCGAATCAGATAAGATCATTCTTCGAACGTCAACGATGTGCATTTTTTAAGTCCGACTTGAAATTTGCACAAATTAAAAAAACTTGCAAAAACATAAAAAATTCATTACTATTGTGCAAATTTAAAATAGAACTTTAAATTTGCACAAAATGAAACTTTTATACCGACATATTGAACGGATCATCACGCAATTAGCCCAACAGTATCCCGTCATAACCATCACCGGACCGCGGCAGTCGGGCAAAACCACCCTGGTACAAAAACTTTTCCCGGACAAAGAATATTTTAATCTTGAAAATCCCGATATTCGTGAATTTGCGCGTTCCGATCCCCGACAATTTTTAAAGGGAAAAGATAACGGCGTCATTCTGGATGAGATCCAAAGGGTGCCGGAGCTGTTATCTTATCTGCAAGAGATCGTCGATTCACAGCAAACGGCGGGCCGATATGTTCTCACCGGCAGCAATCAATTCTCTCTCTTGAGCAATATCACCCAGTCATTGGCCGGACGTACTGTTTTACTCAAGCTCTTGCCTTTTT
Organism: Candidatus Zhuqueibacterota bacterium RBG_16_48_16; assembly: GCA_001771235.1. Taxonomy (GTDB): domain Bacteria; phylum Zhuqueibacterota; class Zhuqueibacteria; order Residuimicrobiales; family Sediminimicrobiaceae; genus Sediminimicrobium. Next base: position 1,661 of record METF01000203.1, read on the forward strand.
CCCTGCTGGAGTTGAAAGGTCAGCGGGATTCTTTTCAAGCTGATGACTGGATGTATTATGGTTTTTATCCTGGCGTATATAAGGAGAACAGAGAGCCCTCTATTGCCTACCGTAGCTATTATGAAACATACCTGGAAAGAGATGTGCGACAACTCATCAACATCAAGGACATTGCCCCGTTTCAACGATTCGTTCGACTGTGTGCAGGCAGGATTGGACAGGTATTCAATGCCAGCCATCTCGCCAACGAGACCGGGGTGAGCGTCCCGACCATCACATCCTGGGTATCCATTTTGCAGGCATCTTATGCCGTCATGCTTTTGCAGCCTTATTATGAAAACATAAACAAGCGGCTGGTAAAAACTCCCAAGTTGTATTTTTATGATGTGGGCCTGGCGGCGTATTTGCTGGGTATTGAAAATCAGGAGCAGCTTTCGCGGGATCCGCTGCGTGGCGCTCTTTTTGAAAACATGGTTGTGATGGAATTGGTCAAGATGCGCTACAACCAGGCAAAAGATCATCATTTATACTTTTACCGCGACAGCCATCAAAATGAAGTGGATATCGTGCACAAGCGGGCACACCGGTTTGTGACCTTTGAGGTTAAATCCGCGCAGACTTTTCACAGCGATTTCTTGAAAGGCTTGAAATATTTCAGCAATTTGTTTCCCGAGCGGGTTGAAAGAGGATTCGTGGTATACGATGGCCACGTTGAACAACGCATTCAGGAATTCGAGGTGGTGAATTTTCGCCGTGCAGGTGAAATGATGCAGGGCGACGGCTGAGCGGTTTAGAGGGATAAGATGTCGCATGGATTACGTTATAAAGGAGGTTATCGTGGGAACGTTTACCACAAGCTGCCAAATCGAAAACAGCATCGATAGAGGCAAATCCATAACAATATCCAAAATACTGGTCGATACCGGGAGTGAGCTTTCGTGGATTTCTGCCAAGGACCTTGAGAAAATCGGTATTCAGAGGGAGAAAAAGGACCTGACCTTTGTGATGGCGAATGGGCAGAAAATAACGCGAAGCGTCGGTTTTGCATTGATACGGATCGAGAATTACTTTACCATAGATGAGGTCGTTTTTGCTGAAGAAGGTGACCTGTTGCTCTTGGGCGCGAGGACGCTGGAGGGGATGAATTTGATCGTTGATCCCGTAAAGAAAAAGATTGTGGCGGCCGGTCCCTTGCCGGCGGCATAATGATGGGTCATAATTAAAACTACAGCGAAAGTTGAAGGTCGAATAACAATTTATCAATTCAGTTTAATAAAAAGAGGGTGTCATTCCTTTGGGAATCTTTGTCAAGGGTGCACAAATTGAAAAAACGCAAACGGATTTGGGAATTCCTCATTAAAAATGCAGTGACAGCGGGTACGATGACACAATTACAAAGATTCTCAAGAGAATGACAGTCACGCTGAATTGTGGACACGCTAAATGGCATTCGGTCTACCACAACGGGGCATCTGACGTACCATGCATCATTCCTTAAGGAATTGACGTGAAAGCTTCGTTTTAGTCTTAAGCTCACTCTAACAATAAGGAAGGTTCACTCACAATCATTCTAAAAAACTCGTGAAATCTTTGTGGTTAAAGCCTTCAGATAATATCTCGTAATGTCTTTTCATTAGAAAGGAAATGCTCTTGAAAAGAATCGACATTCGCGGCCTGTCAAACCTGCCCAATATCCCCTGGCAGGATCGCCCAAAAGACAGTAAGGAACTGGTGTGGCGTTATGAGAAAAATCCGGTTATCCCCCGCGACGCCTTGCCGACTTCGAACAGCATTTTTAACAGCGCCGTCGTACCCTATAAAGGCGAATTTGCCGGTGTTTTTCGCATCGACGATACCACGCGAAAAATGCAGCTTCACCGGGGATTCAGCCAGGACGGCATTCACTGGCAGATCGACGCCGAGCCAATCCGTTTCCTTTGTGAAGATGAGGAGATTGGCAATTTTGTCTACGGCTACGATCCCCGCTGCCTGTGGCTGGAAGACCGCTATATGATCACCTGGTGCAACTGGTATCACGGCCCGACCATTGGCGTGGGCTATACTTTTGATTTCAAGGAATTCCATCAACTGGAAAACGCCTTTTTGCCCTTCAATCGCAACGGCGTTCTTTTTCCGCGAAAGATAAACGGTCGCTATGCGATGCTCAGTCGACCGTCGGACAGCGGCCACACGCCGTTTGGGGACATCTTTTACAGCGCAAGCCCGGACCTGCAATTTTGGGGCAAGCACCGCTGGGTGATGGGGCCGGTGGGTAATTCCTGGCAGTACACCAAGGTCGGTGGCGGCCCGGTGCCCATCGAAACCTCGGAGGGCTGGCTTTTGATTTATCATGGCGTGTTAACCTCG
>METF01000203.1:4607-4733 GCA_001771235.1 Candidatus Zhuqueibacterota bacterium RBG_16_48_16
CCTTAACCGGAAGCGACTCAGCTTCACTTATAATATCTTTTATGCTCAAGACATTTTCCTCCATAATTCTTTTCGATGCCGTATTAGTAGCTTGGAACAGTAAGAAATGGTGGGTTAGAAACCCAC
>METF01000203.1:4971-5065 GCA_001771235.1 Candidatus Zhuqueibacterota bacterium RBG_16_48_16
CTTGACTTTGCGGTGCAAAGTAACCCGCTTTTCTACCAAATCCCCGCCGCAGTATTCACAAGTTTCGTCTTGCCAAAAGCTCATCTTTTGCATT
>METF01000204.1:0-376 GCA_001771235.1 Candidatus Zhuqueibacterota bacterium RBG_16_48_16
CCCGTGACGGTCGCAGGGGAAATTCGGATCAATTTGGCCGCATTTTTAGCTTGCGTTGTTGCGGTGAAGAGTTTTGGCGAGCCAACGAGCGGCTGATTGTTGAAAAAAGCCTCGGCTTTCACCTGGTTGGTGTCCGGAGACGTGGCCAGACGCCATTGGGCCGTGGCAATGCCGGAGGCATTGGAGAAAAACGTCATTGTAGTCTGCAAGGCATCTCCGAGTCCGGCTCCTTTCCCGCTTGGCTTTTGGATTGCGAAAGTCACTCCGAAGTTGGGCACCGGGTTGTCTTGACCGTCCAATACCTGGACGCTCGGTCCAAGTATCTCGCGCACGGCGGCGTTCAGCCATAGAGAATCCCCGACAACCTCTATTTTCT
>METF01000204.1:473-813 GCA_001771235.1 Candidatus Zhuqueibacterota bacterium RBG_16_48_16
CTTTGGACCCAATTTCAGAAGCGCCTGGGCCAGGCCGTTATCATTTGTCAGCACCAGTGAGGCCGACTCTAACGATCCGCCTCCGTCCACCACTTTAAATTCGACCTTGACATTCGGCACGGGGTTTTGGTACTGATCCAGAACCCTGGCGACAAGAGGGTCTTTCAGCCTGGTCAATATCTTGCCTGATTGATCGTTACCGGAATATCTATTCACTAAATTTGGCATATCCGGTGTAACAAGTCCGGTAAACTGAACGGAGCTGCCGATGAGAGGAGCTCCGTTGGCAGCGCTTGACGAAGCGGAGATGAGATTGCTTTCCGATGTTTTCGTGCCCATG
>METF01000204.1:829-4403 GCA_001771235.1 Candidatus Zhuqueibacterota bacterium RBG_16_48_16
CAATGCCGTTGTCTTCTGTCGTCTTTTGCTGAGTTTTGTTGCCATTCGAGAATGTGCCGCCACGGCTAACGCTAAAGTTAGCAACCTGGCCTGATCGCCTGTTGTTATATTGATCGGTGACTTTGACCGCGATAGTATGGGAGCCGGAGCCGGCTATGCCGGAAAAGCTGGTCTCGGATTCCGGCTCTATTTTATAGGCGACATCCGCCGTGCCGGAAGCTTCAAAAATCACAGACACTACCTCAGGATAGTCGGGCAAATAAACCTTAACCTTGTGGTTTTTGATACCGGCGCCCGTCCCCAGGGTAAGTGGGGTGGAAGATGAAGCCGAACCCTCCTGATTGGTCACGCTGATGACGGAATCGACGCCGGCGAATTTGCCGCCTCCATCGCTCACCTTGAACACTGTGCGAATGCCGGATTTGGCAAATCCGAAGGGATCGGTCACTTTTACCGTAAAGGCACTGGCCAGGCTTTTGCCGACCACGGCCTGCTGCCCATCGCCGCCGGTCCTGGTGATGGTTTTGGGTTTGGACGGTTGAACGGTGATGGTAAACTGTGCACTGGATGTGCCGGGCAAAGCGGGTTGGGCTTCTGCCAGAACGATATGCACCTCGTCCGAAGTGCCGCTCAGGTTGCCGGGAGTGTAAGTTACGGAAGCAAAGCCCAGGGTATCCGTTGCTACGGTTGTCTCCCGGATTCCCGGCGTCGTGGCTGAGAAGGATCCATTCCCACTGAGAAGCTGAAACCTGACATTATAGTTTTTAATGCCATTGCCAAACTTGTCGACCACTTTTACCACCAATGGCTCCGAAGACTCACCGGCGCTGATGACCTGGGTGGCTTCGCTTTGTCTGAGGAGATTCGTCGCTGCGTCCGGCAAGGCCAGGGGCTTGAAAACATAAGGTGCATTTTGCAGCGGGATATTGAGACCTTTGACCTGGACGTTGTTTTGTCCGTAACCGGCTGTATCGCCTAATGTATAAATCGCAGAGGCAACGCCTTCGTTGTTGGTTGTATCCACCACGACAGTTTTTGTGCTATTAAGCTTGCCATTCCCCTTGACCACGCGAAACTCCACGGGCAGGTTGGGGAAGGGTGAATTCTCATTGCTCCATATAATAACCTTCAGCGGCTCCGGTAGAGGATTCCCAACTTTAGCCGATAAATTGCTGCCATTAACAGGCTCCAGCCTGTCAGGTATCGATCCGGCGCCGATGGCTGTAAAATCCAGGCTGTTTACCAGCGGAAAATCCGCAAGCACAGCTTTCACTTTTGTTATGTTTTGAAAACCCATGGTCAGACGCGCCTTGGCTGTTCCGTCGCTGTGCGTAAAAGTGTGCAGCGTGTCCTGACCGGCAAAGTGGCCGTCGCCCTCGGTGACGATGAAATCGACCGAAACGCCGACGCACAGGTTGTTGTTCTTATCCGGCAATTTGACCTGAAATAGCTCAGCAAGTGGCTGACCGAACTGGCCATTTTGATTGGGCGCGGAGGCATACTCCATTCTGTTCGGCGGCCCCGCCAAGCCGATCTCTGTGAATCGCTGCGGCGAGCCGTTTGGCACGAAAGGCGATTCCGCCCGGACGCGAACAGTGTCGGCGATTTTTCCGAAGGTGAGCCTGGTGCTGGCATAGCCGTTCTGATTGGTGACGAAGGAAAACTGCTGCGTCGAGCCACCCATATCGGATGGGGTGAAGGAGGGGATTTTTGTAAATAGAATCTTGTCGATTTTTGTGCCCGCTTCACGGTTTTTAATAATAAAATCGTTAAATCCCCTGTTCAGGCTAAATTTTTTATCGGTGAATTCATACCAGCGCCAGCTTCCATAAGTGGTAAAGGTCTTCCATTCATAATCAATCGAATTATTAACCGAAATGAAACATGAATTGCTCAGATCGTTCTGGGCCAACACCCGCAGCCATAGCGTATAGACCGCTTCGACAGGAGCGTAAACATTATAGCTGGCATCGCCTTTATAGCCAATTTCTTTGGAGTAGATGTAACTGCCGCCTGACGCGGAGAGATCGCTGCCGGTTTGCAGGGGCGAGGTCAAATCCCCGGATTCCGCCTCGATCCATAAGTGGCCGGAGAAAGACATTGAAATGGAATCGGGATCGGTGGAGAGTGTCGAGCCGTGGTTATTTTCAATGGCAAAGTCAATGATCACGTTCGACACCGGCAGGCCGTTGACGTCCGTCACCTGGATGGTGAGCGGCAGCGGCAGGATCTTTTCGACGTCGCCGGCCTGGTAGTCGCCGGAGACGATGCGCATTTCATGAGGCGAAAGCGGCGGTATGCGCACCCAGAAATTATCGATGTCGTTGTTCATGCCGCCGTAAAGCATGACGCCGGAGTAGAGCTTGTCATTCTGCCCATGCCGCATCTGCGAATCGTTCACGCTGCCGATCCAGGTGTCGTTCAGAAAATAATCGAACAGATAACCCGACTCGCTGTTTTTGGAAAAACGCACTTTTATGGAATCCCCCGGCGATGCGGAGGCGGAGGTATAACCGACGCCGATCCTCTGCGAGCCGCTCGGTATGGCGCCGCCTTCAATGTTCCATAACTCCAGGTCTTTATTTCGCAGCTTGACCAGGTATCCGCTGGCAAACTGGCTGGGCGAATCCAACAGCATCGCCACGCCACCGGCATTGACGCCGTCGGGATCGCTATGCTGTTTTGACCAGGTAAAGCCGGTTTCCACGTATTTGGCATCGGTGTTGTACGCCGCCGTATCAAAAACGGCGAGATATCTCCACCCTCCGCTGGAGCTTGAATTTCGCAACTCTTCATAAGGAGAGACGACATAGGCCTGGTGAGCCTGCCACCAGGGCAATGATGGATCAGAGAAATCATCGCGGTAAACCGGCAGAATCTGGTCGGGAATTAAAATGGGGCGTAGGTTGGACAGGTTGCTCTGGTTATTGTGTTCGTCATAGCTGCGGATGGCAAAATAATAGAATATACCTGGCACAAGATTGCTGATTTTCACCGACTCGGCCTGGCCGGCATTCTTCGGTTTTCGCAGCGGCACCAGGGCGTTGGCGTCAAAATTATCGGCCGTCAGTGGAGAAGTGGCATACCTGAGCTCGTAAAGATTTACCGGTCTGCCGCCGACGCCGTCATCTCCGGGAGCGGACCAAGTGAGCTGAACGGTTCCGACTTCGGATGACAGGTCGCCGCCGCCTAAGGCAATGGCTCCGGGTTTGGTGTTATCCGTCTTGTCCAGCTCGAGAATATAATCGGCGAACATCGATGCCATCGTGCTGTAGCCGCTTGGATTGGGATGCAGGTCATCATAGAACAAATTCGTCTTGATAATATCGTTGGCATCGGTAAAAGCGGCATACGTATGGACGATTTTGATCTCGTTGCCCTTTGGATTCCCCAGGCTGCCGCTCAGGAACAGTTTGTCGATTTCGTTATTAAAGGCAATCACCTCCGGCGAGGTGGAGCCATTGGTCTGTCGCGGAATGATGCGGCAGATCAGCACCTGCTCGACGGATGGATTTTGCGTGGCGATTTCCAGCAATTGGGGGAGATATTTTGTGGGATTGGCCTTGCCCATATT
>METF01000204.1:4419-4944 GCA_001771235.1 Candidatus Zhuqueibacterota bacterium RBG_16_48_16
ATGAGGAGCATATTGGGTGTATGGACGCTGATCGCTGCGCCGAGATCTTTGGATTTCCCGGTTAAAAAGTCTTCGATCTTTCCGCCCTGCAGGAACAAGCCGTTGTAAGGCGCTGCTCCATCCGCTCCGACGAATTCAAAATCCAGTCCGGCCTGGACAAGCAAAATATGCAAATTGTCGCGGTAGCCGTGCTCGTCGTCATCGCCGTCGCCATCGGTAATCGAATCGCCGACCGGCATGATTTTCCAGTGCTTTGCATTGGATGAATTAGTGATAGTGAAACAAATCAGGAAGGTGTAGAATACGCATAAAACCCGCTTGTTCTTGAGTGCCAAGACCAGTCCTCCAAAACGACCATCGTGTTTGCCTGTACAAAGAGTTTACTCTATTCGGCGGCCAATCTGCAATATTTATACCCTGTAAAAAAATGCGAGTTTTTGAATGGACCGGCTTTAGCTGATGGCGCGTGCTTTTTCAAGGAAGGTAACAATGTGAGCTGATTCTTTTTTGCGATGCACAGGTCGT
>METF01000204.1:4971-5266 GCA_001771235.1 Candidatus Zhuqueibacterota bacterium RBG_16_48_16
TTACCCCATAAATGATTGATCGGCGTAGCATACAAAAGAGTTCTTTCGTCACATCTTTTGGATTGCTTTAAGGCACGGATGGGGGAGAGTCGATGGAGAAACTGTAATTCGATCCTGAAACAGGGTGTTTCAGAAACAGACAATCGGTTGTTCGTTATGGGACAAATGTGCGACGCACTTTTTTGAAATGACTGATGTCATGCCAGCTCATCGCCTTGTTTCAAGAAAGCTAAGTGCGTCGCACATTCAGTCAAAAGATGTACAAAAACTTGAGCGAAAACTTGGGGCCGCTGTA
>METF01000204.1:5514-9037 GCA_001771235.1 Candidatus Zhuqueibacterota bacterium RBG_16_48_16
AAAAATAACCGAGCTTAACGGCCAGGTTGTACAAGGACGGCGAAGTGACGCCAAGCCCTTTTGTCATATCCACACCGTTGATATTTTTGAACGGTTTGCTTGGATATTGATCTATGGAGCTCGGTTTCCATAGTCCAAGCTCACAGCTCACATTCGCGGCTGAGGATGTTGGATTTGTCTGGCTGTGTGCTATCCCCGTGAATCCCAGCCAGCAAAAGATGGCAATGGCTACGGCCGTAGACCGGGGGTGCAGGGCACATTTATACAGAAAATAATCTCGATGCATTATTGAAAGCTTATGATAGTTCGACTCCTGGGACTCAACTATTACCTAATTTGAGCGATTTTGTCTTGGAACGTTTACTTGCAAGGCATCATGTCATTCTGGAAGAATCTTTGTTTTCGTGTGCAAAATTAAAAAGATTCCTACTGAATGACACTTGAATCGCTCAATTTGGGTATTATTTAAATGGTCATTTGCAGGTCATTGTTGCGCCGGTTGATCGACTCCTTCTCCGGCAGAGTCATGTTGAAAACCGATCGGACGGACATTCCCGCCCGCGTCCTGGAATACCTTGATTTCACCAAACTGTTTCTCAAACTTTTGGATATTGTCCGACAGGGCTTTTAGCAGCGATTTTGCGTGCTGCGGCGTCATGATGATTCGTGCATACACTTTGCTTTTCGGCACACCGGGGACGATGCGGGTGAAATCAACAACAAATTCGGCGGCTGAATGCGAAATGAGCGCCAGGTTTGAGTAAATGCCTTCGGCTTCCTTCTCGCCAAGCTCGATGTTTATTTGTTGCTGGGGTCTTTCGCTGTTCATGGAGAAGCTCCTTAACAAAAAATCGTCACTTTCAAGACTTTTGAAGATGCGAATAATAGCAATTATTTGCGATTTAGTAAATAAAAACTTTTTTTGTAAGTGCGGTTTTATGCCTGTTTTCACCTAATAGAAGCGTTCAGCGATCAGCTCTCAGCCGTCAGCCAGAAATAATCATGACGTTATGCGGCCAGGCCGTACTCAATGAGTGCTGACCATTCCTGACGTCACGTATTTATGTCTAAAATGGCTGAAAGCTGACCGCTGAAAGCTGATGGCTGAATGCTGACTGCTGATCGCTCAAATTCGTTTTCAATAAAGCGTTGCAAAAGATTGGCGTTTTATTTACATTCAATGCGTTTTGTCGCCGGTAAAAACCTTCCATAAAAATCGGGAATTCAATGGCTCATTCATCCTCTGCCAAAAAGCTGTTTTTAGTGGATGGCTCGGCTGTCGCTTACCGGGCTTTTTATGCGTTTGACCGGAATCCCCTGGTCAATTCCAGGGGCGAAAATGTCGGCGCGGTCTATGGCTTTACCACCATCATTCTCAATCTGCTGGACGATGAAAAACCCGACTATTTTGCCGTCGTTTTCGACACGCCGGCTCCTACTTTTCGCCACGACATGTATGAGCAGTACAAAGCCCATAGAAAGGCGATGCCCGACGATATGGTGGGGCAGTTGCCGCAGATCGACCGGATGCTGGAGCTGCTGAAAATTCCGGTGATTTCCCGCCCCGGTTATGAGGCTGATGATATTCTGGGTACTTTGGCGAAAATAGCGGAGAAGAAGAATATCGAAACGGTGATCGTTTCCGGCGATAAGGATTTGCTGCAACTGGTCAGCGATAAAACGGTAGTGCTCAAGCCCAGGCAGCGTGGGGGGGAGGCGGAACGGCTGGATGAGAACGGCGTTGTCGAAAAAATGGGCGTGCTTCCCGGCAAGATAATTGATTTCCTGGCCCTCACCGGCGATTCCTCGGATAACATCCCGGGAGTGGAGGGCATCGGCCCGGTGGGCGCTGTCAAGCTGCTTCAGGAATTCGGCTCGCTGGAAAATATCCTCGATAGCGTCGACAAAGTGAGTAACAAAAAACACAAGGAAAGTCTGAAGCGCGACGTTGAAAAGGCGCGCCTGTCAAAAGTATTGGCCACCATCAAGTGCGACGTCGGGCTTGATGTCGAGCCGGAGGAGCTGATTGTCGGCCAGTACGATGCCGACGACGTTGTGAGCTTTTTTCGCAAGCTGGAGTTCATGTCGCTCATCGACCGGTTCTCGGAGAGGAAGCAGGAGCCTGAAAAAAAATATCACCTTGTGGATGATGAAGAAAAGTTCAATGAGTTCCTGGACAAGATTTCCCAACAACGCGCTTTTGCATTCGATACGGAAACCACGGATGTCGATCCCATGCGCGCCGAGCTGGTCGGTTTGTCGTTTTCGTGGATCGCCGGGGAAGCATACTACATACCGGTAAAAGGGCCGGAAATGGCCAGGCAGGAAAATCGCCTGCTGCCGCCGGAAAAAGTGCTGGCGGCATTGAAACCGTTGTTGGAAAACGAGGGTGTGAAAAAATGCGGCCACAACGCCAAATATGACATCCTTGTTCTTTCGCAACATGGGATCGAGGTCAAAGGCCTGGACTTTGATACCATGGTGGCCAGCTATCTCATCAATCCTTCGGCCAGGCAGCACAATATCGATGCCGTCAGCCTGGAGCATCTCAATATCAAAAAAATTCCCACCTCCGATCTGCTTGGCAGCGGCAAGAACCAGGTGACCATGGATTTGGTGCCGGTCGAAAAGGTTGCCGAGTACGCCTGCGAGGACGCCGATGTCGCCTGGCGGCTTGAAGGGGTGTTGTCCGATAAGCTGAAAAAGCTGGACCTTTACACTCTTTTTAAAGATGTGGAGATACCTCTTATAGATGTGTTGAAACAGATGGAGCAAAACGGCGTTGCCTTGAACCTGCCGTACCTGGCCGAGATGTCCGTAAGATTGGGCGAGAAGCTGGCCACGCTGGAACAAGACATCTATCGAGTGGCAGGCCATCCTTTCAACATAAATTCTCCCAAACAGCTCTCCACCGTTTTATTCGAAGAGCTCAAGCTGCCGTCGCAGCGCAAGACAAAGACCGGTTATTCGACAGACGTCACGGTTTTGGAGGAATTGGCAAAGGTTCACCAGCTTCCCGTTTTGCTGCTCGACTATCGCCAGTTAACGAAATTGAAATCCACTTACGTGGATACCCTGCCGAAGCTGGTCAATCCCAAAACCGGCCATGTGCATACGTCCTACAACCAAACCGTTGCGGCAACGGGCCGGCTGTCGTCCAGCGATCCGAACCTGCAAAACATCCCCATCCGCACGGAGATTGGGCGCAGCATCCGCAAAGCGTTCGTTCCCACAGATGCCAGCCATGTCATTCTGGATGCCGACTATTCGCAGGTAGAGCTGCGGATCATGGCGCACTTGTCAAAAGACGCCACGCTTTCGGAATCATTTTTGCATGATGAGGACGTGCACACCCGCACCGCCGCGCTGGTGTTCGGCGTCGATCCGCAAAGTGTGACCTCCGATCAACGCCGCAAAGCCAAAGAGGTCAACTTTGGCATCATGTATGGCATGGGCGCTTTTGGACTGTCTCAACGGCTGGGCCTGGCGCCCCAGGAGGCGGACGAGTTCATTCAGGCGTATT
>METF01000204.1:9098-17290 GCA_001771235.1 Candidatus Zhuqueibacterota bacterium RBG_16_48_16
AGGCTATGTGACCACGATTTTGAATCGCCGAAGGTACCTGCCCGAAATCAGCAGCGATAACCGCAACATTCGCGAGTTCGCCGAACGGACGGCCATCAACACGCCGATCCAGGGCAGCGCCGCTGACCTGATCAAGGTGGCCATGATCCGCATTCATCGGAAATTGCAGGCGGGCCCCTACCGGGCAAAGATGATTTTGCAGGTACACGATGAGCTGGTATTCGATGTCCCAAAGAACGAGCTGAACACAGTAGAACCTCTTGTGCGGCATGAAATGGAAAACGCCTTTCAATTGGATGTGCCGTTAAAAGTGGATACGGGTAGCGCGGATAACTGGTTGGATGCGCATTAGTGCTAGTGACCGGTCACCGAACACAGATGTTTAAATTACTCAGATAATTTAATAACAATCTATCAATTCCGTTTACTAAAAAGAGGGTGTCATTCCTTCAGGAATCTTTGTCAAGAGTGCACAAATTGAAAAGCAGGCAAACGGATATGGGAATTCCTCCAAAGAAATGCCGTTACGGCGGGGGCGATTCCACAATTACAAAGATTCTCAAGAGAATGACAGTCACGCTGAATTGCGGACACGGTAGATGATATTTGGTCTACCACAACTTTGACTCTTAATTTTTGATCTCTATCCAGCTAGTAAAGAGTTGTTAAAAAAGACCCCGGATTACCCTGTGATTACTATGGCCGACCAAATAGCAAAAACCTCCATTGACGACATCAAGCTTCTTAAATCCCGCATTAATGACCTCTCCAGCCTCATCGAAGTCAGTATCATCGTCAACTCTACACTCGATCTCGACCAGGTGCTGTTGTTAGTCATGGAGAAGGCCCAGTCCGTGATGCGGGCGGAAGCAAGCTCGGTTCTGCTGGTGAACAACGAGACGGACAAACTCGAATGCGAGGTCGCCCTGGGAGCGGTAGGGGAGCATGTGCGCAAGACTATTCGTCTTGCCAAAGGACAGGGCGTTGCCGGCTGGGTATGGGAACATGAAGAGCCGATCATTGTCGCCGACGTGAGCAAAGACAAACGCTTTTTCAGCGGCATCGACCGCAAATCGGGTTTCAAGACCCAGTCCATCCTGGCCGTGCCCCTGAAAGTGCAGGATCGGATCATCGGCGTGGCCGAGGTCATCAATCGCATTGACGGCAGGAAATTTACCCAGGACGATCTCGACCTTTTTATGACTTTTGGCCGGCAGGTTGCCCTGGCTATCGATAACGCCCAGATGCACCAGGCGGCGCTTGAGCAGGAGAGACTGCGCCAGCAGTTAGAGTCCGCCCGGATTATCCAACAGAGTTTTATGCCGCAAATCTTGCCCAGCAGCCCCAGGGGCATTTTTGAGCTGGCGGCTAAAAATATACCGGCCAGCGCCGTGGGCGGCGATTTCTATGATGCCATTCTTTTGGACGAGAACCGGTTAGCCCTGCTCATCGGCGATGTTTCCGGCAAAGGCGTTCCGGCCGCGCTGCACATGGCCCGAATCATGAGTGACTTTCGTTTTTACGTTCAGCAGGAGAGCGAGCCGCAGGTTTTGCTCAGCAGGCTGAACAACCTGGTTGTGGAGAGAGGCCAAAGAGGCATGTTCATCACTCTTCAATTTGCCATAGTCGATCTGAAAAATAAACGGATGTCTTTAGCCAATGGCGGCCATTTGCCTGTACTTCATATAAGCCATGAGAGCCACCGGGCAGGGCTGATTACCTGTGACGCCGGCGCCCCGCTTGGCATTGCCCGCGATCTGCATTTTGACGCCGTCGAGTGCGAGATTGCTGCGGGTGATGCGCTGTTTTTTTATACCGATGGCCTTGTTGAGATGCGCAACAAGGCAAATGAGCAATTTTCTCTCGACAGGCTTCTTGCCGTGGCCTCGCAAAAATGGCGCGCTGCCGACGCCTTGTTGAGCGCCGTGCTGGAAAGCGTCAGAGATTTCTCCGATCACGAACCGCAACATGATGATTTGACGGCTATGGCTTTTATGCTAAAAGCCTGACCTGGACGAGCCGGAACCAAAAAGTTGATCGTTATTTATGGCAGATGACTAAAATTGTAATGCTGAGATCGGCGAGGCCGCCAAGGGTCGCAGAGAAAGTAATTTGATTCTCTTTGATAACCAGGACTGCAACGGAACTTTTCATTTTAATTCCTAAAGGAAGAACGTATAGTGTGTCGGATGCGTTGTTGTGGTAGATCGAATACCATGGCCGCAATTCAGCGTGACTGTCATTCTCTTGAGAATCTTTGTGATTGTGTAATCGTACCCGCCGTAACGGCATTTATTAGGAGGAATTACCATATCCGTTTGCGTTTTTTTCAATTTGTGCACACTTGACAAAGATTCCTAAAGGAATGACACCCTCTTTTTAGTAAACGGAATTGATAGATTGCTATTCAATTTTCAACTTTCGCTGTAGCTGTGACGAGCTATAAGAGAATTAACGAATTTTTCCAGCTCTCTGCGCACCTCCGCCTACTTTGGGCCCTCTGAGTTAGACTGTAGAGTTTTTTTGCTCAAAAACGGCAAATTGTAACTTCGAAGATACTAAGGACAAAAAATCCAGCCATGCCCCACGTGATAAAAATTCAAATTACCAGCGAGCCGGAGATGCTCCGCATCGTGCGAGCCATGGTAGACGAGGTGTGTTTGTTGGCCGGTTTCACCAGCATGGAGAGCAGCAAGGTGGTGCTTGCTGTGGATGAAGCCTGTTCGAACGTCATCAAACATGCCTACCGCGGCAAGGTTGGGCAGCTCATTCTGATCACGGCGGGCATTTTTGACGATAGGCTTGAAATTGAAATCAAAGATCATGGCGAAAAAGTCGATCCCCAAAAAATAAAATCGCGAAAATTATCAGAAATTAGACCGGGCGGTTTGGGTGTTCATCTAATGAAAACGGTCATGGATGAAGTCAAATTCGTACAGGGGATGGAATCAGGCAATTGTCTGCTCATGATAAAAAAAATAGCAAAGGAGTAATCTTGGATCTCAAGGTGAATGTTGAGCACGTGGCCAAAGCCGCCGTTGTTCATATTGAAGGAGAAGTCGATCTCTACTCCTCGAAAAAAGTACGCGAAGAAATCATGAGACTGACCAACGCCCGTACCAGGATCATTGTGATCGACCTGGCCTCGGTGAAATATATGGACAGCTCCGGCGTGGCAACGCTTATCGAAGGTCTTCAACAAAGCCGAAAGTACGACGGTCGATTTTCACTCGCCGCTCTCCAGCCCAACGTTCGCGAGGTCTTTGAGCTGACTCGTCTTGACAGGGTGTTTGAAATTCACATCGATTGGAAGAGTGCATTGGAGAATCCCACGCCATGAACGCCTTTTGGGACACATTTGGCGGCGCCGGCCGCGGGATGATCGACTTTGCAGTGCATCTGTATCGAATTGTTCATCTCAGTTTTCGTTCGCTTTATTGGATATTTATCGGCCCATTCAAGGGCGAGCGCATTCGCTGGCGGCTCACCTTTGTACAAATGGTGCGCATCGGTGTCAACTCGCTGCCCATCGTGGGTGTCATATCCTTTTGTGTCGGACTCATCATCGCCATGCAGGCGGCTTATCAACTGGAGCGTTTTGGCGCGACGATCTATGTTGCCGACCTGGTGGGCGTTTCGATCACCCGCGAATTAGGCCCGCTCATTACCGCCATCATCATCGCCGGCAGAAGCGGCTCGGCCATCACGGCTGAAATCGGCACTATGAAAGTGTCCGAAGAAATAGACGCCCTCAAGACCATGGGATTGAATCCCATCGGCTACCTGGTGGTGCCAAGAACCCTGGCCATGATCGTCGTCGTGCCATGCCTCACCGTGCTTGCCGATTTATTCGGCATAGCCGGAGGATTTGTCTTAGCCATTTATAATTTAAAACTGCCGTTTTTGGCCTATTTCAATGAGACCGCCACTGCTATCCTCTTAAAAGATTTTATCACCGGTTTGATTAAGAGTGGCTTTTTCGCCATCATCATAGCGCAGATAGGCGTCTACCAGGGATTCAGTGTGCAGGGTGGAGCCGAAGGCGTTGGCAAATCGACCACCGCCTCGGTCGTGTCTTCCATATTTTTGATTATCTTTGCCGACTTGTTATTCACGACGCTGTTCTATTCCACGTTTTAGGCATGAGCGAACCGATCATACAAATAAAAAATTTGCACAGCCGCTACGGAACCAGGGAAATTCTCAAGGGCATCAATTTGGATGTTTACAAAGATGAAACCCTGGTTATTCTCGGACGCTCGGGTTGTGGCAAGAGCACTTTGCTGAGGCATATCATCGGATTGCAAAAGCAGTCCCAGGGGGATATTTTCGTCAAGGGCGTGAACATGGCCAGGGCGTCCGATGCGGAAAGAGATGAGGTGTTGAAGAAATCCGGTATGCTTTTCCAGGGTGCGGCCCTGTTCAATTCCATGACCGTAGGCGACAACGTCGCGCTTCCGCTGGTGGAGCACACGCCGCTGGAGCCTTCCACCATCGAGATTATGACGCGGATGAAGCTCGAGCTGGTGGGCCTTTCCGGATTTGAAAGCTTTATGCCGGCGCAATTGTCCGGCGGCATGAAAAAGCGCGCGGCATTGGCCCGCGCCCTGGCCATGGACCCGGATATCCTTTTCTGTGACGAGCCTTCCGCCGGACTCGATCCGATCGTTGCGGCCGGGATCGATTATCTCATTCTAAAGCTCAAAAGGGCTTTCAAGATGACCATCATGGTCGTCACCCATGAGCTGGCTTCGGTCTTTCTCATCGCCGACCGCATCGCCCTGTTGGATGATGGGCAGGTGATTTTCCTCGGCACCAGAGAAGACATGAAAAACAGCAGCAATCCCAAAATCATACAGTTTTTGCAGCGTCAACCGGATGAAGAAGTCGTCGACCGCGAGCTGTATCTCAATTCTTTGATCGGTACAAAATATCTTTAAAGGATATTATTGCTATTCAGAGTCTGAACGAAAACTATTAGTAAGTTTGCTGTCATTGCGCGGCGTTTCTTGCCGAAGCAATCTCCTGAAAAGAAAAGGATTGCTTCGTCGTTCGTTCCTCACTCCTCGCAATGACACCGCTGCTAAGGAGTTTTCGTTCAAGCACTTTTATGAACGGTGAATGAAAAGGAAAATCATGGAATATAAATCGAGTGAGATAAAAGCGGGAATCTTTATCGTTCTCAGCCTGCTGGTGTTTGGCGGCTTTCTCGTCATCATTGCGGGACTCGATGCCTGGACGGAAAAAGATATGTACAAGGCACGTTTCAATTTTGTCGGCGGCATCGAGAAAGGATCGCTGGTGCGCTTTTCCGGCTTTGAAGTCGGGCGAGTTGTCGATATCGGCTTGCCGAGTGATTCCACCGCCGCCGGCGTCGAAGTGACCCTGGAAATGAAAGAGGGCACACCGATCAGGGAGAACAGCATTGCTTTTCTGACCACCATCGGCATTATGGGATCGTTCTATCTGGAAGTGACGGCGGGTTCGCCGGACTCACCTTTGCTGCCGCCAGGCTCGGTGATCAAATCCAAAGAGGTGACGGCCTTCGCCCAAATGTCCGGTTCTATGGGAGATGCGACCAATGAATTGGCCGAGCTGATACGCAGGGCGAACGATCTTTTAAATAAGGAGAGCAGGGATAATGTTGCCGCCATGATCGCTTCATTGACCGAAATGGCTGTGGTCAATACCGAGAATTTTAATAATGCCGTGCAGGGCGTTCAATCGATCACCTCCCATCTGGATTCGACAATCATTATGATCAACGAAATGTTGCAGCAGAACGAAGAACAAGTCAACGCGAACTTGGCCGGAATGGCCGAGCTACTGGAGGAAAGCAAAAATTTGCTTTCCCGGTTGAACAGTGCTTATGATGGAGTGAATAATTCCATGCTGCAAAACAGTGGCTCTTACCAGGAGCTGATCGAAAATATGACATCGCTCAGCCGCAACCTGGATGAATTCAGCCAGCGGTTAAAGGAGCAGCCGTGGAATCTGGTCAGAAAGACCCATCCGGCGGAAAGGCCATTGCCGCAGTAATTTTGTATTTGGGAATCTTTGTCAGGTGTGCACAAACTGAAAAAAGACGCAAACTGATATGGATTTCCTTCGAAAAATGTAGTTACGGCGGGTGTGATTACACAATAACAAAGATTCTCAAGAGAATGACAGTCACACTGAAGGGCAGACACGGTAGATGGTGTTCGATCTACCCCAATGACGCACCCGACTTATCATAGGTTATTCGTTAAGGAAGTGACATGAAAAATTACGTTGTCGTCCCGGTCATCAACTTGAATCGAATAAATTTCTCTGCGGCCCTTGGCGGCTTCTGCGGTCTCGGTGTTGGAACAGATAATCATCTCGGAGCATAATCTATGAAAATACTTTCTTTGTCAGTTTTGCTAGTCACGTTTTTTGCCTGCGGCTCGGCGCCGGAAACCCGCTATTTTGCCATTCACTATGATCTGCCGTTGGTATCCGCGAAAGCGGGATCGAAGGTGCTGTTCGTGCAAAAGCTCACGGCCGATCCTGTGCTGCGAACGGATAAAATGATCTACAAGCCGTCAAAGTACGAGTATAAATTCGACTATTACCGGCGCTGGGCCGAGGAGCCGGCGGACATGCTGACGTCCCGCCTGGTGCGGCATCTGCGCGCCTCCGGGGTGTTCAAAGAAGTGACTCTGGCGCCACCGCGCTCCCAGCCGTTTTACATGCTCTCCGGCCAGCTCAGGCAGTTCGAGGAGACTTTTGAAAACGGCAAACATTTGGCCCGAGTTTCCCTGGCGATCAAAGTTCAGGACATGAAGACGCAGGAGCTCCTTTTAGATGACACACTCGACAGTTTCTCGGAAATCAGCCGGCCTGGCGAAGAAGCCATTTTGGATGCCATGAGCCGTGCGACAAAATCGCTGTTAGATAATTTAGCGGAAAAATTGGCTGTTCTTGAAAAGGAATGAGTGAAGATTTATGAACAAAATGACTTTGACAAACGACAAAAAAGACTTGCTCGGAAGCTCGATCACTTCCTGGCTGTACAAGCCTTCCAGATCGAATAAATTTCTCTTTGCCGCGCTGGCCGTAATCGGCGCTTTGGTGATATTTACCATTTTTTACGGCGAACAACTGCTGCCTAAGTGGGTCAAAAACCTGCCGCAGATTTTTATGTACATCGCCTTGTTTCTGCTCAGTCCGCTGTTAAAATATTTGAAAGCCATGGGCGGCGACCAGGAGTGGACGCTGTACGAAAAGGGCTTTGTCGTGGCCACTATCGGCAAAGGACATGAAAGGGCGGAGCGAATCGGCTTTTGGAAGGACTATTCGGGCTGCAGCTATTCCGGCGCGGTGATTCGGATTTTTTCGAAAAGCGCGGCCAAGCGGAGCGCCAGGATTCCCACGACGGGCAATGTCATGGAAGTCTATTCCTTATGCCGGGAGCGAATCAGCATGGCGCAGGCGCTGGAATTGGACAAGGCCTCCCGCGCCCCGGGAAAACCGAAAAGCAAAGAGCAGCAAAGACTGGACAGGATGGAAGAAAAGAGCGCTCAAAACTATGGCCGGGAGGCTAAAAGTGAAAAAACCTCGAAAATGAAAACCCTGTTTGGCGACTGGGACTTTTCCCAATTCGATCAAGGGAATAAACCGTAACGGATTCTTTTTGAAATAATCCAAGTGGAAAAGGATAATTGGTCAAATAGATACAAAGGCGCACGGGTTATTCTGATCGTCCTGGGGCTGACCGCACTGTTTTTCTTTGACGATGTACTGCTGGTTTTTTTGGTTGAAGAGATCGAGTTGTTTAAAGTGAGCGGCCGGTTATATTCACTTTTACTTTTGTGGTTTTTTATACTCAGCGTCGGGCTGGCGTATGCCGTTTTCCATATCATGAGAAAAAGACCGACGACCGGACTGGAAGCGATGGAAGGCCAAGTGGGGCGGATCCTATCGAAGAGCGGGGAGTTGTACAAGGTTTCTTTTCATGGGGAGATTTGGAACGCCGAATGCGAGGAGGCATTGAAAACCGGGGAGCGGGTAAAGATTGTCTCTGTCGATGGATTGATGCTGGCTGTAACGCCCGTTAAAGAGGAATTACATAATTCGTGAAAGGAAAGCCCGATGAAAAAGTGTGCCTCCCGCCTCGCGGTTCTTTTTCTCCTTTTGTGCGGGAATGTATTTGCACAGGTGATTTCGCT
>METF01000204.1:17406-17606 GCA_001771235.1 Candidatus Zhuqueibacterota bacterium RBG_16_48_16
TGCTTTTTACCGGAAATTACAAAAGACAAAGCATGATTCCGGAGATCGAGATCCCCGCGGTCGAGCTGCCGCTTGGCAATCAGACGGTGCCGCTTTTCCCGGGAGAGCAATTCACTCTCGGCTCGCTGGATACTTATGATTTCCGGCTGAATCTCAGCCAGCCGCTGTTCACCGGATTCAAGCTGCGCAATAAAACCAAC
>METF01000205.1:0-3779 GCA_001771235.1 Candidatus Zhuqueibacterota bacterium RBG_16_48_16
GGTCGTCGCGTCGCCAGCGGTGTTTATCTTTATCAGTTGAAGGCCGGTGAATTTGTGCAGGTGAAGAAAATGCTGGTGCTGCGATAAGTGATGAGAGCAAACTTCGGGGTACTAAGACCCCGAAGTTTGGTTCTGAGGAGAAAAAAGGAGGAACGTCCATGAAAAGATTTCTACCGATCGCCCTGGATTTCCAATCCAGGGCGCCTGATAGAGCGGGGCTTCTGCCCGTTTACAGGCTACCGACGAACGATGAATTCGAATGATACTGCCATTCTCCGAAATCCGACTTTTGACGTTGTTGAGCTCAAGCCGGGCTGGAAGCCCTAATTCATTAGAACGCCCAGAATGGAAATCCTGGGCGATCAGTAATTCGTGCAGATTCGTGGTTGTATTTTATTGGATTCTGGTTTATCCGGGTTAGGGGGAGAAAATTTTGGATGGAGGAAAAGTTTTATCGTGAACAAGAATATATTTATCCATTTTGTTCTCTTTATTTTCTTAATTCTTTCAAGCCTTACGGTTGCGGGGGACAGGAACGATAATAATCCACTGGCTCCATCTGACAGCAGATATGACACCGAAGTGGTAAAAGGTTTCGGGATTTCACCGCAAGGATTTCCGTTGGATTATAGCAAGCTAGCAGATTTCTACACAGAAATCGGCGGCATGGTGAACGGCGGGGTCATGTGGAATGGTTCATGGCGAGATGACGTTTTCGAGGGAACGGATGCAGGAGCCATTCCAGCGGCGGCCGCCGCAATCATCCAGAGCTCAAATACCTTCAATTTTACACCCATAGAAGTCTTTGGCTGGCGTTCGGGGGCGACACTTTTTTTGAACGTACCTGGCAATCAAACAAATGACTGGACCAATACTGAGGCAAAAAATCTGTTCCTAAGCATGCTTGTTGACTTTGCCACGATTTATAAACCGCCTTTTGTTTTTCTTGGCAATGAAAATGACTTTTATTATGAGCAAAATCCTGCTGACTATGCAAACTGGATTAGCTATTACAATAGTGCTTATGATGCCATAAAAGCCACATCATCAGCCACATTAGTTGGGCCTGTCTTTAACTTTGAACACATGGCTGGTGCCGGGGTGCTCAATGGGTGGACAACACCCTACTGGGGAGCTTTGGATGCACATGATCTGGGGAAGATTGATATCGTTGGGGTAACTGTTTACCCATGGTTCAACTATGCATCTGCACGTTCAGTGCCGAGCAACTATCTCGATCCGCTCGCTTCTCGAATCAATTCCAAGCCAATAGCAATCACCGAAACTGGTTGGCCTGCAGAGAATCTCGCAGGATTAAATCCCACCTGGGAGACATCAGAAGCGGCGCAAGTAGCTTACCTCTTGCAACTTTCCGCCATGCCGGAAGGAAAAAACATCAGGATGGTAAACTGGCTGTTTCTCTACCAGATGGCGGATCCCGGAGGCAGTCCTTTAGAATGGAAGCTTTTCGGTAGTGTCTCAATTCGCGATGGCTCCGGGAAAAAGCGCACCGTATACGATCTGTGGCTGTCCTACCACCCTACGCTCGTTGAAGACACAAGCCCTGAAATGCCTAAAGTCTTTAACCTCCTTCAGAACTATCCAAATCCCTTCAACTCCGAAACCCTGATTGCATACCAATTACCCCGCGCTTCGGAGGTGGAGATCAGCGTCTTCAATTTACAGGGTCAAAAAGTGGCCACATTGGCGAGAGGCCATCAAATTGCCGGTGAGTACAAACTTTTATGGGATGCAAGCGGACTGCCCAGTGGCCTCTATCTGTATCGGATTCAAATGGGAGATTTTATTCAAACAAAGAAAGCCGTGCTGTTGAAATAAGGGCTGGCTGTGGCAAAAAGATGAGCCTATGAAAAATCTCAACACACCCTCTCTGCATAACGGCGTTGGTGTTCGCAGGAGAAGAAACACCCTCCTGGAAATCCTCTGCAGGGAAATGGCTGCGCGCGGCCAGGCAGCGGATTTGGAACGTATGGTCCTACGGAAAGGACAATACTTATATCGCCAGGGTGACCCCATCGACGCCGTATATGTTGTCACCAGGGGTCGCCTTCAGGCGGTCACAAGTGGAGCGGACGGCAAGGAAGCTATTGCAGGTGAATATGCCGTAGGCGAGCCAGTTGGCGAAAGCCAGGTCCTGGCAGCAGAGCAGCGCTATGCAAGTGTGCGTGCTGTTTGCGCTTCCGAGCTGGTCAAGGTGCCGAAGCCAATTTTTGAAAGACTGGCCGCGCAGTCACCCAAGGTGGTGAGCCATATAGCCGTCATCAGCCGCCGACATAGCCGACGCGAACAGTTGGCGAGCATCCAGGCCAGGTTCTTCGGCGGGGCGCTGGACCGAGTCGGCCTCAGGGAATTGGAGGCTCAGGTAAGATGGGTGCACCTCAAAAGAGGTGAGATACTTTTTCGTCAGGGCAGCGCCGATGATGACCTTTGTATCGTCATCAAAGGTCGACTCCTTGCGGTATTTGAAGAAGAGGATGGAAGCCAAAAAATCATCGGAGAAATTGCACCGGGCGAAACCGTTGGCGAAATGGCGATCCTCACCACCGAGCCACGCTCCGCAACGGTGTATGCGCTCCGCGACAGCGTGCTGGCGCGATTCACCAAAAAGACGGTCGACCACTTCATTGCCAAGTACCCACAGGTCATGACTTATGTATCTCGCACGGTTGTTTCCCGCTTGCACAAGAGCATCCGTGCGGAGCCGGTGACTCGCACGGTCACCAGTGTGGCGATTGTGCCTGCCAGTGCCGACGTGCCACTGACCCACTTTGCCAGCCGCCTGACATTGGCTTTGTCGGGGTTGGTGTCGACCCTCCATTTAAGCAGCGAGCGGTTGGACAGGCTGATTGGCATACCTGGGATTGCCCAGACCGCGGAAGATGATCCTTATAACATCAGGCTTAGGGCCGGCATTGATGAGCAAGAGGCAAGGCATCGTTTCATTGTCTACGAAGCCGACCCGAATGTTACTCCCTGGACCAAGCGTTGTATTCGCCACGCAGACCAGATCCTCATCGTGGCCTGGGCTGCCCGGAATCCGCGGCCAGGCAAGCTCGAAAGGACGCTGACAGACAGGGCGGCCACAATCACCGCACCCCTCCAGAGTCTGGTTCTGTTGCATCCTGATGGCTCCTGCCTGCCGTGCGGAAGCCGAGAGTGGCTGTCGGTGCGCAATATACAGAACCATCATCACCTTCGCTGGGACACCGAAGCCGACTTTTGCCGGTTAGCGCGTTTCCTTTCAGGAAGAGCCATTGGTTTGGTTCTAAGTGGCGGCGGTGCGCGCGGCTTTGCCCATCTTGGGGTGATTCGTGCGCTGAGAGAAGCGGGCCTGCCAATTGACATGCTTGGCGGCACAAGCATGGGGGCGCTAATTGCGGCCCAGGCGGCCATGGGCTGGGACGACGAGACCATGCTTGAGATAAACAGGAAATCTTTCCTGGAAACGAATCCCGTGCGGGACTACACCCTGCCTACCTTTTCGATCATCAAAAGCAGGAAGCTCGAGCATCTGTTGAAACTGGCACACGGCGACGTACAGATTGAGGATCTTTGGCTGAACTATTTCTGCATCTCCAGCAATCTCTCCACGGCAGAGACTGTGTTGCACCGCACCGGCCCCGTGTGGAAAGCTATCAGGGCGAGCATCGCAATCCCCGGCATGTTGGAACCGGTAGTGGAAGGCAAGGACTTGCTGGTCGATGGGAGCATACTCAACAATCTCCCTGGCGACGTGATGAGACGACTCTGCGGCGGCC
>METF01000205.1:3883-4246 GCA_001771235.1 Candidatus Zhuqueibacterota bacterium RBG_16_48_16
GTAAAAGTCCCCACCATCCTGGATGTCTTGACCCGCTCGGCCATGCTCAGCAGCCTGCAAAAAAGTGACGAGGCGAGCAAAGATGCCAATCTCTATCTGCGCCCGCCGGTCGACCGGTTTGGGCTTTTGCAGCTCAGCGCCCTCGATGAAATCGCTAAGGTGGGTTATCAGTATGCGAGGAAACGGATTCGCGACTGGCAGCGCCAGGGACCGTCTCAGGCAGCCGTTCAAGACGGCTTGAGCTGAGTTAAAAACTTGTACAAAGGCGCTATCAGCAAAAATCCATCTAACAGCTCATCAAACAAGGCTTTTGAAAACAAAAGCTCATCAGGCTGGCGATTGTGCGCCAGGTAAAATGTCTTC
>METF01000205.1:4294-4520 GCA_001771235.1 Candidatus Zhuqueibacterota bacterium RBG_16_48_16
CTTTTATATTTTTCACCTTCCAGGTTATACCGGCCATCGGATTCCATAAAGGCAATAGCTTCTGCAAATGCACCCGGCTTTGCATCGATTTTTTGCCGGAACGCCGCCATGATGTCGGGCGCCGCCGAATAAAATCCCATGCCGTAACGATACATAGGAGGCGAAATCTCGAAATAGAATCCGGGAATGGATATTGCCCAGTCTTTGCCGGGCCGTTTGAAGACCA
>METF01000205.1:4668-4808 GCA_001771235.1 Candidatus Zhuqueibacterota bacterium RBG_16_48_16
AAAGGGCGTGAGCAGGAGTCTCTCGTAATCCGCTCGATTTTGATCGAACCACGCCTTGCTGTTATGTGATTTTACATTTTGCAGAAATTCAAGAGACTCTGGTGAAAAACCGAAAAATTCTGACACGGTTGAAATCCTTT
>METF01000205.1:5119-8220 GCA_001771235.1 Candidatus Zhuqueibacterota bacterium RBG_16_48_16
TTGAAAAACAGTGCCTCTTTCAATCAATTACAAAATCTTTTTCCGACGACCGACGAACACGGGGCAGAAACAGACCTTTATAGTGATATTATCAGAGTTGGCAGCATGAACAAATCATACTAGGAATTAGCATTTGGCCTGTGGGAGGGTGTGAAAATGGTGACCGATGAAAATGTCTATTCACTTGAATGCAAAAAAATATTTGAAGAGTTGTCGCTGCAGTACATGGATTTGCTGTACAGTACAGCGCTGCGCATGACGAAAAACACTGAGGAAGCCGAAGACCTGGTTCAGGACAGTTATCTCCGCGCCTACCGCTTTTTCCATAAATTTGAGCAAGGCACGAATTTCAAAGCGTGGATTTTCCGCATTCTCACCAATACTTTTATCAACAGATATAGAAAAAAACTCAGAACACCCAAAAAAGTCGAATTGGACAAGGTTTCATTCTTTATCGAAGATGAAGAGGCTATTAGGGATCTTGACATAAACAACGGCTCCGATGATCCGAGTTATGGTGAATTATTCGACGACGACATAAACCGAGCGCTGAATAAATTGTCGGACGACTTTCGGCAAATCATCCTGCTCGCCGATGTGGAAGGGCTTTCCTATAAGGAGATTGCTAAAAAAGCAAATATTCCGATCGGAACGGTCATGTCCAGGCTGTTTCGCGGGCGAAGGATGCTGCAAAAAAAATTATTTAAATATGCATTGAAGGAAGGCTACGTTCACAGCGACTCTATCGAGCTATAAAACATCTCGCGGTGATGGATGAATACGCGAAAATGTTGCCAGCCACGTGGGATAATGAACATCCAACGCGGTGAGCCACATGAGATAATAAACATCCAACGTGAAGATCCAGGAAATTTCTCCCACTCCTTTTAAGATAAATCTCCTGCCTTCTTTTTACACGCCTTATTCCATATCGGCACAAAAATCAGCAAGTGTGAACAACTCTTGTTCAAAACATGGAACACAATTCCCGGTCATAAGCCGGGAACTTGCCTTTTTTTATTGGATTAAAATGTGTAACTTATCTTATGATTTATCGAAAGAAAAAGTATTCCGCTTTTAAAAGAGGAACAATGGTCTCCGCGATTGTATTTTTTTTGAATATTTTTCAACCGTCGTGCATCTAATCCGGTGAAAATCTATTTGAGGTGTGGATTATGGAAAGCTATATAAATATATCGACAAAAGAAAAGACAGAGAGTTTTGAGAAGCTTTCGCTTCAGTACATGGATATGCTTTACAGCACCGCGCTCAAGATGACCAGAAATATAGAAGAAGCCGAGGATTTGGTTCAGGACACATATCTGCGGGCCTATCG
This sequence comes from Candidatus Zhuqueibacterota bacterium RBG_16_48_16, assembly GCA_001771235.1. Classification (GTDB taxonomy): domain Bacteria; phylum Zhuqueibacterota; class Zhuqueibacteria; order Residuimicrobiales; family Sediminimicrobiaceae; genus Sediminimicrobium. The sequence goes on from METF01000205.1 coordinate 6,456, forward strand.
TTTTTTCGACAAGTTCGAGCAGGGGACGAATTTTAAAGCCTGGATTTTCCGCATTCTGACCAACACTTTCATCAACAACTATCGCAAAAAAGCTCGAACGCCCAGGCCGGTCGAGCTCGACAAGGTCTCCTTTTTCCTGGAAGACGAAGATGAGCCGTTCCAGGAACCCGAGGGGCTCAACGCTTATGAAGAAGAAGCCTATGGTGAATTATTCGATGATGAGATCAATCACGCCCTGGACAGGCTCTCCGAAGAATTCAGGCAGATTATCATTCTTGCCGATGTGGAAGGGCTATCGTATAAAGAGATTGCCGAAAAGGCCGACATTCCCATCGGCACCGTGATGTCACGATTATTCCGGGGCCGCCGGATGCTTCAGCGCAGCTTGTTCCATTACGCCCGGAGGCAGGGCTACGTGGGTGACCCATCCTTGATTTAGCGGACAAAAAAGCGTTTTATTCTGTCTTAATTTTTAATATCTTTGTCCAAATCAAGATGCTTTTAAAAATTGGATCATTTACACAACACGCCCTATGAGATCACACAACGCTTTTGTTCGAAGGCATATCGGCGTTTCGCAAGCCGATCTGCCCGGAATGGTCGGGGAAATCGGGGTTGATTCTCTCGATGCTCTCATTCACCAGGTTGTTCCTGCCGCGATCAGAACCCAGAAAGAATTAAACCTCCCTCCCGCTCTCACCGAGCATCAATATCTGTCTTTTATAAAAGAGGTGGCAAGGAAGAACAGCCCGCATAAATCGTTCATCGGTTACGGCTATTATCCGTGCATCACGCCGAGCGTCATCCTGAGAAATATTTTTGAAAATCCCGGCTGGTATACGCAATACACGCCTTACCAGGCGGAAATCGCCCAGGGGCGGCTGGAGGCGTTATTGAATTTCCAGACCATGGTCGCCGATTTGACCGGTATGAATGTGGCCAATGCCTCTCTTTTAGACGAAGGGACGGCGGCGGCGGAAGCCATGACCATGCTGCACCGGCTCCGAAGCAAATCCGCTGGGGGCGAGGCCAAGGCTTTCTTTGTTTCAAAAACGCTCTTTCCGCAGACTGTGGATGTCCTCGTCACCCGGGCGGAGCCGCTCGGCATCGAGCTGGTGATCGGCGATCACGATGTGATCGATCTCGATAGCCGGTTTTTTGGTGCTATCATTCAATACCCGGCAGAGGACGGCGAGCTGGTCGATATCTCCTCTTTTATTCAAACAGCCCATGAAAAAGATGTTCGCGTGGTCGTGGCCAGCGACCTTTTGGCCCTGGTGCTTTTGACGCCCCCCGGCGAAATGGGTGCCGATGTGGTCGTCGGCTCGTCGCAACGGTTTGGCGTTCCGCTGGGATACGGCGGGCCCCACGCCGCTTTTTTTGCTGCGCGCGAGGAGTACATGCGACAAGTGCCCGGCCGTATCATCGGCGTGTCCCACGACAAGTCCGGCAACCCGGCGTACCGCATGGCCCTGCAGACGCGCGAGCAGCACATTCGCCGGGAAAAAGCCACCTCCAATATTTGCACAGCGCAGGCGCTTTTGGCGATCATGGCCGGGATGTACGCCGTCTACCACGGCCCTGAAGGACTGAAGGCCATTGCCAGCCGGGTACATGGATTGGCCTGCATGCTTTCCGAGGAATTGAAAAACCTGGGCTATCGGCTGTCTAACGATCACTTCTTCGATACCATTACCATGGATTTGAGTGACAGCCCGGCTACGCTGTCCGCACTACGGACCATCGCTCTGAAAAGGGGCATAAA
>METF01000205.1:8343-8525 GCA_001771235.1 Candidatus Zhuqueibacterota bacterium RBG_16_48_16
GCCAAGTCCGGAGCAAGCCGAATCGAAAATCCCCAAAAAGCTGCAAAGAAAAACGCCTTTCCTGACCCATCCTGTTTTCCATGCGCACCATTCCGAAACGAAAATGATGCGGTACATCAAAAAGCTGGAAAACAAAGACCTCTCGCTCACCACCTCGATGATCTCGCTGGGATCGTGTACCA
>METF01000206.1:0-1124 GCA_001771235.1 Candidatus Zhuqueibacterota bacterium RBG_16_48_16
ATGCCTGCTTCGTTTTTGGGATGGTTTCTTGTTAATAGTTATTCTTCTTTGTATATAATGTTCTACTCCGATTGGCACCACACGAGCTTGCAGGCCGGGATATATAACGATGAATGGGGACAAATGTCGTAGCCAGCCAAAAAGATGATGGATATCGCTGTCATAAAAGCAAAGGTTCGAGCCAACGAATTTTTATTTAGCGATCACGCAGTCGAAGAGGCCGCGGAGGAAACAATCGACATAATTGAAATTAAAAACGCCATTCTGAATGGCGAGATTTTGGAACAATATGCGGACACAGGTCGTGGTGAAAGTTGTCTTATTCTGGGTTTCGTAAACCAGCGTCCAATCCATGCTGTTTGTGGCTGGAGACGAGAGAAAGTGGTGATCATCACGGTTTACATTCCCAAGCCACCCAAATTCATTAATGCTCGAACACGTGGGAGATAATCCTATGGAAAATACAAAATGCCATTTTTGTGGAAAAGAAGAATTCGAGGAACGTCACGTTGAGTATGTTTATCGACGCGATGGCAAATACCTGATCATTCGCAACGTACCGTGTGAAGTTTGCTTAAGCTGTGGTGAGCGGTATTATCCCGCCGAAGCCTTGCTGGCTATCGAAAAACGTTTCAAAGCGATTCACGAAAAGCACGAGCTTCCCCAGCAAACTGTAAAAGTCCCTATCGAAGCTTTTGCTGCCAAGTGAGATTACTCGCCTACAGAAACTTCCGATCCCCTTTTTGCCAGTCCAGTTCGTAGCGTGGAATTCTGTCCCACATCATGAGCCATATTCGCAAGGAGCATCATTCTCTGAACCCACACTCTGGCGGCGCATTCATATCATCGCCGAACTTGTCGCTCTGCTGATCGGAGCCATCGATCCGCTTGAAGGCGCGGTCATCATCCTGCCCGTCAACAGGCAGCCTCCTCCCCGCCGCCTCATCCCTCCAACGCCTTCTTAAAATCCCCGATAATATCTTCCGCATCCTCCAGTCCCACGGACACGCGGATCAGGCGGTCGTTGACGCCAAGCGCCTCGTGCTGCCACGGCGGGATGGCGGCGTAAATCGTCGAAGCGGGATGGATGACCAGCGTTTTGGCGTCGCCGAGGTTGGCCAGCC
>METF01000206.1:1143-1514 GCA_001771235.1 Candidatus Zhuqueibacterota bacterium RBG_16_48_16
TGTCGATGACTTGAAAAGCCCTCTTTTCGGAATCCACTTCAAAGGCCAAAAGCCCGCCAAATCCGCCATCGAATAATCTCGCGGCAACCTCATGGCCCGGGTCGTCGGGCAGGCCGGGATAACGGACTCGCGATACGCGCGAATGACTTTGCAGAAATCGAGCGAGTTCCAGGGCGTTGTGGCAGTGCCGCTCCATGCGCAGGGGCAGCGTCTCCAGCCCGGCCATGTGCAGATCGGCGTGATAAGGAGAAAAACAGCAACCGAGATTCGACATCAGCTCATAGCGGATAAAAGTCAGCAGACCATCCTGGCCGAATTGCGTCGTATAATCCTGCAAATACTCGTATTTTGCCCGATCCCAATTGGGCGAT
>METF01000206.1:1576-2710 GCA_001771235.1 Candidatus Zhuqueibacterota bacterium RBG_16_48_16
ATGGACGATGAGATCGGCGCCGTGCGATGCGCCGCGGAAAATACAAGGCGCCAGGGTATTATCGACGATCAAGGGAATGGCCGCTTTATGAACAGCTTCTGCTATGCGATCCACCTGGGCGACATCCATTTTCGGGTTGCCGATGATTTCCGTAAAAACTGCTTTTGTCATATCATCCATCAACCGGGCGGCGGAGTCGGGATCGGTGGGATCGAAAAATTGCACGTTAATCCCCAGGCGTTGCAGGGTTTTGGTGAGGAGAGAAAAGGTTCCCCCGAACAGGCTCGAGCTGGATAGAACCGTATCGCCGGCCGTTACAAAGGCCAGCACGGCACACGTAATGGCGGCCATGCCTGATGCACAGGCCAGCGCGCCAATTCCTCCTTCCAAAACCGCCATGGCTTTTTCAAATTGGGCCACAGTGGGATTGTGAATGCGTGAGTACAGAAAGCCATGCTCTGTTCCCGCAAAGACCGCTGAAAGTTTTTCCGCGCTTTTATAGGCAAAAGCCGTGGAAACGTTCAGCGGCGCCCGGCTGGCAAAAGAGTCCGCGCCGTCGTCATAGGTCGCGTGCAACAGCGATGTTTGCAGTTTTAATCGTTTGGCTTTTGACATGTTCTTGCATTCGCTCTGATATTGATCTCTGCCAAAAGAAGTGGATTACAACCACGAATTTGCACCAATTACAGGCGAATTTGCACGAATTAAAATTAACCTTGTTGTACAAATTCGTGAAATTCATTTGATTCGTGAAAATTCGTGGTTAACTTTTTCAGAATATAGCTTTCGCCATATTTGTACAAAAATTGATTATTAAGATAATAAGATCCATCTATTTCTCAATCGGGACGTTGACCAGGTTGCCCCACTCCGTCCAACTGCCGTCATAGTTTCTGACGTTTTTAAATCCCAGCAAATGAGTGAGCACAAACCAGGTATGGCTGCTGCGCTCGCCGATGCGGCAATAAGCGATGACCTGGTCATCCCGTTTTAATCCCTGCTCCTGCACATAAAGGGCCTCAAGCTCATCGGCCGTTTTAAAAGTGCCGTCCTCGGGATTTACCGCCCGGCTCCACGGGACGTTCCTTGCGCCCGGGATGTGGCCGCCGCGCAAGGCGCCTTCGTTGGGATAGT
>METF01000206.1:2794-6989 GCA_001771235.1 Candidatus Zhuqueibacterota bacterium RBG_16_48_16
CGTCGTCGCGAAATGCGCGGATGACGCCGTCCTTGCGCTTTGGCGCCTTATATTGCGAAGCGGGGTATTTCGGCAGCTCGCGAGTCAATGGCCGATTTTCCTTCTCCCACTTTACCCGGCCGCCGTCCATAATTTTGGCATTGCTGTGGCCGAACAGTTGAAACACCCAAAAAGCGTAGCAGGCCCACCAGTTGTTTTTGTCGCCGTAAAAAACCACAGTCTGATCGTTTTGGACGCCGATCCGGGACATGAGCTTTTCAAAGCCTTTTTGATTCAAATAATCGCGCACAATCGGATCGTTCAAATCCGTTGTCCAGTCCACCTGCACGGCGCCGGGGATATGGCCGGATGGGTAAAGCAATTGGTCTTCGTTCGACTCGATGATCCGCACGGATTTATCATCGAGATGATTCGCCACCCACTCGGTGGATACCAGTATCGCGGGGTTTGCATAACCCCGTTTGGTTATGTCACTCATAATTGGTCTCCTTTTAAAATGTTGTTGGAAGAAATTTAATACCTCGGCATGGTCGGATCGACCTGGTCGGCCCAGGCTAAGATGCCGCCGCGCAAATTCTTTATTTTGTCGAACCCCGATTCCCGCAAAAACTTGACCGCCTCGGCACTGCGAACGCCGGAACGGCAATAGGCGACGATCTCCCATCGGCGGTCCAGCTCGTGAATTCGGGTAGGCAGTTGGCCTAGCGGGATCAAACGCGAGTGAGGTAAGCGGCAAATCTCGTATTCATGCGGCTCGCGCACGTCCAGCAAAAAAGGTCCCGGAGACAAGTCCACCGCCTCCCTCAATTCGGAAGCGGATAACTCTAACTCCGGGTCTAATCTTATCCTCTCCTGCTCGGTACCGATGCCGCAAAATTCTTCATAGTCAATGAGCTGGTGTATCGAAGGATTTTCGCCGCAGATCGGGCAATCGGGATTTTTTTTGGTCTTTAGCTCGCGAAATTTCATCGCCAGGGCGTCGAACAAAAGCAGCCGGCCGATGAGCGGCTCTCCAGTGCCGGTAATCAGCTTGATGATTTCCGTGGCCTGGATCAAACCGACGATACCCGGAAGCACGCCCAAGACGCCGCCTTCAGCGCAACTGGGCACCAATCCCGGCGGTGGCGGCTCCGGGTACAGGCAACGATAGCAAGGACCTTCCTTTGCGTAAAAGACGGAAGCCTGGCCTTCGAAGCGGAAAATGCTGCCATAGACGTTGGGCTTGCCCAACAAAACGCAGGCGTCGTTCACCAGGTAGCGCGTGGGAAAATTATCGGTGCCATCGACAACGATGTCATATTTGTCCAAAATATCCAACGCATTCTCCGAGCTCAGCAGCGTCTCGTAGGTATCGATGTCAACGTGGGGATTGATCTCCTCGATACGCTCCCGGGCCGATTCTAATTTCGGCCGGCCCACGTCGCGCGTGGAATGAATGACCTGGCGCTGCAAGTTGGTATAGTCCACCACGTCGAAATCCAGCAAGCCCAGCCTGCCGACTCCTGCGGCAGCCAGGTACATGCCCAGCGGCGATCCCAGGCCGCCCAATCCGACGATCAACACCTTCGCCTGCTTGAGCTTTTTCTGCCCTTCCAGTGCGATCTCCGGGATGATCAAATGGCGGCTATAGCGTTCGATCTCATCGAGAGTGAAATCCTCGTTGGCCCTTTCGCTCCTGGGTAGCGCTCGCCCGCCGGCAATGGACGGCACGATGCTGATGACATCGCCCTGCTTCAAGGCCGTGGCATGGCTGTCCAAATGGCGAACGTCATCTTCGTTGACGTAGATATTGACAAAATTTCGGAGCTGTCCGTCTTCTTTATATATGTTCTTGCCCAGTTGTGGAAACTGCCGGGCAAGTTTTTGCATTATCTCGCCCACGTCCTTGCCATCGACGTCCACCTCTGCCTTGTTGCCGGTGAACTGGCGCAGCGCCGTGGGGATGATCACTTTTGTCGGCATTCTGTTTCTCCTTACCGATGATTTTCGTTAAACCATATTATCTCGGAAGACCTGCAATTTGGTGAAACGTGAAATGTCAAACGTGAAACTATAGACATTGAGAGTCGCTTCTCCCATTTCACATTTCACGTTTGACGTTTCACGTTCACTTCCCGTCCAGAACAATATCTTCCTTCAGGAATTCCGATCGATCTTCTTTCAACACCCAGGAGGTGACGGTATTGGTGACCTTGTTTATCACCGAGGCGATGATATAAGAATACCACGGCCACGCATGATCCAGGTCATACTGCGACGGCCTCGCTTCTTCATCCGGGTGGGAATGATAAAAGCCCAGGATGTCCAACTGCCGCCGGGAAGCCTGACGGTCGCCTTTTAAATAGGTTTGCGGGGTGATGACGAACCTGTGATATTGCTCCCCGCCCTCGCTCTCGTTATCGACCGGTAAAATGTCGGCCACATCCTTGCCATTGCCATTTTGCCTGCCTAATAAAAATCCGCAGCATTCGTTCGGGTAAATACCCTCAGCGTGTTGTTTGATTTTTTTCAAAATCGCATTACTGATATAAACGGGCATAAAGCCTACTCCCAAAATCGTTGATCGCTATAACGGGCGCCGCCGTCCGGAAAGATGACCACAAAAATTCCGTCTCTCACCTCGGCGGCCTTCTGCAAAGCAGCGGCCAGGACGGCACCCGATGAAATGCCGATGAACAGGCCTTCTTCTTTCGCCACTCTTTTGACCGCGTTCTGTGCTTCTTCCGTGTCCACGCCTATGTTCTGATCGGCCAAATCAGGATCATAAATGCCGGGCACCATAGCTGATTCCAGATGTTTCAAGCCTTCAATTCCGTGCAAGGCGGAATCCGGCTGTACTGAAAAAAGCTGAATGTTCCGGTTATATTCCTTCAACCTTCTGCCGACACCCGTAAATGTCCCGCTGGTTCCCAGGCCGGCATAGAAATGGGTCACCCGTCCGTGCGTCTGCCGGAGAATTTCCTGCCCGGTGCCATGATAATGCGCAAGCCAGTTGGCGTCGTTGTTGTATTGGTCGGGATAAAAATAGCGCCCGGGATGATTTTTGGCCAATTCCCTGGCCTTGCGTATGGCGCCGTCGGAGCTCTCGACTGCGTCGGAAGCGACGATGTCGGCGCCAAAAGCGCGCGCCTTTAGCTTGATGAACTCACCCACATTTTCAGGCATCACCAGCCGCACCCGGTATCCCAATGCCGCGCCGATCATGGCATAAGCCACCCCGGTGTTGCCGGATGTTGCATCGAGAATGATTTTATCCCTTGTCAACTGGCCGGTCTTTTCGCCCTGCCTGATCATGTTGAGCGCAGCTCGGTCCTTCACCGAACCGCCGGGATTATACCATTCCGCCTTAGCATAGATGTCCACCGGCCACACCTGCCGGGAAATGCGGCGCAATTTTATCAACGGCGTATTGCCGATGAGCCGGATAACGCTTTGTCCGATCTCCGCCAGCTCTATATCAACCTGTCTTTCCGGGACAGCACTCATAGCATATACCTGAATAAGTCTCACCATTCCTGTCCGATCTGTGCAAGATCGCGCTCTTTATAAGCGATTAGCTTTCAGCGGTCAGCATTCAGCGTTTTTGTTCATAACTACCTGCAATCATGCACCATTGCCACCCATTGGGTCTATTTGTTTTGTTCTCATGGTGTAATGGTTATTTTTGAGCTGACCGCTGAACGCTGATTGCTGAACGCTTCTTTTAGTCACCAATAAAAAAGCCCATCCACCTTGAAAGTGTGAATGGGCTTGACAATTTTCATTCAAATAAGTTGAAAAATCATCCACTGCCTTTCAAGGCAAACCTGACCGTCTCATTGCAACATGCGCACAGTCCCATATACAAGCAAAGGGGATGATTATTTTTTTCATGTAAAAAAGACATCGTAACCTGTTTCTCCATTTGCGTAGAGGAACATCGGCCATGCCTGAGCTATTCCTCATGGATTAAGATATTTTTTTTGAAAAAGCAAAAAACGGCTTATGGTAATCGGATGCCGGATGCCGGTAGACGCGTTTGATGCCAGCTCAAGTTGATGAATCCGCATACTCTGCACAATCGTCAAGCTTGCAATCGACCATCACATAAGTTATATTAGGCCTCCCTGTTCTCACCTGTCTCAAAAAAAGATCTAGTCTACAAACGGAGAAATCTATGGCTATTGACTTTAGCACCCTGCAAAAACTCAACGAA
>METF01000206.1:7029-10738 GCA_001771235.1 Candidatus Zhuqueibacterota bacterium RBG_16_48_16
CGCTGGTTTACATGCGATTCAAAGACGATATCACCGCCGGCGATGGCTTGAAGCACGACACCATCGCAGGGAAAGCGCTGGTGGATTGGCAAACCAACCGCGATATCTTTGAATACCTCAACCGCTGCGGCATCCGAACGCATTACGTTGCCAGTCCCGAGGAAAAAGTGTCCGTCGTAAAAAAGCTGGACCGCAAGATTAACCTGGAGGTGGTCTCGCGCCGCGTCGCCGCCGGATCGATCCTGAAATGGGGCAAGGCTGTCGAAGGCACCCGTTACGATCCGCCGATCACCCAGTTCCACTATAAGGATGACCCGTTGCACGACCCGCTACTGGATGACAGTTATATCGATTATATCGGCAAGACAAAAGGCTCTGATGAATACGAACAAATGCGGCGGCTCAACGTCGAGGTTTTTGTGGCGCTGGAAAAAGCCTTTGCGAAATTCAACGTCCAACTGGTGGACATGAAACTGGAATACGGTATTATCGACAACGAGGTCTATTTGATCGACGAGATCACCGGCGGCTCGTTCAGACTATGGCCTTATGCCAAAGAAAATCCCAACCTCAACCAGGCCAATGTGTTGTCCGAATTGAATCCCGAAGGTCGGCTCGATAAAGACACCTACCGGATGGGTGAAGAGCTGGATAAGGTGATTTCGAAATTCAAGGCCATTGCTGATATTACGGCTAAATTTGCCAAAATTAAGATTGCTTGATTTAAATTTGACGAATTCATAATTTCTTCTGTTTTTAATGAAGAACTTTAGAGGTATCGAAAATGAAGGTCAAAAAAGAGCATCAGGTGTATTCCTATTTCAGAAAATTGACTCTGGAAAATATTCGCTGCTTTGGTAAAAAGCAGAGTGTGGAGTTTTACAAGGAAAACCAATCCTATCCGAATTGGACTGTAATTATCGGGAACAACGGTACCGGCAAGACCACTATTTTAAGAACTCTGGCGCTTATGCTGCTGTTTCGCCGGGAAGGGAGTCAGTGGCGTAAATTTGTCGAAGGCTCCTACTTTTTGCGGAAAGGTGACAAGCCTGGCTTAAAGCCGCTCATTCACATAGAAGTAGACTCGTGCCGCGAAGGAGAAAAGGTCTATACTCGCCAAGATTTTGTACTCGATGTTAGTAAAGGAGATATTTCCCTCGACGGTTTATCGCAAGAGCCTTACTTGGAAGAATCTGCAAATGGGCTGAGAATATTTGCTTATGGCGCTTCGAGAACAATCGCGGAATCAGCCCTGACAAAAGAGCAGGATTTTCCAGCCATCAGTCTATTTGATGAAAACGCCACCCTCGTTAATGCCGAGGAGTGGTTGGTGCAGGCAGACTACCTTTCAATGAAAGATAAGAATCTTGCGGAGCGGCGCGATCAAATTAAAAGCCTCTTAATGAAGCTTTTCAAAAATGAAATATCGGATATCGAAATTACCACTCAGAATCAGAAACCCGCTGTATTGTTTAAAACCGCGCACGGCTGGGTGAATTTGCATAACTTGAGTTTGGGATATAAAACTCTCATCGCCTGGATGGTTGATTTTGCGCGAGGAATGTTTTCGAAATATCCCGACAGTCCCAATCCGCTTGCGGAACCGGCTGTACTGTTAATCGATGAACTTGATCTTCATATACATCCAAAGTTTCAATATAGTCTGATTGATTTTTTGTCCAAAACATTTCCAAAAACCCAATTCATCGTTACAGCCCATAGCCCGTTAATCGTTCAATCCGCCTCTCAAGCAAATATAGTCCTGCTCAAGAAAAGAGGCGATTCCATTAAAATTGAAAACGATCCGGCAATCGTCAGAAATTGGCGAATCGACCAGGTGTTGACCAGCGATCTTTTTGGATTAAAAGCGGCAAGAGAGCCAGTAGCGGAGAAGAAGATTCGAAGAAGGCGCGACTTGCTTCGTTTACAGAAAAGGAATGAGGAGCAAGAAAAAGAATTAGCATCTCTTGATGAAGAGTTGCAAGACTTGCCCGTCACAGAATCTTACGATGCGTTGAAAGCGATTGAGATCATAAAAAAAGCCGCACAAGAGATTGAAGATGGTACGAATCGATAAGAGTGGAACTCCAGTGCCTGAAATTCTTGCACCAGGTGAGGAAGGACATCAAAAGACTGAAAACATGAAATTGGATTATGATAACGGCAAGAGAACATTTTCTTTTTCATCAAGAATTTACGGTCATAAGACCGTTAAAGAGACTCTAAAGAACCTGCAATACCACAAGTGCTGCTTCTGTGAAGCGAAAATAACCCATATTAGCCATGGAGATGTAGAACACTTTCGCCCCAAGGGCGGATTCCAAACCAGCTTGAATGAAAGGCTTACCAAACCAGGTTATTACTGGTTGGCTTATGATTTTTCAAATCTTTTTTTAGCTTGCCAGATTTGCAATCAATCATACAAAAAAAATTACTTTCCATTAGCAAACGAGGGGCAGAGAGCTCGCTCACACCATGATGATTACCGACAAGAACAAAGCCTCATCCTCCATCCAGAATTTGATAATCCGGAACAACATTTAACGTTCGAGCAGGAGGTAATAAAGCCCTTGCATGGTTCGGTGAGGGGTAAAGAAACGATAAAACGAACCGGGCTTAACCGTAAATTACTGTCGGATAGAAGATTCGAAAGGTTGAAAATCTTCAATGTTCTCGCTCTTATTGCGCGAAATAATTTACCCAATATGCAAGAAGCAAGAGAGCTTTTTAGACAGATGGCATTACCGGAAAGCGAATATTCTTTAATGATAAAATCAAACTTTCCAGATCTGGTACAAGTTTGAAGAGCGGCGATTCTATTCCACACCGATAAGTTGGTTTTTGACAGCTAGGAATAATATTCAGCGTGTCGCCTCATCGAGCAAGGAAGATGAATATGAGAACGAAAAGATGCCGTCTTGTCACATTGATAACCATCGCCTTATCGATCACCACCGGGGCGCAGGGACAACCGGCGACGCAGCCGGCCGACACCATCAAGCTGTCGGATATTCGCATGCGTGACGTCTGCATCCTGCCCGACACGACCTCAAAAATCTACTACATGATCGGACCAAGTTTTAGAAACAGCGTGCGGGCCTACACCAGCATCGACCTCGCCACCTGGTACGGCCCACAGATCATCTTCACGGTGCCGGACAGCCTTTGGGGCGACATCCCTATTTTCGGAATCTGGGCGCCCGAGCTGCACGCCTATAAGGGCAAATACTATTTGTTCCTGACCTTCAACACCCGAAACGAGTTCGCCGAGCAGTGGCGCAACTGGCTGCCGCGGGTGACGCGCGGCTCACAGGTTTTAGTCGCCGATGCGCCCACCGGCCCGTTTACCGCCTTTGAAAATCACTCCACCCTGCCCGTGGACATGATGACACTCGACGGCACACTGTGGGTCGAGGACGGTGTGCCCTATATGGTCTTTTGCCACGAATGGGTGCAGATCAAGGACGGGACGGTGGAGTATGTCCAGTTGACCGACGATCTGTCGCAGACCGTTGGCGAGCCGGTTCGCCTGTTCGATGGCAGCGATGCGGCTTGGAGCAAAAAATCACCTCAGTACGGCTGTCACGTCACTGACGGGCCGTTTCTCTACAAGAGCACGTCCGGAAAGCTGTTCATGATCTGGGCCAGCGGCGGGCAGAACGGCTACACCGAGGGCATCGCCATCTCACCGTCAGGCAAGCTGGCCGGG
>METF01000206.1:10825-14340 GCA_001771235.1 Candidatus Zhuqueibacterota bacterium RBG_16_48_16
TCACCCAACAACCGGGATGCGCGTCCGCGCATTTTCGAGATGAAAGACACTGGTGAGACTCTAAAAGTCATCAAAGAATTTGAATCCTGAATCAATCGGTTTGATCAAAAACCGGATTGCGTGGTTTTTATAGCGATAAACGAGGAGCCAAGTGAATGAGCATTCCCGGTCTGACCATCATCGCCGAATCGATAAACGATTCGGTCCCTTCCACCCACACATTGTTTGAAGAAAACAATATTGACGGCATCGTCGAGCTGGCCAGGTACCAGGCGGAAAAAGGCGCGGCTTATATTGACGTGAATGTCGGCGTCCGTTCGCCCGGATTTATGGCGGAGGTCGTCAAAAAAATCCAACAGCACATTTCGCTTCCGCTTTCAATCGACACCCCTGATCCGGAGATTGCAGCGGCGGGATTGGAAGCGTACAACGCCGAGCGCGCTGGAAATCAAAAACCGATTCTCAATTCCATTTCGGAAGCGCGCCTGGAAATGTTCGATCTTTACTCGAAACAGCCGTTCATTCCCGTTTTGCTTGTCACCGAAGGAATGGATGATTCCGGCGGAATCGTCATGAATAAAACAGCCGAACAGACCTATACCACCGCAAAGTCGATGGTGGCCATCGCTCGAAAGCGCATCGAACATCTGGCCAACGATCAGATCATCCTCGATCCGGGCATTATGCCCATCGGCAGCGATTCGAAAGGATATTTTAAGCGATTCATGGACGCCATCAAGCTCATTCATCAGGATCGCGATCTTGCCGGAGTAAACATGTCGATCGGCTTGAGCAATTTTACGGCCATGTTGCCCTCTAAGAAGGCCGACGGCTCGCCGGTGAAAGGCCCACTGGAAAGTGCGCTTCTCACCATGGCAATGCCCCTGGGATTGAATACCGTTATCGGTTCCGTAAAGCGCAAGTATTCACTTTTACCTGATGACGATTCCGCCATGCAATGTTTAAAAGATGTGCTAGCGCTGGAAGGCATAGAGGTTGTTATGAGGGTGATGAGCTATTTTTCATAGGAAAAAAATTCATTGAAAACAGTGCCTCCTCAATAAGGTGAATGCAAGGAATGTCCTTAATATGCCAATGGATTTAGCCACATTGAATAAACCTCCCATTACAGCGCGCGAGCGAAAATTCTCCCGTCTCATACTTTTTTTTGAAGACCTTGTTAAAGTGCCACTATTCCGCTGTCAGCGCTGTGGCGAATGTATTTTATCCTCAACAGCATTCATCTGTTGCCAGCGATGCCCGAAACGGCTGCGCAACGGTCCGTGCGGCGGTACCGGCGAAGACGGATCGTGTGAAGTGTTTCCCGAACGAAAGTGCGTCTGGTACAAGATCTATTATCGGTCGAAATGGCTGCATCGAATCAGCCTGTTGTACAAGGTAAATAAAATCCACAACTGGAATCTTGAAAGGACATCGACCTGGCTGAATGTATTCAAAAAGCGGATTGATGCGCCAATACTGTTTGTTCGCAACGATAAACAAAAAGTGAAGGATTTGATTGTCGATGACGCTCAGAGAGAAAATTGAATCGAATCGGTTTATTTTATGCGGTGAAATCGGCCCACCGCAAAGCTGCGACGGTGACTTTATTCGGGAAAAATCGAGGCATTTCAAGGGATTTGTCGATGCGGTGAACATCACCGATAACCAAACAGCCATCGCCAAGTTGTCGAGCATTGCTTCAGCAAAGATATTATTAGACGAAGGCGTTGAGCCGATTATGCAGATGACCTGCCGCGACCGCAATCGGCTGGCGATTCAAAGTGATCTCATGGGCGCCGCCGCATTGGGCCTCCGCAACGTGTTGTGCCTGACCGGCGACTATCAGACATTCGGCGACCATCCAGAAGCCAAAGGCGTATTCGATCTGGATTCGATCCAGCTCATCGCCGCCGTAGCTAAAATGAACAGTGGCTTTTTGCTTTCCGGTCGTGAGATGAAAAAACCGTCTGAGTTTCTCATCGGCGCAGCAGCCAACCCATTTGCCGAGCCTTTTGAGATGAGATTAATTCGCCTGTATAAAAAAGTCAACGCCGGCGCACGGTTCATTCAAACACAACCGGTATTTGATCTGGAAACTTTCAGCCGCTGGATGGAAAAAGTCGTCGAAATGGGACTTGCTGAAAAAGCGGCGATTCTTGCGGGCGTCATGCCGCCAAAGTCGGCCAAAACCCTGCTCATCATGAAGGCAGAAGTGCCCGGCGTAAAGATCAATGAAGAATATATTCAGCGAATGAAAAATGCCCGTGATCCCAAAGAGGAAGGTGTGAAAATGGCGGTGGAGATCATTCGGACGCTGAAGCAAATGAAAGGTGTTCGCGGCATCCATCTCATGCCTGTGCTGTGGGAGAGCATCACTCCCGTTATTGTCAAAGAAGCAGGATTAAATAGCTTGAACGAAAACACTACATGAAATTCTGAATTATGCAAAGTACGCCGTTGTCCCGACTTTCGAGACTTCGGCTGAACAGCGGCAGGTTCAATACTAATACAGTGATTATGATCTTTTTCAATTTATTCTCCTCGCTAGTGAAAAAGGGGACACAAAGAGCACAAAGGAGCCACAGAGGTCACAGAGTTGTTTTCTTGTTGAAATGGCTCTATATCTCTCGTGTGACAATCCCTCCTGGCTTGATCGAAAAACCTCAACCTTCTCTGTGCTCTTTGTGGTCCTCAGAGAACTCTGTGTCCCCAAAAAATAGTCCAAATCACCAAAGATCACAGGAACAGGATAAATTTCATTCTGTTCATCGTATTGATCCTGTCTTCTATTTCTCTTAAAATTCGTCAATGGGTTTATGAAACAGTGTACTAAGGAGTTGAGATATGCAAGACATTGTCGAAAAAATCGCCCTGTGCGTTGAACGAGGCAAGGTGGCCAAAACGTCTCCTTATCCGCCGGACATGAAAGACCAGGTCGGCGCCGATGAGGTTGCCGCCGGTGCGCTAAAGAGCGGCGTTCAACCGGACGTTCTGTTGGAAGGCTGTATGCTGGGAATGGCGAGAATCGGCAAAAAATTTGGTGCGAATGAGGCGTATGTGACCAATCTCATCGTCTCTGCCGAAGCGATGAATGCCGTCATGAAGCATATCAAACCATTTCTGGAATCCGGCGCGGTGAAACGCAAGGGCAAATTTGTAATCGGCACCGTTTCCGGCGATTTGCATGACATCGGCAAAAATCTCGTCTCCATGATCATCAAAGGCGGCGGATTTGAGGTGATCGATCTTGGCGTGGATGTGCCAACCCATAAATTTTTGGATGCGATTGCTCAGCATCCGGGTTGTTTTATCGGGCTTTCCGCGTTATTAACAACAACGATGGTCAATATGGAAAACAGCGTCAGAGCCATCAAGGAGGCTTATTCCGACACAAAAGTATTGGTTGGCGGCGCTCCGATCACCGAAGAGTTTTGCACCCGGATTGGCGCTGATTTCTACTCACCGCATCCCCAGGGAGCGGTAGATTATTTGAACAAAAGTGTGGCAAAATA
>METF01000207.1:0-3848 GCA_001771235.1 Candidatus Zhuqueibacterota bacterium RBG_16_48_16
CTTCTGGAATCGGATCCTGGGGATAAAGAGGCGATCAACACCGTCTTTAGAGCTTTTCATACGATAAAAGGAACGGCGGGATTTATAGGTTTAAAACTGACCGCCGAATTTGCCCACCAGGCGGAAAACTTTTTTTCGCGTATTCGCGATGGCGAGGTTCGTTGTGTCGGGGCTGCGGCCGATTTGTCGCTTCAATCGATCGACATGATGAAGGCGCTGACGCTGGGCGTCCAGGACGCTATTGCGGGAGAGCCTATTTCAAAGCCCGATCATTATGATCTTCTCATGGAGCTGTTGTCCATAAAAGATTACCGGGAGCTTGTCGAGCGAACGAGTTCCGGAACAGCGGAAGCAAAGGAATCGGCCGGCGAAGCTGTGCACGGCAAAGAAAAAGCGGCATCGCCGGATGGGAAAAACAACGGGGCCAATAGAGGTTACAAGCCGACGCCCGGCTCACTTGCCGACACCACCGCAGCCGGACAACAGCCGGTTGTGAAGAAAAAAGCGTCCGAGTCCTTCATCCGCATCCGCATGGACAAGCTGGACACATTGATCGACATGGTCGGCGAGCTTGTCATCGCCCAATCCATGATATCGCAGGATGACGTTGTGAGAACCGGCAATAATCACGAGCTTTTACGCAAAGTGGGCCACGCTGCAAAGATCATTCGAGAGTTTCAGGATCTCAGCCTGGCGATGAGGATGATCCCGTTAAAAAATACTTTTCAGACAATGGCCCGACTGGCGCGAGACCTTGCCCATAAAAAAAATAAATTGGTCGAATTTGTTTCGGAGGGCGAGGATACCGAGATCGATCGCAACATGGTCGAGCTGATCAAAGACCCACTTGTGCACATGATCCGTAATGCGCTCGACCACGGCATTGAGACTCCCGAAAAAAGGCGCCAGGCCGGAAAAGCGGAAAAGGGCACCCTGACCTTAAAGGCCTATCATTCCGGGGGTAACGTCCTCATCGAGATCATCGATGACGGCCAGGGCCTGGATAAAGACAAGCTCCTGGAAAAAGCCGTGGCTAAAGGAATCATCGAGCAGGGTAACAATCTGAGCGAACCCGAAATACTCAATCTTATTTTTGCGCCGGGATTTTCTACCGCGGACCAGGTGTCGGACATATCCGGCAGGGGCGTGGGCCTCGACGTCGTCCGGCGCAATATCGAATCGCTCAACGGCCATATCGATATCATTTCGGAAAAGGGGGTGGGATGCACATTCAGTATTCGCATTCCGTTGACACTGGCGATCACCGACGGTATGTTGGTAAAGGTGGGCGAGGAAAGATATATCATCCCGACGCAAAGCATACAAAAAACACTTCGACCTTCAAGAGAAATGTTGAGCAAGGTGAGTGGGCGTGGCGAGCTCCTGGTTCTGCGCGATCAACTGCTGCCGCTGTTTCGATTGTATAAATTGTTTGAAATCACGGGCGCCGTTAAAGACCCCACCGAAGGGTTAGTGATCATCATCGGCGATGGCAACCGGCGTTGTGCCATACTGGTGGACGCGCTTGTCGGCAAGTTCCAGGTCGTCGTCAAGGCATTGGGAAGCTCGTGCGGCAAGATTCGCGGTATTGCCGGGGCAGCGATTTTGGGAGATGGCCGCGTCGGTTTGATTATAGATGCCATGGAGCTGGTGCAGATGGCCCGGCTGATAAAAACGCCGGAAGCCGATGATGTCGTAAAACATGTTGCCGCGTAGCAGGCATTTCTAGTACTGCAGCGAAAGTTTTGTCCTGAATAATGAATGGCAACCAAAATTTCGTTGTAGTCCTGGATATAAGCGAGGAGAATGCTGTGAGTGCATCACCGACAAAAAATGATGATGACATAGCAGGAATGAATGACAAGGCAGTGAAAAAGGCATCCGCCGGAAAACATCTCACTTTTTTTCTGGACGATGAGGAATATGCCGTTGAGATTCTGAAAGTTCATGAAATCATCGGCATGTTACCGGTAACACACGTTCCGGGTGCGCCGCAGTACGTTCTGGGTATTCTGAACCTGCGTGGCAATGTGATTCCGGTCGTCGATCTGCGGAGCAAGTTCGGTATGCATCGGACCGAAGAAACCAGTGAGACGTGCATCATCGTTGTGCAGGCAAGAGGCATTCGCATGGGAGCGGTTGTCGACCGCGTATCGGAAGTGATGGATATTACGGAAGACGAAATTCAGGAAACACCTTCTTTCGGCGTAAATGTGAACACGAACTTTATTCTGGGGATTGGCAAAACAAGCGGAAAGGTCAAGCTTTTGCTGGACATCGATGAAGTCCTGACGACAGACGAAGCTATAGAAATGAAGGCCGTGGCCAAAGAGGTGCACAAAACTGTGAGCGAAGCCGCATGAACAAATCTGATATGACAAAGCCTCCTATCGACGTGGAAGATGACATAAACATCACCGAGAGCGAACAAAAGACGATCTCGCCCAAGATTAAATTTTTAACATTCATTTTGGCAAACCAGCAGTATGGCCTTGAGATATTAAAGGTCATAGAGATCATTGGCATGCTGCCTGTCACACGTGTGCCGCACTCACCCGGGTACATCAAAGGCGTCATCAACCTGCGAGGACGGGTGATTACGGTGGCGGATTTGCGTTGCCGGTTTGGACTGGAGCCAACCGAACTGACCCATGAAACGTGCATCATCGTCGTCCAGACGAACGGTCTGACAATGGGTATTATCGTCGACCAGGTCGCTGACGTCGTTGACATAGAAGAAGCGAGTATTGAAGAAACTCCCAGCTTTGGCTCTTCGATCAGCGCGGAATATATCGCGGCCATAGGCAAAGTCCGCGACAGGGTGATTTTGCTGCCCGATATCGATCGGGTATTGTTGCGCAATGAGCTTGACAGAAAATCGACGGATCAGTTTGCAAATGTCTCAGTGATGGAAAAATGTATGGTTTTTTAGCGGACTGGTATTTAATCAGAAAAACAAGTGCGAAAGGCCAAAATGGGGGAAATTATCCCTATTTTGTGATTCAACTTTTCTCATGATCTCAGACAGCGGAATTAGCGGACCGGTTACGAGCAAGGAATCAATAGTTTGAATCTCAAGATAAAATCATCGGAATTGACAGTAAAGCAATTTGACAAGATCAGCTCGCTGATGTATGATATGAGCGGTATCAGCTTACCTGAAGGAAAAATCAGCCTGGTAAAATCACGCTTGTTAAATCGCTTGATGATTCTGGGGCTGAGTAGCTTTGAGGAGTATGTTGATCTTGTCGAGCGTGACTCCTCCGGCCAGGAATTGATTGCCATGGTCGATATATTGACGACGAATCAAACGAGCTTTTTCAGAGAGCCACAGCATTTTGAGTTTTTAAAAAAGCATGTTTTGCCATCGATCAATGGAAAGTACCAAAAAGTGAGAGTTTGGTGTGCGGGCTGTTCTTCCGGAGAGGAACCCTATTCGCTTGCGATTATCCTCCAGGAGGAAAATTCTCAAATCGAGCGAAGCGATGTGAAAATTCTGGCTACGGATATCTCGGTGCGAGTATTAAAGGTTGCAGAAAGAGGCGTCTACTCACACGAGCACATTAAAAATATACAACCACACCTGCTGCAGAAATATTTTACCAGGCAGCAGGAAAACGGAGAATGGATGTTTCGCATTAAAGATAATATAAAGTCCCTGGTTCGCATAGCCCGGCTCAGTCTGGTCGAAGGCTGGCCAATGCGAGGTCCTTTTCATTTCATATTTTGCCGAAACGTAATGATTTATTTCGACCAGGCGGTCAGGGAAAAGCTTGTCGCACGGTTTTACGAGCTGCTCATGCCCGGAGGCCATTTATTTATCGGACATGCCGAAAGCCTGACCGGCT
>METF01000207.1:3856-8651 GCA_001771235.1 Candidatus Zhuqueibacterota bacterium RBG_16_48_16
AAATTTACTTATGTGGCGCCAGCCATTTTCAGGAAATAACGAAAATCGGGAGACAAAAGGAAAAAGGCAACTATTCAGGCAATGCAATTTTTTTGCCACGAAAACTCGAAGACACCAAGGTTCACAAAGATTTTTTGTGTTCCTTAGTGGCTTTGCGACTTGGTGGCTGAATGGATATGGAGAAAGTAATAATTAGAGGAATGTCCGATGGAACACTGGTTGAAAATTCGCTTGAAGAGTATAAAATCAAAGCTGTTGTTTTCTTTTCTGACAACCATTGCCGTCGTTATGCTGATCATCAATCTTGTCAACATGAACCTGGTTCGCACTACCCTGGACAAGAACATCAGCTCATCACTTGAGATAATGAGCGAAATTGCGGGTAATGCCGTGATAGCCGGCTTGGAGTTTGACGATGCGGAAACGATTGGCGATGCCATTCATGCTTTTACAACTCAAGCGGCTATTTCTTACGTTCAGGTCCAACACAGCAGTGGCAAAATTTTATTCTCCTACCGTAAAGAGGGCCTGGAGCCGATACAGGATGTTTATCATGAAATATCCGGGCAAAGGGGAGATGAGCTGTTCAAGACGATGGCTGTCAAATCCCATGATAATGAGCTTGGCCAGGTGACCATAGGATTGAGCCTGTATAATCGAAACAAGTCTCTGGTCTCTTCCGGTGTCGTCTTTATATTTTTAACGATTTTAATGATAGCTGTGCTGGTAGTCGTGACCATCATAAACGCCAACTCGATAACCAGGCCTTTGCGCCGAATATCGGCTATTGCCAAAGAGATGTCTTTGGGCAAGCTCAATCAAAAGATCGAGGTATTTCGACGGGATGAAATTGGCGAGCTGGAAACAAGCTTTAAAGAGATGATCAAAGCCCAGAAAAAGAAGGCCGATTTGGCTTTGGAAATATCGCGAGGTAACCTGGATGTGAAAGCGGAAGTTCTTTGTGCCGATGATGTTTTGGGCAATGCCATGCACACCATGAAAGAGAGCATCCGCGAGCTGGTCAACGATGCCAATCGCCTGTCCCAGGCGGCCGTGGCAGGACAGTTAAAAGTGAGGGCTGAGGCCGGGAAACATGGCGGTGAATATGGCAAAATCATCGAGAGTGTGAACAAGACGCTGGATGCTGTTTTAGGCCCTATTAATGAAGCGTCAGCCGTTCTCCGCACACTGGCACAACGGGATTTGCGGTCGCGCATCAAGGGCGAATATCATGGTGATCATGCGACGATCATCGACGCGCTCAATAAAGCGTTGGAACACCTGGATGCCAGCTTGAAGCGTGTCGCCGTAACGGCCGATCAGGTGGCCATTGCGGCCAGGGAGATCAGCACTGCGAGCCAGACTTTTGCCGGAGGCGCTTCGGATCAGGCCAGCTCACTGGAAGAAATTTCCAGCTCGCTTCACGAAATGACGTCCATGATCTCGCAAAATGTGCAGAATGCCAGGGAAGCGCAAAAAATAGCCGAGTCAGCCAAAAAGAGCACAGCAAAAGGTACGGAAAGCATGCGCCGGCTTTCGGAAGCCATCGCAAAAATCAAGGCTTCTTCGGACGAAACGAGCAAGATCGTAAAGACCATCGATGAAATCGCTTTTCAAACGAATCTGTTGGCGCTCAACGCCGCAGTTGAAGCGGCCAGGGCGGGCGAGGCAGGAAAAGGTTTTGCCGTTGTGGCTGAAGAAGTTCGTAACCTGGCGATGCGCAGCGCTGAGGCCGCCAAGAGCACCGGCAAGATGATAGAAGATTCGGAAGAAAATGCGGAAAGTGGTGTGGAATACAACCGGGAAGTGCTGGCCGATCTGCAGGAGATCTACGACCAGGTGAAAAAGGTGAGCGAAGTGATGGCGGAAATCTCCGCGGCATCGGAACAGCAAAATCAGGGCATAGAACAGATCAGCCAGGGCGTTGAAGAGATGAACAAAGTCACGCAACAAAATGCGGCTACGTCAAACGAATCGGCGGCCTCGTCGCAACAGATGTCCGCTTTTGCCGAAGAAATGCGAAAACTAGTCGGCTCCTTCAAGCTTAGCCAGGAATCCGAAGAGATCGGCGCGCAGCAGAGCGGTGACGATGTGCCTGATGAAATGCCGGACTACGAGATGGAGAGCGAGTCGACAAACGGCGATGATGAATTTGACTTGGATTTTTCTGTTGAATATCCCGAACAGGAAGGATCTTCCGGTAATGGGAAGCATTCCTGATAGCATGAAAACAGTTTTTAACTAGTTCGCCACAAAGTCACGGAATCACTAAGGAGCACAAAAGACTATTTTGACGAAACTTGAGCTTGTACGGATTTTCGCTGCAATGCAATTTCTTACCCTCTTAGCGGATAAGAAATCTTTGTGGACCTTTGTGTCTTTGGGCCTTTGTGGCCAATGAGTAAATGAATCAGTTTGACTCTGGAGAAAGCGAAGGGGAGCAAATTTGATCAAAGTTCTTGTGGTCGACGATTCTGCGGTCGTCCGAAAAATTTTATCCGAGGAATTAGCCAAGAGCAGCTTTATCGAAGTTGTTGGCACAGCCAGCGATCCTTACGTTGCCCGAGATAAGATTGTGCAACTTGAGCCGGATGTCATTACGCTGGACATCGAAATGCCGCGGATGGACGGACTCTCTTTTCTCGAAAAATTGATGAGGCATTTCCCGCTTCCGGTGGTGATCGTAAGCTCGCTGACTCCCCAAAACAGTGACATGGCCATCAGGGCACTGGAGCTGGGCGCCGTTGAGCTGATATGCAAACCCGGCTCCACCTATTCCACTCCGGGCATGCACCAGCTCATCCAGGCAATTCGATCCGCAGCCGTAGCGAATGTAAAACGCATTGAGGCAGATCGCATGGATGCCAAACAAGCGCCCCGGCAACCGGGTATCCGGCTGCAGACGACTGATAAAATCATCGCCATCGGCGCATCAACGGGCGGCACGCATGCCATAGAAAAAATTCTCACCAGACTGCCGGCGACCACTCCCGGCACCTTGATTGTACAACACATGCCGGAAGGCTTTACCGCTGCGTTCGCTAAAAGGCTCGATCAAATTTGTGCCATGCAGGTACATGAGGCCAAAGATGGCGATGATGTCGTTCCGGGCACGGCGCTTGTCGCCCCTGGAGGATCGCACATGCTGCTGGAGCGAAACTGCTCCCGTTATAATGTCCGGCTAAAGGATGGTCCGCCCGTTCATCATCAAAAGCCGAGCGTGGACGTGCTCTTTCATTCGGTGGCGAGAAATGCGGGCCGGCACGCGACAGGAGTTATCCTGACGGGCATGGGTTCGGACGGGGCGAAAGGCATGAAAGCGATGCGGGATACCGGCTCTTATACTCTTGCCCAGGACGAGAAATCATGCATTGTTTTCGGCATGCCAAAACAGGCCATTCAAACCGGTGGGGTTTTGGAGGTTGCTTCAATCGATAATATGGCGGAGAGGATTGTGTCGTCTTTGCAGCAAAAAGTAAAGGGTGTTGCCTGAGCAGACTAGTTCGTAAATACGATGATATATTTTTTTAGACGGGATTAACCGGATGGACAGGATGAAACGGTAGATGGCATCCGGTCTACCGCAGCGACGCATCCTACAGACCCACATGTCATTCCTTCAGGAATCTTTGTTTCAGAGTACGCGATATCAAAATAAGGACAAAAATTGATTTGTAAAATAAGTTCTTTTTGGCAGCTATTAGCACATCATTACAAAGATTCTCAAGAGAATGACAGACCTGTTGTTTTTGGGATAAGACGAAAGTTGGCACTACTTTTCCGGGTACCGGGCACCGGGCTATTTGTCAGGCTGCCAAAAAGGATGAGAGTCTCCGGGCAGGGGATGCTGGTGATGCTGAAACGTCTTCATTCTCCACGGCCGCTTTGGCTCCCAAAGAGTAATTTTCGCATCCATCGAGTTATCTGCGGGGAACAGGGTTATGCTCGGATCCATGATATTGTCCGCCTCCAGGCTCAAAATGGATGCCTCACGCTCCGAGTTTTCCAACGCTGTGGATTGCTTTGTATCCTTCGCCAGGCACGTGTCCGGCGTCGACAGTTCGGAGAGGATGCTGAGATTTTCTTTTTTAGACGATCCTTTTCCTGTCATCTCACTGGCCACTTGTTTTTTGTCTTCCGCAAAGCCCAGCGAAGAAAAGAGGCACAACAATGCCGAGCCGCACAAGACCTTTTTTGCAGGAAGATAGAACATTTTTCACTCCTATCGGGGACTGAATATGATTTTGAAATGGTAATTGATATGAGACTTTTCTTGAGCGGAAAAGTTACTGGTTTTTAATCGCCCGGATTCTCTGCAGAACCGGCGGGTGGGAATAATTGAGCATGACATAAATGGGGTGGGGGGTAAGATTGCTGAGATTGTCGCGCGACAATTTTTTCAGGGCCGATATAAAAGAGGAGGATTCCTGTGTTGTTTCGACGGCGAAGCGGTCCGCCTGGTATTCATTTTTTCTCGACCGCAGGCTGAGAAAAAATGACAAAACAAGCTCGATCGGTGTGAACAGCAAACCAAAAAAAATGAGTCCGGCATAAAAGGAGGGAATTTCCACGTAGAATGCCTGGAACAAGCCGGTGTGCTTTATAAAAATGGACAGCAGGTAAAAAATCACTCCCGTATGCAAAACACCCAGGATCATGTTGGTTATGATGTGCTTTTTCTTGTAATGGCCGATTTCATGGGCCAGGATGCTTATCAGCTCCGGCGTTGTGTGTTTGTCGACGAGTGTGTCATAAAGCGCGATGCGTTTGGTTTTGCCGAATCCCGTAAAGAATG
>METF01000207.1:8840-8972 GCA_001771235.1 Candidatus Zhuqueibacterota bacterium RBG_16_48_16
CCATCCAACAGTACAGCCAGGCGAGATGGCCGCTGTATTGAAAAAAAGCCAGCACCCCCATTAGAAGCGGTGCCCCAATGATAAGCGACAGGAAAAGGCTCTTGAGGATGTCGGTTACAAACGTTTTGACTG
>METF01000207.1:9191-9258 GCA_001771235.1 Candidatus Zhuqueibacterota bacterium RBG_16_48_16
GAATGCGGAAGTGACGATGCCAAAAAAGGTTTTGACCCGCGTGTATTCCTGAGATTTTCGGTATGCT
>METF01000208.1:0-191 GCA_001771235.1 Candidatus Zhuqueibacterota bacterium RBG_16_48_16
CCTGGATTAGGAAATCCAGGGCGATCTGATCCAGGGCGATCTGAGTTTCTTTCAAGAAAACACTATTCACGTCTTCGTATAGCATCATCATGGCTTATGAATCCGACGATACGCATTCACAACATGTGCAGCCATTATTCTCCCTTTGCCGACGCCGGTGGAATACTTTCAGTGGGCTTTTCCGAGCCGAG
>METF01000208.1:216-5267 GCA_001771235.1 Candidatus Zhuqueibacterota bacterium RBG_16_48_16
AAGCGGTATGCACAAAACCATACCGACCGGACCAAGCAGGCTTCCCCAAAACATCAACGAGAGAAAGACAACCAGCGTGGACAGCCCAAGCCTCCTCCCCATGAGCCTCGTTTCGATCACATTGTCGAGTATGAAGTTAATGGCCAAATATCCTGCTATTGCCAACACGGCGCTGCCAATCCCTAATTGGATAAGGGCAAGAAGAACCGCGGGAATGGCGGCGACCGCGGATCCGACATTCGGTACATAGTTGAGCAGAAATGCCAGAAAACCCCAGAGAATGGGAAAATCTACGCCGAGAATGGATAGCCATATCCCTACCAGAATCCCCGTGAGCAGACTCATGAGAGTCTTGATGACCATAAAACGTTCAATATCAACGACGAACTTTGTGAACTGGGGAAAAGCCTGGTGAGGATTGCCGAGTACAGCGCGGAGTTTGATGGGGAAGCTTGAGGCTTCAAGCAGTATGAAGGTTACCGTGAGCAGGATCAGGACGATGTTGGAAAGCGCTGAGCCCATCCCTGCGATCAAGCGGACAACCAGGCCCATCACCGGCCCCGGATTGATGTATTCAAGCAAGACCTTGTCAGTGACTGCGATATGCTTGCTTGTCAACAGGGGCTTGAGCGCCAAGACTTCTTCTTGCAGGCGTTTCTGATAGAAAGGCAACGCATCAGAAAAGGAGGCGAGGGACGCGCCAACGACGCCACCGACAATTAACAGAAGACTCATCATGCCTGCCATTACGATGATCACTGCTAAAAAAGAAGGAACGCGTTTCCGTTCTAACCAGAGTACCGGCGGCGTTCCGATAAGAGCGAGGAAAACAGAGAAAAAAAACAATGTAACAACCCACTGTGCCTGATTGATACCCCAGATGATTATCACGAATGCTGCCGCGATGATGAGGAAGCGTGTTCCGCGATGAGAAGCACTCTGATCAGTCATAGATAACCCTTTCTTCTTCACTTAAAATCCAACAACATCCTTCACTCCGCTGCGAAGTGCATGCCACACAAACCGGAAGAAGGAGTCGTTGCGCTGACGTATGCACTTCACTTCGCCGATCTTTATCGAACCAGATTTATCCGGCACATTGCTCCCGCGGATCTTGAAGGTGTTGGCAATGAACGAAGCGATACCGTCGAAAAAGCCCTTTTCGCTTCGCGTATCTTTGTTAATGACTGCAAAGCTCAAGTCTCTGTAGACAGCCTGCAGGGTACCGCTGGCACGTCCCGAAGCAACATTGATCTCGAATGTTGCCGCCTCAAGGACACCCGCCTTGATGCGTATCTGCTCGGCTGTCTCAAGGTATGAATTGAGCGCGCTTAGATCCATTCTGCTCAGCGAACCAGAGTATTGGAGCGAGAACTCTGGCGATGCGACAGGAATTGACATAAGCACATTCATCGTCGCGGCCTTCATGAAAATCCCTTGTGCGTGAATGACTAAAGCGGCGCCACGGTCGCCATGATTGGCAATGCTTTCTGCCAACACCTGCATGTTATCAAACGTTATCATGGCCGGCTTCGAGCCGACCGTAAACCTCTCACCGTAATTCAGCCGTCCGTTCATGATACTCAGGCTATCGACCTGCAGGGTTCCCTTTATCGAAGAAAGAATCTGGTTCGGCATAAGGGGACTTGGCCTTGAGCTGTCTTTGGCGCTGGGCTTGTCCTTGTTAACCAGAATGTCGAGGAACGCATCGTGGATTTGGACGGAACTGGTACGGTATATCTTCCCCTGCAGCAGTTCGAGACAGGCAAAACCCATTACTCTGGTATATGGAACAACAAGGCGAAACCGGGTTTTTCTGAATTTGCTTCCTGCAAAGAATTGCTCATCATCGTCCAAAAGTTGAAGCTTCAAGGCTTCAACGACTATCTCTGAATCCGGCACCGATAAACGCAGCGGTCCGCAACGAAGCTCATAGTGCGACTGCGGGAAGCTCAGCACGATATCTTGTGCATCTACAACTGAGCTGGCAAAGTCATTAGGTGCAAGTTTTCCTCCCCAGAGAAGATGCATCCAGCCGATCCCGCTCACGGAGAACGAATCCACATTGCCCGAGAATGTGCCATCGACTGCGCTCAGCGCAACGGAGTCAAATCCAAAGCGGTTCTTCAAGACGCTGTAATTCATGTCGGCGATGCGTAACGAGTACGCGGGATACGCCTTAGCAAAAGCCTTTGTAATCCTGGGCTTGATGAACCTGTTCACAAGGGGATCAGGGAAGAACAGGAGGGCCGGCACGCAGACGAGCACTAGTGCTCCAACGGCAAAACCGGCATACGACGCTATCTTCAACGGCGACAGCTTTCGTCGGTAATTTGGTGGATGTTCATTCTGCATACGCTCTATCACCTTATTTTCTTTGTCATGATCTCACTGTGCGTGCTTTTCTTAAAAGCGTGCAGAAATAAAGATCGATGGTTGCAAAGGTCATATCAAACTCACGAAGGCAGCAACTCCAGATAAAATGATCAAGACTCCGGAAATCCTATTGACCCATCTGAGTCCAGCTTTTTTCTAAAGAGTTCGTAGGGTGGAGATTCTATCCCACCATCTTTGTGAGTCAATCAAGCTTTTGACAGATAACTATGGAGTGGTATGCGCGGGGAAAGCCCCGCCCTTACTATATTAGTAGGATTGGCCTAGAAACTGCTTAACAGATTCCAACATCTTTTCGGCAATATTGATTGCTTCCTGGCACACTTTTTCATCTGGTTCATATTCAGGGAGAGCACTTCCTATCGGATATTTTGAAGGCAAATAGATCGAGTTTAAGAAATCACAGTCATCTTTCATATATTATTTCACCAGCTTCTATTTCGTGTATAAAAGTTCCTTTTGCATTAATTCTTAGAGGGATCACATCTACAGGTAGGATTTTGGAAATGTCTCTTACCAATTTTCGATACTTTAAGGAAAGAGATAAATATTTTTCATTACTATTTTGAAAAACAGCGATATCGATATCATTCGGATTATCAGAGTTAACAAATGAGCCGAATAGTACAATTTTTTGTATTTCCTGTTCTTTTGAGAGTTTCTCTCTTATTTGGCTCTTTATAGACTCTTTTTTACTGTTGGAAACAGTCATTTTGGATTATACCTCGAAACGATTTGCCCTTGAGATCAACCGATAAAAGATAATAAATTTCTTCTATCAGAATCAACGATTATGTAGATGTTTTTTTACCCTGCTAATATGGCGCTCACCAGCCGGAACATTACGAGCTCACTTCAAACGCGAACCTACTTGCCACCAGGCAAGCCCCAGCCTAACGATTAGGCGATTCGTCTTAACAAGCGCTAACTTACACGGCAAGCAATGAATTATAAATTTTTCGATCAATTATCTTTGCCATGAAGCTCAGGCATCAAGTTCGATGGAGATATTTTCTTGAGAATCGTCAAGAATTGAAAAACCGAATCGTGGCAAGATTTCTTCAAATTCTCGTCTCGTCTTTCCTAAAATCTCGCGGGCTTCCTTTTCGGAAAGCCTGCCAATGTGATAAAGATTGGCAACGAGCGACTCTCTTAGATCTTTGCCGTTTATATCTGCAAGGGGTTTAATGTCTGGCAGCTCTAATATAAGTTCCATTCAATTTTTTCCGTTTCAAGATTGATAGCTTTAAAAGCCATTGATCATAATTAAAATATAGCACAAAATTCTCGTGATGCAATGATTGTCTTTTTTAATTACATTTCTCACAACAACATATCATGTTTTCCGTCCAGATTGTTTGTGATTTTCCAGCTTCTATTCTGCGAACAGAATTAGCTGCAAATTTGACAAGCTGCCATAACAACAAGCGCAGCCTGCCCTTCATATTCTGTGGCGTGGGACTTGTTTCACTAAAACGAAAATTATCGAAACCTGATTCGCTAAGAAGCTGCTGGAGGGATGCTGGAGTAAAAATAGTAATATGGGTGATATCACCGTACACAATCTGGCGAGCGAACAACCCCTGGCCGTTCGGAGTTTGCAGGATCAGTCTGCCGCCTTTTTTAAGAGAGGTGAAAATAAGCAATGCAAGTTCAAGCAACTCTTCCTTGTGAAAATGTTCGACAAAATCCAAAGCCAGGATTACGTCAAAAGTATCGTGCTTATCTTTGAGAAATTCATACACATCTGCGACTTCCGCAACGCACCCGCGTCTATTTGCCTGTTCGATCTGCTCACTTGAAACATCAATTCCCCTCACCTGTTTGAATCCGCATTTTGCGAGAAACTCGAGCATATAGCCTGGCCCACAGCCAAGCTCAAGAATTGTACTTTCAGGCCCTAGTCCTTTGAACAAGGGCAAGAACTTGAATTTCCACATTGCAAAATATGGCGTGAGAGAGTCACCACTCAATTGAGACGTTGTTCCCTTGTACCTTGATACATAACTATTGTAAAAAGTCTCTCTATAATCTGACATAAAAAACCTCCATGGAATATTCGCCTCGCGTGAGCATCACCTGGGCTGCTGCATTAAGCGAAAGGAAATGTATTTCTATCAAGTTTTACAATGAGAGCACTGATCGCCCCGGATTTCGCAATCCAGGGCGGCAAATAGGTTGGGGCCTCTGCTCCCATCAATCTGAAATCTCGCGGTTTATTTTGATTATACTATCATCACCTGAAATCCAATTCCTGGCACTGCTGTATTTCCAACCCTCAGGTTTTGTGACAAAACCTTTGCGGACAGGAAACCAATCTAACCTATAGGAGCCAATGCGGTTTGAAGAATTCTTGTTTAGAGAATAAGGTTTGATTTCAGTTTGCATTTCTATATCTCTTTTCACTATCCGAAGCCGAAGGCCCCGAAAGGGTCTCTATGATGACAAGTTTACCCCGAACTTGATTCGGGGCCGGATGCGGGCCCGCATGTCCGCGCCTGTCCCGAGTACTTTTCGGGATGGTGTGGGGAGGGCGGGGGAGATCCCCGCCCTTACTCGATTATATGCTCCCTTTGTATTACTTGAAGCCATCAACCAATTGGCGGAATGAGGTGCATTGGTATTTCTCAAAGCTCACTTCGTCCACGTAAACAAAG
>METF01000209.1:0-2575 GCA_001771235.1 Candidatus Zhuqueibacterota bacterium RBG_16_48_16
AATACCGGTGCCCGTCATTAAAAAAGCACCATAGGGGAAAGTCATTTCCCTGGTCAGATAAAAAGCCAGCTCCTCCAGGGAGCGTTTCATAGACGAGCTGTTTGTTTCACCCTCAAAGACCAGCTCATTCTTCCTGAATATTTCAACGCCAATCGCCAGGTCCTTAATCCGGCTTGCATCGACGATTCGAATGCCCGGCCCGATGGCGCACGAGCCGTCGTACACTTTGGCCTGTGGCAGGTAGAGCGGATTTTCTCCTTCGATATCTCGGGACGAGACATCATTGCCAACGCAATATCCGATAATTTCTCCGCTGCTATTGATCGCCAATGTCAATTCCGGCTCAGGGACGTTCCACCGGCTGTCCCTGCGTATGCGTATGGGCGATCCATGTCCCACGACTCTCCAGCCAATGGACTTGAAAAATAATTCCGGACGCTCGGCGCGATAAACCTTCTCATAAACATCCTTCACATCGGTTTCGGCTTCACGCGCATCGCGGCTGCGGGAATAGGTCACGCCGCAGGCCCAGACTTCCTGGTCGTCTTCTATTGGCGGGAGCAGTTGATCGTCTGCCGCTTCGGTTGTTGATAAGAAATTTAAATAATCATGAAAATCCTTTTGCGGCAATTGCATGAGCTTTTTGAAATCAAAGTCCGTGGGTAAATAATGGCCGTCCAATGCCCATGCGGAGCCGCGGGCAATCTTGTGTTTTGTCAGATACATGGCATGTCCTGATTTATTATTAACAGTGATCAAGAAAATTTGAGAACGTCATCGTGACATGTGAAAAGTGAGACGTGAAACGAAAGATCTGCTCATTTCACATTTCACGTTTCACCTTTCATAAAACCATTAAACCCGTCATCCAAATAACAAACCCGGCAAAAACGCCCATAAGGATCGTACCCACGGTCATGAGCTTGTACCCCGTTTTGACATTCATCCCGCTCATTTGCGTTACCACCCAAAAGAAACTGTCGTTCGCATGTGAAGCGACCATGGAGCCGGAGCCAATTGCCAGAACGGTCAGCGCTTTGCCCATGGCCGAGTCGAGTCCCAATGTTCCAAGTAGTGGAGCCAGCACCGATGCCGTGGTGATGATGGCCACGGTGGATGAGCCTTGCGCCGCCCGGATAGCGGCCGCAACGATAAATGGCAGCCAAAGCCCCAGATCGGTCCCGGCCATCCCCTGGCCGATCACATCGGCGATC
The DNA here is from genome assembly GCA_001771235.1 of Candidatus Zhuqueibacterota bacterium RBG_16_48_16. Lineage (GTDB taxonomy): Bacteria > Zhuqueibacterota > Zhuqueibacteria > Residuimicrobiales > Sediminimicrobiaceae > Sediminimicrobium. Next base: position 1,215 of record METF01000209.1, read on the forward strand.
CCGGAGTTTTGCAGAACCTTGCCAAATGCTCCTCCCGCGCCGGTGATCATGATGATGAGCGCCGCGGCTAACAATCCTTCGCCGACCCAGCCGGTCGATGAGAGCATTTTTTTATCAAACTTTTTGGGCAAAGTCACGGCCAATAAAACACCGATCAACAGCGCAATGACAGGCGCACCGATAAAGCCAATGATCGAGGAAAAGGCTCCCACACCAAAAGGATGGGTGGGATAATCGGCAATGGATTTCAACACAATAAGTGTAATGGGCACCAGGATCGGCAGGAAAGAATGAAATGCCGATGGGGAATTTGTCAGCCGGGTCTTCAATTCGGTTTCCGTCAGCTCCGGTTCGGGATCGATAAAAGTACGGCTAGCGAATCGAGTGGCCCACAGCCAGCCAAAAGCCAATGGCAGAATACTGATGGGCAAAGCCAGCATAATGACCAGGCCCAGATCTGCTCCCAATATGCCTGCTGCGGCAATAGGGCCGGGCGTTGGCGGTATCAGGGTGTGCGAGACCATCAATCCCAGGCACAAGGCAATGGCCGTCGTTGCCAGGGACAAGCCGGCTCGTTTTGTCAGCGCTCTGTTTAATGGGGAAAGGATCACAAAACCCGAGTCGGCAAAAACCGGGATGGAGACGATATAGCCGATGATGGACATGGCCATTGGGACGCTTTTCTCACCGATGTATTTTAGAATCCGTTCTGCCATGGCATAAGCGCCACCCGATTTTTCGAGAAATATCCCGATAATCGTTCCCGCTATGATGACGATCCCTATTTTACCAATCGTGCCGCCAAATCCCTCTTCAAGAGATTTGACAATCTCCTGCAAGGACATACCGGAAAACAAGCCAAAGAAAATCGCCGCAAACAACAATGCGAGAAAAGCATGTAGATTGAATTTGGTTGTTGATATGATGATGAAAAAGATACTGAGTACAAGCAGTGCAAATAACATCTGTTTACCGCCTATTATCGAAGATTTGTCATGATCTGCTTAGCCCAATCCGCCGCCCGTTCCAGCTCGCCATCCTTTAATGGACCTTCTTCCCCATCTACAAAAAATCCCTCTGCTGGAATGACCGGCACCCCTCCTTTTTTCACGAGCCTGTCTGCGATGGGCTTTGCCGCATAGCCAAACACTTTTATCAGGGGCGGCAGGATGCGTGAATCGACGTCATCAACGGATATCCTGGTATCGAACGCGGCTATATGGACACCCTTCAATCCGCCCTTGGGAATTCTCGCCAGGAACTTTTTGATCGCCGGAGTCGGACTAAATGCGCGGGTCGGAGAACCGACAACGAGCAGGCTCAATCCCGCCAGTTGTTCCGGTTTCGCATCACCGACCGCC
>METF01000209.1:2664-6466 GCA_001771235.1 Candidatus Zhuqueibacterota bacterium RBG_16_48_16
CATCCGGTAATGCCTCCAACGCGAAGAGTACAATGTTGACTATTGACCAAATTGAGCGATCAGCTTTCAGCGATCCGCATTCAGCTTTTATAAGCATAAAAACCAACAGTCATATATCATTGTCACCCATTAGGTTTGTCTGATTTATCCTCACAAAACAATGTTTATCTCAGAGTTGTCCGCCAGGAGCTGATTGCTGAACGCTTTTCTCAGGTATTATAACCATTTTTTACATTAAATGAAATGGCATTATTTTCATTCAAGAAATTTGGGGAACAGAGCCGGGAAATTTCTCTTGCGATTGGTCGATCCTTTTATTAAAATCGAAAAACAATACAGGGATTCGATAATAAAGGGGCAAAGATATAAAAAGCGGAAGGCATATAATGGATTTAGAAATGAAACCTGCGATTTGCCTTTTTGTATTTTTGATGAAAGACGTGCCCCAATTATGCGACTCCTGTGACGATGCGGTCAGTTATCATTCGAGAGATATTAGATAGATGGAGGCAGAAGCCCCGACTTATTGGCCACTGTGGATTAGGAAATCCAGGGCGATCAGTGCTATCGAACCAAAATGAAAGCAAAAGCCGTTTCCGACGGTTTGCAGAGATGGATGAAATGCACAACAAAATGATGGTGTAGGACTATGAAAGAGAAATTGCCAATCAATAAAAACATTTTGATTTGGGCGAGGACGTCTTTAGGGCTTTCAATTGAAGATGTCGCTCACAGGATGAATAAAGCACCGCAGGATATTGAAGCATGGGAAGTTACTGAGGAGTATTCGCCTACGTATCCGCAACTGGAGCGATTGGCGCACGAAATATATAAACGTCCTGTAGCGGTATTTTTCTTTCCTGAGGTTCCTGAAGAAAAAACGCCGAAAACGGAGTTCCGAACGCTTCCTGATACAGTTTTAGATGAGCTTCCGCCGGAGATCGTCAAGCTGTATAGAAAGGCGAAACTGTTTCAGCTTTATTTGGAGGAGTTGTTTGATGGAGGGAAGCCAGTTCAGAAATCCTTGTCCGATGCTTATGATTTAAACGAGAAGTCACAGTTTGCATTGATTACGAAATCAATCCGGAAAGAACTAGGCATTCCAATCGAAGAACAATCGAAGTGGCATTCTCCAGAGACAGCATTCAAGAAGTGGAGAGAGGCGTTAGAGGTGAAAGGAATTTTCATTTTTAAGGATGCATTTAAAAACGATGCATACTCAGGATTCTGTTTATACGATGAAAGATATCCCATTATTTTTGTCAATAATAGCATGCCCGACTCGCGTCAAGTCTTCACCTTATTTCATGAGATGGGGCATCTTTTGTATCGTTCCGGAGGAATTGATTTCAGGAGTCAGGAAATCGTTCGTTCACTAAGCGGTCATTTTCTTGACATCGAGGTAAACTGCAATCGATTTGCAAATCAATTCTTGGTACCGCAAGATTCTTTTGATTCCTTTGAATTCACAACATCAGAAACACATTTTCAGCAGATTGCTGAGTATTTTTCAGTAAGTCGCGAAGTGATTTTGCGCAATTATCTTGACCGTGGTCTGGTGGATATAGAGTATTATAAGGAAATGGTAGCAAAATGGATTGAACAAGCCAAGCAAGGAAAGGAAAAATCTTCCGGAGGCAGCTATTATTACAACCAAAAGGCCTACCTTGGAGAGAGGTACATCAACCTTGTGTATGGCAAATATTATCAAAACAAGATTACGGTCGATACTGTCGCTGAATACTTAAATGTCAAGGCAAAGAACCTCCCCACCTTCGAGTATATGGTTTTGGAGGGAGGGAAACAAAGATGATCTATGTATTTGATGATAATTCCCTCTCCAATGTTCTTAATCATTACTACGCTGATCGATTTCCCTCCTTTTGGGAAAAGTTTGATACGATGGTTCAGAACGGAAATATTATTTCGGTCCGTGAAGTGCGACTTGAATTGACCTCCAAATTTAATGATGAAACGATAGATCGACTTGCGAGATACAACGGAGATTTCTTTGCAAATCCCAGACCCGAAGAGTTGGCGTTCATCACACGAATCTACTCTATTGCACACTTCCAGCAAAATCTGGAACGAAAGAAACTCCTGCAAGGTGGATATTTCGCTGATCCATTTATCATAGCAAAAGCATGGAAAATGTCCGGAACAGTTGTGACCGAGGAAAATTTCAAAGAACACGCAGCCAAGATACCAAACATCTGCAAACACTTTGACATTCCCTGTGAGAAGCTAGAAGGTTTTCTAATCAAAGAAGACTGGAAATTTTGAACAACTATCGCAACACTCCATTAAATAATCCCTAGATCATCTCACGAGATACATCCTCAAATCGCCCTGGATATCCTCATCCAGGACGGGGGATGGAATGGGCCTTCACAGCTTTCAACGGAATCTGCAAAGAAATAAATTTAAAGGGGATTGGAACAATGATACGAATCAGAATTGAGCTCGAGTACGTCCATAACATTCCTGTTCTCAAAAATTTTGTTACAAAATCTAAAGATTGGTAGTATAGCAGTGCCAGAATATGGATTTTAGCTGAGGATAGGGCTATGAGATCTAACCTGGGGATTCTAGATTGATGCGTACAAAAGCCCCAACTCATTGCCCGCCCGAAATTTGGAAATCCAGGCGATCAGGCCATATTCAAATCATAAAGGAGAATTTTGCTATGAAATGGATACATGCTTTCCTGTCAATGTTGTTCATCTGCGCATCGTTTGCCTATGGGGGTTCACTTCAGGGAATAGTCCGCGATGCGCAATCACTTATTCCCATCGATGGTGTGAACGTCACCGTTCATGTCGTTATCCCGGATTCGATACCCTTTCCTACAACCACCGATCAGAACGGGGCGTACTCGATAGCGGGAATCATTCCGAACAATAAAATCTATGCGGTCGTTACGCATAAGAATGGCTACATCATGTCGTATTCACGCATCGATAACCTGGGATCACTCGACCTGGTGTACGATATTTACATCACTCCGGAATTGACCATTCCACCCGGCGGCGGCGATTCTTCGACTGTGTTCGGTGCTGTACTGACACCCTCAGCCCACAATGGATCGCTCATACCCATTGCAAATGCTCAAGTCAGGCTTACCTCTGAATATCAGCATTTTGATGCAATAACGAATTCGGAGGGAAAATACACAACGAACATTCCGCTCGGTTCGTACTCTGTCAGTGTCAGTGCTGATGGATACAGCGACCTCACCGTCACTGTTGTTCAGCTACAACCGATCGGTGCAACAGTCAATGCCGTTCTCCAGAGTACGACCGTGGGAATCGCCTCTGACCAGGAACAATCCCAGCCCGACAGGTTTGCACTCCTAAATGCCTATCCGAATCCATTCAATCCCTCCACGAGAATTGCGTACAAGCTCAAAGAAGCGGGATTTGTTACTTTACGGGTGTACGATCTTACCGGACGAGAAGTCGCAACGTTGGTAAATGGAGTTGAGGGGCCGGGTTTCAAGTCGGTAAACTTTGATGCAAGAGATTTGGCAAGCGGTGTGTTTTTCTATCGCCTGCAGGCTGGCTCATTTGCCGAAACGAAGAAAATGATTTTGATCAGATGAGGTTCCCGGATCGCCCGGATTCCCCAAGCCAATGCAAGAGGCGGTATTGAGCCATACAGCCCGCAGCGGGATCTGAGAGGAAATAAATTTTAAGGGGACTGGAGAAAGAATTCAAAGTTGATCAAGGGCTCACCTCTGAGTGACTCTCCTTCTTTAATGCCTTTGGACAAATTTCCCTGATCGCCAGGGATATCGATCTCG
>METF01000209.1:6505-7077 GCA_001771235.1 Candidatus Zhuqueibacterota bacterium RBG_16_48_16
CAAAAAGGACATCCATATCTAATGAGAGAACGGAATGATCATCGCAAAGCCAATTTCTGGCACTGCTATACTTCCAATGAATGGCTACTATCTTCCCGGACGCTTTGAGCTTCCGGGAAGAAGGCAATAGAGCCCAACAGATCCCAGTCTTCTCCAAGAAGACCGGGGTTTCAAGATGGTGATATTGCCACAAACATACTTGACAAGATAAAATATTTCTGGCAATTTTCATTGCATTTATTAACTTGTCCCAGTTAAACTGTTTGAGTTAATGCCGAAACAATCTGTATACAAATTAGAAAAAGGAATGTTCTATGACGATAGCTAAAGAAAAAGTTGTCGAAATAGTAAACGACCTCCCGGACCAAGTGGATATTGATGAGGTCATGTATCGTCTCTACCTCATGCAGAAGCTTGAGGCTGGTGAGCGAGATGTGCAAGAAGGTCGCCTGATCTCTCATGACCAAGTCGTACAGGAGACCGCCAGTTGGTTTGCAAAATAGAATTTATATCTTGGCTGTGGTGCATGGGAAACGACTGCTTGACGAACAGAATTTTATCTAGCATCTTCC
>METF01000210.1 GCA_001771235.1 Candidatus Zhuqueibacterota bacterium RBG_16_48_16
ACGACTGATAAAATTTTGCAGGCAATTCGCCGGCATCAGCCGCCCTTTTACCTGTATGATGAATTCACCATTCTGCAAAAATGCGATACCGTATTGTCGATGCCAAACGCTTATGGCCTGAGTGTTTTTTATGCCATGAAGGCTAATGGCAACAAGGCTCTTTTGCAGTTGATTACCGGTCGGGGATTGGGCGTGGATACCAGCTCTTTGAACGAAGCTAGAAGGGCTCACCTGGCCGGAGTGCCCCTGAACAGGATGATGCTCACAACACAGGAAATTCCTTTGGGCGACGACCGCCGCGACCTGGAGAAGATGATCTTGCAGGGTTTCAGATATAATATCTGTTCCCTCCGCCAGTTGGAGCTGATCGCTGATTTTGCGACGCAAAACAAGGTTCGCTTGTCCATGCGTATTCATCCCGGTCTGGGCAGCGGTGAATCGGCGACGAGAAACACGGGCAACGATTACGCCTGTTTTGGCGTGCATTTGACCGACATTGAAAAAGCCATCGACTTTGCCCGATCCCACGGTCTGGTCATCGATGAGCTGCACTCGCACATCGGCTCCGGCGGCGATCCCCAAGTCTGGCGGCAGAATATCGACCGGGAGCTTGACTTTGTTGGAAAATATTTTCCCGACGTGGAAATGGTGAATCTTGGCGGCGGCTTTAAAGAAGCCCGAATGCCCGATGAAAAAAGCGCCGATATTCAGGAGCTAGGGCGTTATGCCAAAGGACGGTTTGAAGAATTTTTTATAAAGACCGGCAGAAAGCTGACCATGGCGGTCGAGCCGGGCACTTTTATCATGGCCACTGCCGGCTATATCGTGGCAACGGTCATCGACAAAAAGCAGACCGGGCCGCAAGGCTATGAATTTCTCGTGCTCGATGCGGGCATGGAAGCTAACGCCAGGCCGCTGATGTACGGCTCGCGGCATCCGTTTTACATCATCTCAAAAGACGGCACGTTGTTGTCCAATGAATTTACTTTGACGGATAGCGGAGCCGGAGCGGATTCGCGCGTGGTGGTCGGCAGATGCTGTGAGAGCGGAGATTCCCAGTGTCTTGACATCAGCGGTAAAATCCTGCCGCGCAAGATGGCCGAGCCTGAGATTGGCGATTATGTGATCATCGGCGGGGCGGGCGCTTACTGTTCGTCCATGGCGCCGTTCAATTACAATTCTTATACCCAGATTGCTGAATTGCTGCTGCGGGAAAGCGGTGATGTCGACGTTATACGAGAAGATCAAAAGCTGGAGCAGATCGTTGTCAATGAAAAGGGGCTGCCAGGTTTTGGTGGTTAGGCAATTCTTAACCTGAAAGTTTTCCTAATCCTGATAAAGTTTTGAGAGCGAACATTGTTTACAAACAGGAAAAGTTTTTTTCACACGGATCAAAAACTCACACGGAAAATCAAAAATTTCGTGTGGGTTTTTAATCAGTGTGGAGATCATTACGGACTTACGGTTTGCCCGTCCCGGGTCGGTACGCCCCGGGGAGGCGAAGTTTCTCTGAACAATTACGAAACCCTTTTCATGCTCAGATTTTCCTGGTTGCTTCAAGCAGCAATTCGATATCGACCTCTTTACCGGCAACCAGTCCACCTTTATCCAACGTCTGATTCCATGAGACGCCAAAATCGAACCGGTTAATCGTCAAGCTGGCTTCAATACCGACCCTTCTGTTGCCCCACGGGTCATCGATGATCCCGGTGACTTTGAATGGGATATCCACTTTTTTTGTAACATCGCGGATGGTGAGATCGCCGTGCATGACATAGCCATCATCGGTTTTTACCACTTTTTCGCTCTTGAATTTAATTTCCGGATACTGTTCGGCGTCAAAGAAATCTCCGCTGCGAAGATGGTTGTCGCGCCGCTCGTTGCCGGTTGTAATGCTGGCGACGTTGATCGTCCCTTCAATCGAAGATTTTGTCACATCATTTTCATCAAACAAGATAGTCGCAGAGTAATCCGTAAACTCGCCGCGCACGGTGGAAATGACCATGTGCTTTACCGCGAATCCGACCCGGCTGTGGGCTTTGTCGATTTCAAACAGGTCTGCACTCGTTGCGACGGATGTGATGGCGAAAATGAGCGCGAATAGTGCTGTTGGTGCTTTTGTGGATTTTGTCATACGAACCTCCTGTACTGTAATTTTGGTGAAAAGTGAAAAGAAAAACATAGCCTGCATTATTCCAAAATTTTCGCCACAAAGACACCAAGTCACAAAGGATCACCAAGATTGATGGAAAGGCGTTCTGAAACAGATTTTTTTTATAAATCCGTTTCAGTCACTTGACAAATTTGATAGTTCTAATACTTTGTGCACCTTAGTGTCTTTGAGACTTTGGGACAATGAATTAATCAGGCCAAATAATCTCAAACAGGCTACCTTATTTTTGCTCTAAGAACCTTAGTAGCAACCAACATAAGGTAAAATCCTACCTTATTAGCTTATTTGATGAGAATATGGTAATAAGGTTAAAATGTGGTGGTGGCAATTTTTCTACTAAGGTTAAAAAGACAAAAATAAGGTTCAAGTATAAATGCCAATCTTAATAATGCGGACATCTGGTCTGGGTGAGCTATTATGCTTGTAGAACCAGCGTGTCAATCTCAACTCCAATCCACAGTGGTAACCCATTGCTCGAATGTCGTGGGCGCGATGCCGGATTCTTTTGATGTCGCATCAATGTCTGCATTATAACCGACGCGGTCGAACCATTCCAGCATGATAGCAAAGTCCTCGCTGGCCTTGCGCACCTCTTCGATGGGCACCTGGACGAACTCGACTTTTTTGCCCGCCGCTTTGCTGATGAGTTTGGCCGCCTCTGGCATCGTCAGGGCGTCTCCGGCAATATCGATGGCACGGCCATTCAGTTTGCGGTGCTGCTCAAAGGCCCACAGGCCGTATTTGCCGACGTCCTGCACCGCGATCATTTGCAGCGTTGTCTCCGGTTTCATTCCGATCATCAGCTTGCCCTGGTCGATGCCGGGCTTGAACCACGGTGAGGCGAGGTTCTCCATAAAAAAGGCCGCCCGGATGATCGTGTAAGAAGGAAAACCGAGCTGTCGAACAGTTTCCTCGACGCGCCACTTGTTATCAAAGTGAGGAATTCCCGTTTTGCGATGGGCCGATCCGACGGAGGTATACACGTAATGTTGAACGCCCAGCTTTTTGGCGATGGGCGCGATTCGCTTGCCTTGCTCCTCTTCTTTTTCGACACCGGCTTCCCAGGTGTTTTGAACGGCAAAGACACCCCAGGCGCCTTTGATCGCCTGCTCGAGAGAAGCCGTGTCATCCAGGTCGCCCTTTATAACCTCAGCGCCGAGTCTGGCCAATGCCAGGGCTTTTTCGCCTTCCGGCTTGCGCGTCATGGCCCTGATGTGGTAACCTTTTGCCAAAAGCTCATGGGCCACGGCGCCGCCTTGCTGGCCTGTCGCCCCGGTGACGAGAATTGTTTTTGTATCTGCCATAATGTGCTCCTTTATTGTTATCAATCAATCTTGCTTTTTTGATCGTTAAAATGGATTGAATTTTGTAGCAGCATTAACGGCATTTGCCGGAGAATAATTCCACAATTTTGTTTTTGCATTTTTGTTTTATTTTCATACGATTTACATGGTGGTTCTGATAATAAATCACAGAGTGTTTAAACTACCCGTACGATTTTAAGTCTATTAGGGGGATGCGTGCCTTTTAACCATAAACGCCACTGAATTCGTAGAGGAAAGAATAGCTTTGCATTTTGCTTTGTGATTTTTATATTTGGCATTTAAAATTCGGAAGTATTCAGGTATCGTAATTTTTCTGCCACGAAAACTCGAAGACACAAAGATGCACAAAGTTTTTTGTGTTCCTTAGTGGCTTTGCGACCTGGTGGCTGAATAGATACTCAAATTCACTCGCAATAAACCGCCTGACTTGTCCTGTGGTCAGCCACCGTTTTTAACTTTTACCGGACAGGAGAGAAACATGGCACAACCAGCAGACAGAGTTTCACTCAAGGAGAAAATCGGCTACAGTTTGGGCGATACGGCATCGAATCTGTTTTTTCAAACCTTTATCTTTTTTCTGCTTTACTTTTATACGGACGTGGTCGGCATTCCCGCCGCATCCGTTGCCATAATATTTTTAGTTGGTCGGATTTGGGATGCGGTGAACGACCCGATGATGGGCATGCTTGCGGACCGAACCAATACGAGATTTGGAAAATTCCGCCCCTTTCTGCTCTATGGCGCTCTACCTTTTGGCATCCTGGGTTTTATCATGTTCATCACTCCGAATCTCAGCATGCAAGGCAAGGTGATCTACGCTTTCATTACCTACAACCTGATGATGATGATGTACACCGTCATCAATGTGCCCTATTCCGCCCTCATGGGTGTCATCTCGCCCAACGCTCAGGAACGTACAGTGGTTTCTTCGTTCCGATTCGTAGCCGCTTTTGTAGGGCAATTCATCGTTCAATTCGCTGTCTTGTGGCTGGTCAGCGTATTCGGAAAAGACGATGAGGCTGCCGGGTGGCAATGGGCAATGGCGGTTATGGGAGGCTTAGCTGTTGTTCTCTGGCTGGTAACATTCGCCTCCACCAAAGAGCGCGTGCAACCAGTTAAGGAACAAAAAAATCCGCTAAAGCTGGACTTGGCTGATCTGTTTAAAAATATTCCCTGGGTATTGATCGGTTTGGCCACGATTTTCCAATTACTATTCAACGTCATCAAGGGTGGAAGTGTCGTGTACTATTTCAAGTACTTTGTGCAGGATCAACAGCTGTCGTTGCTGGGCAGCACTTTTAGTTTTTCATTCAAGTCCCTGACTTCGGCATTCCTCCTCTTGGGTACGGCGGCAACCATCCTTGGCGCGGTGATGGCCAACATTTTCAGCAAGGCGTTCGGCAAATCCAGATGTTATTATGGTTTTTTGGGTGTTGCTGCTGTATGCACTGCTCTTTTTTATGTCCTGAAACCCCAGGATCTCGTTTTGATGTTCGTGCTTCAAATTATAGCGTCGTTTGCCGTGGGCCCGGTCTCGGTGCTTCAATGGGCAATCTATACGGATACGGCTGATTATTCCGAATGGAAAACCGGACGCCGCGCCACAGCGTTGATCATGGCCGTTTCCTTGTTTGCGCTGAAACTCGGTATTGCCCTGGCCGGTACCTTTCAGGCTTGGGTGCTGAAAGTTTCCGGATATGTGCCAGATATGCCGCAATCAGCTACCGCACTTAGTGGCATCAAATCACTGATGAGCATTTTTCCCGCCATTGCCGGGATTATTGCTGTTGTATTAATGATTTTCTATCCGCTCAGCAACAAAAAAATGATCCAGATTGAGAAAGATTTGCTAGAACGGCGTAAAAAGTCAGATTAATGATAAGGAATGTAAGTGAAACATAACAAAATAATACGAAATCAACCTGTCTTGAAAGATGTGTTTAAGGATGATTTTTATATCGGTGTCGCCCTCAATGTCAATCAAATTTATGATAAAGAACCAAATGCTATCGCCCTTGTGCAACGACACTTTAACAGCATTGTACCGGAAAATATTTTAAAATGGGAAGAGGTTCATCCGGAACCGAACAAATACAATTTTGATCCGGTGGACCGTTTTGTGGCTTTTGGTGAGAAGCACAAAATGCACATAATAGGTCACACGCTCGTCTGGTTTCATCAGACGCCTGATTGGGTGTTTCAGGACGAGTCGGGAAAACCCTTAGATCGTGAGGCGCTGCTTAAACGAATGCAAGAGCACATCTACACCGTAATGGGCCGTTACAAAGGCCGAATCCACGGCTGGGATGTCGTCAACGAAGCGATTGCTGATGACGGTGGGTTTAGAAAATGCAAATGGTTGGATATTATCGGGGAAGACTATGTGGTCAAAGCTTATGAGTACGCCCGCGCGGCTGATCCTGGCGCTCAGCTTTATTACAATGAGTACGATTTTGAGAAACAAGCCAAATGCGAAGGTGTCATTCGACTGATTCGCGATCTTCAGTCAAAAGGCGTTCGCATCGACGGCGTTGGCATACAGGGACACTGGTTCCTTGATTACCCGCGTATCGAGGAGATTGAAACCTACATCCTGGCTCTTTCCAAACTGGGCGTCAAGCTGATGGTTACGGAACTGGACGTAGGCGTGCTTCCTTTTTATCCTGTCGATTCTAAGGCAGTGGCTCTGTCCTCCTTTGATCCTGAAACACAGAAAAAGTACAATCCTTACACCGATGGCCTGCCGGACTCTGTGCAAAAGGACCTGGCAAAGCGATACGCGGAATTATTTTCGCTGTTTCACAAGCACCGGGATAAATTCAGCCGGATAACATTTTGGGCTGTACACGACGGTCAATCATGGCGCAGTTACTTACCCATAAGTGGAAGGACTGACTATCCCATGTTGTTCGACCGTCACTGTAAGCCAAAACCGGCCTTTGAAGCCGTTATTAAAATAGCTCAAGGGGAAGAAAGTTTAATAAACAGCATTGACAATTAAACAGAATTAACAGTCACAAAAAACAAGAGAAAGGAATAAGTACCATGAGTAACTATTTCCCGAAAGTTGAGAAACAAATTCAGTATGAAGGTAAAAATTCGACGAATCCTCTGGCGTTTAGGTACTACAATAAGAATCAAAAAGTCGGCAACAAAACAATGGCTGAACACCTTCGCTTTTCTGTTGCCTGGTGGCATACATTTATGGGCGATGGAACGGATATGTTCGGAGGAACAAGTTTTAAAAGAGAATGGCAAAAGGCTACAAATCCAATGGATCGTGCGAAAGAAACCATGGAAGCGGCATTCGAATTTTTTCAAAAGTTGGGTGTGGATTATTATTGTTTCCATGACCGCGACATTGCACCCGAAGGCAAGAATTTTTCTGAATCATGTAAGAATTTAGAAACTATGGTAGAGATGGCAAAACAGTTGCAAAAGGACACTGGTGTTAAGCTGTTGTGGGGAACGGCAAACTTATTCAGCAATGCCATCTATTCACAAGGGGCGGCAACAAGTCCCAATGCTCATGTAATGGCTTTAGCCGCCGCACAGGTGAAAAATGCCATCGACGCAACCAAAGCGCTTGGCGGTGTGAATTATGTATTCTGGGGCGGGCGCGAAGGATACGAAACACTCATCAATACAGACTTGAAAAAAGAGCAGGAAAAGATGGCTCGTTTCTTACACATGGCTGTTGATTACCAAAAGAAGATAGGTTTCGGTGGACAATTTTTAATCGAGCCTAAACCATGTGAGCCAATGAAACATCAATACGATTCAGAT
>METF01000211.1:0-8478 GCA_001771235.1 Candidatus Zhuqueibacterota bacterium RBG_16_48_16
AACCTGGAGTAACTCTCCGGGTTTTACTATTTTCCACCATTCGTCGAAAAGAGAGACCCTTGGCTTCGCTTATTCCGCCACAACTACAATACAACGATCTCATCGGCATTGCAGCACCGGCAGGTCCCCTGGACGATAAAAAACAACCGGCCTACAAAAAAGGTCTCGCTTATCTTCGCGCAAAGGGCTTTCGCATCATCGAAGCGAATAATATCCATTCCGCATGCGGGTACCTTGCCGGATCGGATACGGAGCGGGCAAATGAGCTCAATCGACTCATCAGGAATCCCCAGGTAAAGGCGATCTTTTGCGTCAGAGGTGGCTATGGATCGGCGCGTATATTAGATGCTATCGATTATCAGGCTCTAAAGATCGATCCCAAAATCATTGTCGGTTACAGCGACATCACCTATTTACAACTGGCGATATTTACGCATACAAAAGTCGTCACTTTTTCAGGCCCGATGGTGGCCGCGGATTTGGGCGAAGGCCTGTCCGCCGTTTCCGAAAGATCGCTCTGGGAGATGACGATGAGTCCGGCATTTCCGGCGTTGTCCCCAGAGGCCGATCAAATCCCCTTGAAGATACTTCAACACGGGACGGCGCGCGGCGTTCTCCTCGGCGGCTGCCTGCCTATGGTCGCTTCGCTGGTGGGCACACCCTATTTGCCGGATATGGCAGATGCCATCCTGGTTCTGGAGGATGTCGGCGAAAGCTTTTTCAGAATGGACCGGTATCTCGCGCAGCTCAAAAACAGCGGCATCCTGGATCGTATTGCCGGGCTTGTCCTCGGCCAGTTCGTGGACTATGAACAGGACGATCCGCAAAACCGCTCTCTCGGATTCGAGGACATTATCCGCCATTATACGGCACACCGGCCCATCCCGGTGGTCGCCGATTTTCCTTACGGACACGGCAAAACAAAATATACTTTACCCATGGGCGCCACATGTACGCTGGACACCGAACAGAAGAGTCTGATTTTCTAATGATAGCTATAATCCGGTCAATCCTGAGCATCCTGTCAAAAAATAGGCTTGAACGCGAATGAGAACAGATAAAAACAACATAAACATTGCGATTTTCGCTTCCGGGCGCGGCTCCAATTTTCAGGCCATATTGGACAATATTCACCACGGCCGGTTAGCCGCACAGGTCGTCTGCGTCATATCGGATAACGAGAATGCCGGCGCACTCGAGATCGCCAGGAGCAATAACATCCCGACTTGCTTCATCCACCGGAAGCAATTCGGCGAAAAGCAGGAGTACGAACATCAGCTTTTGTGCATCCTGCAGGAACACAACACCGAGCTTATTTGTCTTGCGGGATATTTAAAATTAATACCCACCCTGGTCGTCAGGGAATTCAAGCACAGGATACTCAACATCCATCCGGCTCTTTTGCCCTCGTTCGGCGGCAAAGGCATGTATGGGCATTACGTGCACGAAGCTGTCATAAATTATGGTTGCAAAATTTCAGGGGCAACAGTACATTTGGTAGATGAAGAATACGACACCGGTGTGCCGATTATTCAGCAATGCGTCCCGGTGCTGGAAAACGATACGCCGGACTCACTGGCGGCGCGGGTGCTGCAGGTGGAGCACCGCATCTATTCGGAAGCCATCCAGCTTTATGCCGAAAAGCGCATAAAAATTGAAGACAGAAAAGTGAGAATTTTGAACACGTCATCCGGTATGATCTGAACGAAAAAGGGAGAAATGTTGAACGATATAGTCAAAGCAAAATGCGCCTTAATAAGTGTATATGACAAAACAGGCTTGTTAGAGATCGCCCGGTCGTTGAATGATTTTTCGATCAAGATCATATCTACCGGGGGCACGGCAGAGTTTTTGGCAAAAAACGACATCCCTGTCACCTCCGTCTCAGACATAACCGGCTTTCCGGAAATCCTGGCAGGGCGGGTGAAGACCCTGCATCCCAAAATTCACGGCGGCATTTTAGCCAAAAGAGATGATGAAAATCAGGCCAAAGAGCTTGCGGAGCATGACATCCGCGTGATCGACATGGTGGTCGTGAACCTCTATCCTTTTGAACAAACGGTTGCCAAACCGGGCGTCGATCTGGCGATGGTTCTCGAAAACATCGATATCGGCGGACCGTGCATGATTCGGGCGGCGGCGAAAAATTTTCCATCGGTGGCCGTGGTCACTGAGCCGAAACAGTATCCGAAAATTATCGAAGAGCTGCAAACGCACCAGGGGGGCACGAGCTATTCACTGCGAGAAAAACTGGCCGCCACCGCGTTCGACAGAACCTGCGCTTACGATCTGGCCATATATAAATATTTTGCCGGCAGGCAAGGACAGGCCGAGCTGCCGGATCAGGTTATATTAAAACTGAACAAAGTGCAGGATTTGCGCTACGGCGAAAATCCGCATCAAAAAGCTGCTTTTTACGCCGAGAGGGACGCAACCGCTCAAACCGAGTTGTTTGGCAGAAAATTACACGGAAAAGAGCTGTCCTTTAACAATATTTTGGACATGCACGCCGCCGTCGGGCTGGTGTATGAATTCGACCAACCCTGTTCGGTCATCCTGAAACACAATAATCCCTGCGGCGTTGCCGTGGATGACGATATTTCCAAAGCATTCGATTTCGCCCTGGCCACAGACCCGGTCTCCGCCTTTGGCGGCATTGTCGCTTTTAACCAGCAGGTGACGCCCGACGTTGCTGAAAAGCTGTCCAATATGTTCCTCGAGGTAATCGTCGCTCCAGGTTTTACCGATGATGCCCTGGCTGTTTTGAGGCGCAAGAAAAATCTGCGGCTCATCGAATATCCTCGCACATTAGTCGATAGCAATGCCATCGAGCTGAAAAAGGTATACGGCGGCTACCTTTTACAAAACATGGACCGGGCGCCGCACGGCGAAGAGAAGTACAGCATCGTCACCACGCGCCAGCCGAGCAAATCCGAATGGGAAGCCATGAAATTCGGCTGGAAGGTGATCAAATGGGTCAAGAGCAATGCGGTCATTTACGTTTCCGACAAAAAAACACTGGGCATAGGCGCCGGCCAGATGTCCCGTGTGGATTCATCCAGGCTGGCTGTACAAAAGGCCTGTGACGCCGGGATTTCACTGGCAGGCTCCGTCGTCATTTCGGATGCCTTTTTCCCATTCCGTGACGGCATCGATGCGGCGGCCCAGGCAGGTGCGACGGCCATCATTCAACCCGGCGGCTCGGTCAGGGATAATGAGGTTCTCGAAGCGGCTAACGAGCATGGTATGGCGATGGTGTTCACCGGTATTCGCCATTTTCGACATTAAGCAATCGTAATGGATCGCAGAGTTCGAGAACAAAAGAAACAGCAAAAATGATAGAAATAGTTTCCTGCGATCAATTACGAATAATCACTGCAATCCAAAATGAATTTAGAAAAAAATCTAATTGGGACAAGAATGAAGAATAATGCTTATTCAGCCCACTAAACACACAAAATAAGCGAAAAGAATCCACTACGACTATTTTTATTCATTTTGTTTGTTTCGTGTATTTCGTGGGCAGAACAGTTATTACGAAAAACATTACTAACATGCCAAATTCATGAATTGGCTGAACGTGCGACGCAGTTGGCTTTTTTGTATTGATGCAATAAAAGGGCATAACCTCAGTCATTTCAAAAAGTGCGTCGCACACTTGTCGTTTCTTGTGAATTATTCGGGCTAACATGAAATATAACTAGGCACAACCATTATGAAATTCAATCTTAGATCTTTCTTTTCAAACGATCTTGCCATCGATCTGGGCACGGCAAATACCCTGGTTTATGCAAAAAACCGCGATGTCATTTTGAATGAGCCGTCGGTCATCGCCATCAGGAAACACGATCAGGAGATCGTGGCGTTCGGCAAAGAAGCCAAAGAGATGGTCGGCAGGACACCCGGCGAGATCATAACCGTCAGGCCGCTGAAGGACGGCGTTATTGCCGATTTCGAATTATCGGAACAGATGATCCGCCATTTTATCCGCAAGACCATGGTCACCCGAATTCCACGGCCGCGCATCGCCATCTGTGTGCCGTCCGGCATTACCGATGTCGAAAAAAGGGCGGTGCGGGATTCGGCGGAGCACGCCGGGGCAAGAGAAGTTTACTTGATCGAGGAACCCATGGCCGCGGCCATCGGACTCGGACTGCCAATCGACCAGCCAGTCGGCAGTATGGTCATCGACATCGGCGGCGGCACGACCGAAATCGCCGTCATCGCCATGTATGGTATTGTAAACGCCGTATCCATTCGCATCGGCGGGGATGAGATGAACAATGCCATCATCCAGTATTTCAAAAAAACCTTCAATCTTTTGATCGGTGAAAATACCGCCGAAGATATCAAATGCAACCTGGGCTCCGCCGCTCCGTACGAAAACAAAGGGGAAATGGTAGTGAAAGGGCGCGACCTGGTCATCGGCATTCCCAAGACAGTGACCATCACCTCGAAACAGGCGCAGGAAGCCCTGACCGAGCCGGTAAACGCCATTGTCGATTCGTTGAAAATGTGCCTTGAAAATACGCCGCCTGAATTATCGGCCGATATCCTCGACCGCGGCATTTTGATGAGCGGGGGCGGAGCACTGCTAAAAGGCCTTGACGAAAGATTACGCAAAGAAACCAACCTGCCGGTCATCGTCGCCGAAGAACCGATGCTCGCCGTTGCCAGAGGAACCGGCAAAGTGTTGGAAGACATGGCCAAGTATCGTCGCGTACTGACGCATATCAAACGCTATTAATTATGACTCTGAAACACACACATAAACCGATGGATGTATTTAAAACGTCACGTTTTGACTTCCTGTGGCGCACCCGGAAAGGGCGCCTGATCGCCGCGGCTGTCGTATTGGTTTTGGCTTTTGGCGCATGGATCATTTACCTCGGCAAAGACCTGCCCTCTTTCGATCAACTGGAAAATTACGATCCCCAACTGGCGACCAAAGTCTATTCGGCGGACGGCGTTCTGATCAAAGAGTTCTTCACCGAACGACGGGTGTACACACCCCTGGCAAAAGTCCCGGAGCTGGTCATTAAATCCATTTTGGCCACCGAAGACCATCGTTTTTACCAGCATTGGGGTGTTGTACCGATTCGCCTGCTAAAAGTCTTTTTCACCGACTGGCTGACCGGACGGAAACAGGCGGGAGCAAGCTCGCTCACCCAGCAACTGGCGCGCGGTCTGTATCTCACACCGGAAAAAACGGTCACCCGTAAAATCAGGGAGATCATTACCGCCATACAACTGGAGCATACCTACACCAAATCCGAAATCCTCGAAATGTATGTGAACCACCTGCAATTCGGTTATTCTACTTACGGCATTGAATCGGCTGCCAGCTATTTTTTCGATAAAGACATTGCCGAGCTTACTCTTCCGGAAATCGCACTGCTGACCGGCATGTTGCAGCGGCCCGGGGCGTTGAATCCGCGGACTAATCCCGAAGCGGCGATGCGGCGAAGGAATGTGGTGCTGGCGAGGATGGCGGATAAGGGATTCATTACCAAAGAAGAAATGGAGGCAGCCGCAAACAGCGAGCTTGGCGTAAGAGAAGCACCTCCGTTCATCACTTCGGACTTTGCCGCCTATTTCACAGAATATATCCGCCAGAACCTGCAGAACACTTATGGCATGGACCTTTACAAAGGCGGGATGAATATCTACACCACATTGGATACCCGCGTGCAAGCCGAAGCTGAAAAAGCCGTCATGAAATATCTGCCGGACGTTCAAAGTGTCGCGGAAAATAACCTTCGCAGAAGAGACGAATTCATCAAGCTTGTGCCTCCGAGTATTTTAAGAAAGACGCCAATTGATCTGCTGCTAAAAAATAAGCACTTTGCCGATTCATTAATCAATGAAAAAGGGCGGGTGCAGGTGAGCCTGCTGGCCTTGGACCCTCGCAACGGCCACATCCTGGCCATGATCGGCGGAAGATCGTTTCATGAAAGCCAGTTTAACCGCGCGGTTCAGGCGCGGCGCCAGCCCGGATCGGCGTTCAAGCCTTTTGTCTATACCGCCGCTGTCGATAACGGCTACATGCCATGTTACGAAAAGCTCAATCAACCGATCGTCGTGCAAATGGCCGACGGCTCCCGCTGGACGCCACAAAATTACGACCTTTCGATAGGCGGAAAAACAACGTTACGGGACGGGCTTAAATATTCATTAAACCTGGTCACGGCCCGACTCGTTCAGGAGGATGTGCCCCCGGAGGAGGTCATAAGCTACGCCCGACACCTGGGCATTACCACGCCGCTGGAAGCAGTCGATGCCATAGCGCTGGGGGCGATTGGCGTTGTGCCGTTAGAGATCACTTCCGCCTTTGGCGCTTTTGCCAATCGCGGTGTGCTGGCCAAACCCATGTCGGTTATTCGGGTTGAAGACCGCTATGGCAATATTTTGGAGCGCACGATTCCCCAGAGCAAGGGCGTTTTAAGGGAAGAGACGGCCTACATCATGGCGAACATGCTGCAGACGGCTGCTACATCCGGAACCGGCGCCGCGTCCCGGTCTGTCTATAATTTCCTGCGACCGGCAGGCGCTAAAACCGGCACGACGAATGACTTTACCGACGCCTGGTATATTACTTTTACGCCACAGATGGTCGTGAGCGTATGGGTAGGTCTGGATGATCCGGCTTTATCTTTGGGGAAAAGGCAATCCGGCGCCAAGGCGGCTCTGCCTATGGCAGTTACGACCATAAAGGCTGCCTACGATACGCTCCAACTGCCGGTTGAAGATTTTGTCAGACCGGAGGGTGTTGTTGAATTGGAGGTGTGTAAGGACACAAAACTCCTGGCCACCAACTCATGCCCGAATGTCATTCGGGAGATTTTTGATGTCCGCTACCAGCCGGTAGAGACCTGCAACGTACACACGGGTGACAATAAGAATAATAAGTCGAATTCCAGGCGCAAGATCAGGTTTTAAAGGGAGGCAACCATGAACTGGACAGAACTGCTCAAAAACGAAATCGAACACACTTACACAGTAACGGAGGGGCTGTTGGATCTTGTTGAAGACGACAGCCTCGATTGGAAGCCTTGTGCTGAAAATAACTGGATGACCACCGGTCAACTGCTCCGGCACATCACCGACGCCTGCGGTGCCGCCATACGTGGTTTCGTCACCGGTGATTGGGGTCTGCCGGAAGGTGTCGAGTTTAGCGATCTGCCACCGGAGGAGATGCTGCCGCCGGCGGAAAAACTGCCGACAATAGAAAGAGTCGCCAGGGCGAAAGAGCTTTTGGCGATGGATAAAAAGCTGGCACTTGACATGCTCGCGCAATGCGACGAAAGCGCACTGGCCAACAACATCGCCAATGCCCCCTGGGACTCGAGCGAGATGGTGTTGGGACATCGCCTTCTGCAAATGATCGACCACCTCAGCCAGCATAAAGGTCAGTTGTTTTATTACCTGAAATTGCAGGGCAAACCGGTCCATACGGGTCACCTCTGGGGTGCGTGAAATAGGCAATCAAGTAGCTGATCACAGGGTAAAATCGAGGACCAGATACCAGGAGACTCAGAGCAATCGGAGTAATCACGGAGCTGATTTTTCTAATTGGCAGAATAATTTTGGACAAAATAATACTACAGCGAAACTTTTTATGTTAATCCTTAAACGAACAACTTTTGGTGTGTCGGATGCCTCGTCGTGGTAGACCGAATACCATCTACCGTGTCCGCAATTCAGCGTGACTGTCATTCTCTTGAGAATCTTTGTAATTGTGTCATCATACCCGCTGTAAGGGCATTTTTTAGGAGGAACTCCCGGATCAGTCTGCATCTTTTTCAATTTGTGCACTCTTGACAAAGATTCTTAAAAGAATGACACCCCCTTTTTATTAAGAGGAATGGATAGATCGATATTCCACTTAAAACTTTCGCTGTAGTACTAAGATTTTGAGCTGCAGGATTCTTTACAAACGGAGCAAGTTTCGACCAACCGATGAAAGCTGCCAACGGATAGAAACAACCCAACTGATAAAAACAATTCTTCTCATCCGTTGGGTTGTTTCTATCCGTTGGGACAATTCTTTCTCGTCGGTTTGAGGCGTAGCTTGGCTAGACAGTTACTCAAAAAATAACATCAGTACTATACCTTACCTGTGTGAATGAATTTGCATAAAATCTCGTTTGTATTTATTCGGGAAATTTATTAGTTTTATTTTTGCATAAATAGTTGAGGTCCAAAAAATGCAAACAGCGAAAAACATGAAGCTGAAAATCGGCCTGGCGGAGATGCTCAAAGGCGGTGTCATCATGGACGTGACAACGGCGGACCAGGCCAGAATAGCCGAGGACGCCGGGGCCGTTGCCGTGATGGCATTGGAGCGGATTCCCGCGGATATTCGCGCCTTCGGCGGCGTCGCTCGCATGTCCGATCCAACGGTCATCAGGGCCATCCAGAAAACCGTTTCCATACCGGTGATGGCAAAATGCCGTATCGGCCACTTTGCCGAGGCGC